>JBAXUY010000194.1:0-4645 GCA_037129475.1 Planctomycetia bacterium | reverse complement strand
CTCTGTCGCTACGGGGGAGGCTTCGGGCTCCCCGTACCCCGGGAGCCGGCGTATGGAGACAAGCGCAGGCAGGATGCCGAAGCGTAGTCGGAATCGAGTGAGCGGAGGGCAGGATGCCCGAAGCGAACGTCCGGCGACGGGCGTAGGGGGAGCCCGAAGCCGGCGCGCGCCTGACAAATCACAGCAGGCCATCGAGTTCGTCGACGAGCCGGCCGAACTGGGTGAGGGCCGTGGCGACGGGTTCGGGCTTTTCGAGATCGACGCCCGCGTCGCGCAGGAGGTCGAGCGGCCACTTTGAGCAGCCGCCCTTCAGGAACCGCAGGTAGGCGTCGAGCTCCTTCGCGCCCCCTTCGGCCACCTTCTTCGCCAACGTGATCGCCGCCGAGAGGCCGGTCGCGTATTTGTAGACGTAGAACGCGTTGTAGAAGTGGGGGATCCGCAGGCATTCGAGCTCGAGTTGCTTGTCGATCGCGAACGTGGGGCCGAAGTAGGCATCGAGCAGTTCGCGGTAGATGCCGCGGATCCGCTCGAGCGTGAGCGGCTCGCCCGCCTCGGCCGACGCGTGGCTTTTGCGCTCGAACTCGGCGAACATCGTCTGCCGCACGATCGTGGAGCGGATCGAGTCGATCTCGCGCACGATGATCGCGGCCCGCTCCTTCGCCGACGTCGCCCGTTCGATCATCAATCGCGTGAGCAACTGCTCGTTGAATGTGCTCGCCACCTCTGCCACGAAGATCGTGTAGCCCGAATACTGGTAGGGCTGGGCCTCGGCGGAGGAGCGCGTGTGCATCGAATGGCCTGCCTCGTGGGCCAGCGTAAAGACGTGCTCGACCGCCTCCTCCTGGAAATTCATCAGGATGTAGGGGTCGGAGTCGTACGTGCCGGAGCTAAAGGCGCCCGACTGCTTGCCAGCGTTGGGATAGCGATCGCACCAGCGGCCCGAGAGGCCGCGTTCGAGCCGCGTGCAGTAGTCCTTGCCCAAGGGTGCGAGCGACTCGATCACCACCGTCACCGCCTCGTTCCACGTGTGCTTCTGCTCGAGCTCGGGCACGAGCGGCACGTAGCAGTCGTAGTGGTGGATCTCGTCGAGCCCCAGGACCCGCTTCCGCAGGTCGTAGTAGCGGTGCACGACCGGGAGGTTGGCCCGCACCGCGGCGATCAACTGGTCGTAGACGGAGAGCGGCACGTTGTCGCCGAAGAGCGCCGCCTCGACGGCGCTCGGGTAGTGCCGCACCCGCGCCGCATACACGTCGCGCTCGACGGAGCCCGAGAGCGTGGCTGCGAGTGTGTTGGCATGAGCCTCGTATTGATCGTAGTACTGATGAAACGCAGTCCGCCGCGTCTCCCGCGATGTGTCGTGGAGCAGCGTGATAAACGTGGCGTTCGAGAGCTCGACTCGCTCCCCTTTCCCGGTCATCACGCTGCCGAACTTCATGTCGGCGTCGGTGAGCTGCCGAAAGACCTTCCCCGCGGTGCCGGCGAACGTGCCCTGCATCGCGAGCAGTTTTTCCTCGGGCTCCGACAGCACGTGCGGCCGCGTGCGCACGAGCCGCTCGAGCATGAGCCGGTAGTCGGCGAGCACGGGCAGCTCGATCCACGCAGCGAGCGTGGCCGGAGGGATCGCGAGGATCTCGGGCCGAATGAAGCTCGCCTTCTCGCCCGCCCGTGTGGCCACGTGCTGAAACCGCCCCACCATCCGCTGCGACTCCGCCGCGCCCTGATCCTCGCTCGCCCGCAGGTGGGCATACGTGCCGAGCCGGTCGCCCGCCCGATCGACTGCCACGTCGTGCGCGAGGCACGCCGCGAGTTGCTCGGGCGACTTTGCCAACGTGCCGGCGAACGCCTCGAAGCCGGGAATCATCTTCTCCCACTCCGCGAGCGCCGCCTCCCACTCGGCGTCCGACGAGAACAGGCTCGCGAGATCCCACGTATCCCCGACGGGCACATCGCGGCGGGCGGGGAGCTTTTTTTCGATCACGGCTTCAGTCATGAAACGATCTCGATTCCTCTGGTGTGGGAACAGCCAATAGTCGACTCCGCCGAACGTTCCCGGCGCCGTAGCGACAGGCCTCCAGGCCTGTCGAGCGGACAGAGCTGGAGCTCTGTCCCTACGGGGGGAGGCGAGGGGTTACCCCTGCCGTCGAGACGGCGTATTTGACCAGCGCAGGCAGGATGCCGGAGCGCAGGCAAATCCGAGCGAACGGAAGCCAGGATGGCTGAAGTGAGCGTCCGGCGAGACGGTACGGGGTAACCCCGAGCCGGGTTGGGCGAGTTGACCCACACGTGGCAGGCTGAAGCATGGCCTACGATAGGGGCAGTGTGGTCGCGCCGCATCACAGCCTCCACACGGCGCTGCCCCAGGCGAGGCCGCCGCCGAAGCCGCAGATCACGATCGTGCTGCGCGGGCCCACGCGGCCGGTGCGCCACGCTTCATCGAGCGCGAGCGGAATCGAGCCGCTCGACGTGTTGCCGTAGCGGTCGAGGTTCACCATGAACTTTTGCTCGTCGATGCCAAGAGCCGTCCGGGCGCCCTCAATGATCCGGGCGTTGGCCTGATGGAGGATGAAGAGGTCGATCGCGTCGAGCGACACGCCAGACCGCTCGACGACCTGGCGGATGTTCTCCTCGGCGAGCCGGATCGCCCACTTGAACACGGCCCGGCCGTCCATCTGCATGAACTGCTCACGGCGCTGTGCACCCTCGACGGTCACGGGCTGCCGCGAGCCGCTCATCGGACACTGCAACAGCCCTGCCCCGCGGCCGTCGGAGCCGAGCGAGAAGGCGAGCAGGCCCGATTCGCGGCCTGAGGGCTCGGGCTCGACCGGCTCGAGCAGCACGGCCCCGGCTCCGTCGCCGAACAGGGGCCAGGTCTTGATGTCGTCGGGGTCGACCACGCGCGAGTTCGTGTCGGCGCCGATCACGAGCGGGAGCCGGCTCGATCCGGCCACGACGAACTGGGCCGCCGTGACGAGAGCGTAGGCGAAGCCGGCACAGGCGGCTGTCACGTCCATCGCGGCCGCGTCGAGGCCGAGCTTTTCCTGGACGATACAGGCCGTCGACGGGATGCACATGTCGGGCGTGAACGTGCCGAGCACCACGAGGTCGACGTCGGCCGCGCGCCGTCCTGCCTGGGCGATCGCCGCCCGGCCGGCCTCGGCTGCCAGATCGCTCGTGGCCATCTCGGGCGAGGCGTGCCGCCGCTCGTGGATGCCGGATCGCTCCACGATCCAGGCCGGGTCGCAGCCGAGGCGGGCGAGGTCGGCGTTGGTGACCACGGTAGGCGGCGCGTAGCTGCCGACGCCGGCGAGCCGAAACCCCACGGCCCGACCGAAGCGGGACGGCCGGGGCGAGGTGAGAATCTCGGACATGGGGGGCTGCCGGGGGACTCGGGCGGAACCCGAACATCGTACCGGCGGCCACCACGCGGCGCAAAGCACGCTCGAGCCGACCGTTCCGTGCCGCGTGCTACGCTGGAGCCTCCCGAATCACCCCGTCCGGAGACGTCCGTCATGCACCGCATCCGTCCCTTCCTGCTCGCGTGCATCGCCGCGATCGCCCTGGCCGCCATCGGCCGTGCGGAGACGCCTCCCACGGCAGCCCTGCCCTCGATCTTCAACGGCCAGGATCTCTCCGGCTGGCAGACGCCGAACGAGCCGTCGTATTGGAGCGTCGTCGACGGCGCGATCGTGGGCCAGAGCGACGATCGCATGAAGGGCTCGATGCTGTATACGAAACAGCCGTATGGCGACGTGATCGTGGAGGCGGAGGTGCGGTTCACCGGCGAGATCGACAGCGGCATCATGCTGCGGAAGCCGGAAGTGCAGGTGCAGATCGGCGTGTCGCGGAGCCTGAAGCGCGACATGACCTGCTCGTTCTACACCGGCAAGTATCCCGAGGAGGCCCGGGCACCGAAGGCCGCCGACCTCCTCAAGCCCGGCGCGTGGAACCGGATCCGCGTCGAAGCGAAGGGCGACACGTTCACGGTGTGGCTCAATGGGGAGCAGGTATCGCAGTATAAGGACGCGAAGTACGCGGCCCCTGCCCCGATCGGCCTCCAGATCCACGCCGGCCTCGTGATGAAGGTCGAGTTCCGCGACATCCGCGCCCTCGCCCTCGCCCTCTAGACCACCCGCAGCCCCGGCGGGATCCGCGCCGGGTCGCGCCAGAAGGCATCGTTTCGGAACCGATTGAAGAGGTCGGGCGGCAGGAGCGTCTCGCGGTCCTCGGCCTTCACGGTGCCGCGGACGGTGTGCAGCCCCGGGGTGCCGGCCCGCTCGTCGAACTCGCGCACGTCGTAGTCCACGTGGCCGAAGTCGTGTGCGAAGAGGGGCTCACCGATGAAGTCGTAGATCGCCCGCAGGGTGCGGGCCGGGTCGGTGGTGAGCGTCTCGTACTGCACGAGCAGCAGCCGGTCGCGCTGGCCGCCGTAGCAGGCCTGCTTGAGCGCGTCGTAGGGGCCGCCCACCATGCCGTCGGGGGCCACCACCGCGTTCGCCCTGGTGTAGACGGTGCCTCCCGCCGTGTAGGCGAAGATCGACGACGGGCTGAAGACGTTCCGCTGCACGAGCTTCTCGATGCTGTCCACCACCCACGACACGTCGCGAACGCAGGCGATCACCTTCGCCTCGGGGAAGAGCCGGGCGAT
>JBAXUY010000193.1:0-4739 GCA_037129475.1 Planctomycetia bacterium | reverse complement strand
GCCGCCGGCTTCCGGCACCCCCAGACCACCCGCGAAGGCCTCGCCGAAATGCTCGGCCCGTAGCGACAGGCCTCCAGGCCTGTCGCTACGACAGAGTTTTTGAATCGACAGAGCTGGAGCTCCGTCGCTACGTTCGGCGATCGACAGAGCTGGAGCTCCGTCGCTACAAGTCATGCAAGCACCCCCAACGACGCTCCGCGAAACGCTCTCCCACCTCGGGCCCGGCATCATCCTCGCCAGCTCGATCGTGGGCAGCGGTGAACTGATCGCCGCCACCACCGTCGGCGCGGAGGCGGGCTTCATCCTTCTCTGGCTCATCGTGATCGGCTGCGCGATCAAGGTGGCGGCCCAGATCGAGATTGGCCGCCACACGCTCGCGTGGGGCCGCACGCCGCTGGCCGCCTTCGACCGCGTGCCCGGGCCGCGCATCGGCGGGCTCGGCTGGATCTACTGGGGCTGGGCGATCATGACGGCGCTCGTGATCGTGCAGCAGGGCGGCATCCTCGCCGGGGTGGCCCAGACGCTCGCAGCTGGGGCGCCCGTGACCGCTGCCGGCCGCGAGTGGAACCGCGTGCACGATGCCGCCGCCGCCACGCGCATCCAGGCCGCCACCGCCCGCCGCAGCGGCGATGCCGCGCAGGCCGCCGTGCTCGATGCACGCTTCGCCGCCCTCGAGGCGGAATCCGCAACCCTCGCCCGCCCCGCCGACGACACGTTTTGGGCGGTCGTCGTGGGCATCGTGACGTCGATCCTGCTCTCGATCGGCCGCTACCGCGTGATCGAGCGGGTGTCGATCGTGCTCGTGGGCACGTTCACGCTCGTGACGCTCGTCGCGCTCGCGATGCTCCAGTTCGACCCGGCCTGGGCGATCTCGACCCGCGAACTCGTGGGCGGCATCGTGCCCTCGATCCCGCCGGCCATCGGCGGCCGCTCGCCGCTCATGACGGCGCTCGCCACGTTCGGCATCATCGGCGTGGGCGCGAGCGAACTCATGTTTTATCCCTACTGGTGTCTCGAAAAGGGATACGGCCGGGCGGTGGGCCCGCGCGACGACTCGCCGGCCTGGGCCGCCCGGGCCCGCGGCTGGCTCAAGGTGATGCAGTTCGACGCGTGGGCGTCGATGGTGGTCTACACGGCGGTGACGGTGGCTTTCTATCTTTTGGGCGCCGCCACGCTCGGCCGGCTCGGCCTGCGGCCCGGCGGCGGCGAGATGGTGCGCTCGCTCGGAGCGATGTATGCGCCCGTGTTTGGATCATGGGCGGAGGAAGTGTTTCTCGTGGGGGCGTTCGCGGTGCTCTATTCCACACTCTTCGCCGCGGCCGACGGCAACGCGCGGATCGTCACCGACGGCCTCGTGCTCGCCGGCTGGATTCCGGCGGGGGACGACTCACGCCGCACGTGGACGCGGCGGATCGCCACGGCCTGGCCGCTCGTGGCGCTCGCCCTCGCCCTCTTGATCCGCGAGCCCGTGGGGATGGTGCTCGCCAGCGGGGCGATGCAGGCCGTGATGCTCGCCGCCCTGGGCGTGGCCGTGCTGTGGTTTCGCTACCGGGCGATGGAGCCGCGGCTCACCCCCTCGAAGCCATGGGATTTGCTGTTGTGGGTCTCGGCGGCCGGCTTCATCATGGTCGGTCTCTGGACCGTATGGCAGAAGCTGCAGGGCATCATGGCGGCGCAGTGATTCGGCCGTGGACACGGCTCATGGACCTGCTGCGCCTCGAGCGGCGCGACGTGGTCACGATCCTGTCCTTCGCCCTCGGCGTGGGCCTGCTTTCGATCGTCACGCCGGCCGCCATCGAGGCCCTCGTCAACACCGTGGCCTTCGGCGTGCTGCTCTGGCCGGTGGTCGTGCTCTCGCTCGTGATGCTCGCCTTCCTGATCTTCTCGGCGATCCTGCGGGCGATGCAGGTGGCCGTGGCCGAGTACATGCAGCGGCGCATCTTCGCCCGCACCGCCAACGCCTTTGCCACCCGCTTCGCCCGGGCGGAGATCGAATCGTTCGATCGGCGCAATCCCACCGACATCGTGAACCGGTTTTTCGAGGTGGCCACGGTACAGAAGGCGATCACGTCGCTCCTCGTGGACGGCGTGGCGATCGTGATGACCACGATCGTGGGCCTGGTCGTGCTCGCCTTCTACCACCCCTACCTGCTCACGTTTGCCCTCGTGATGGTGGTGATGATTGCGTTTCTCGTGGGCGTGCTCGGCCTCGGCGGCGTGCGCACGAGCATCGCCGAGAGCTATGCCAAGTTCGACATGGCGGCCTGGCTCGAGGAGATCGCGAAGTGCCCACACACCTTCCGCTTCGGCAAGGGGGGCGAGGTGGCGATCGAACGGGCGGGCATGCTCACCGAGGCCTACATCGCCGCCCGCCGCAAGCACTTTCGCGTGGTCTGGCGGCAGACGCTCTTCGCACTGCTCCTCGAGGCCGTGGCGAGCACCGTGCTGCTCGGCCTCGGCGGCTGGCTCGTGATCAACCGGCAGCTCAACCTCGGGCAGCTCGTGGCGGGCGAGCTGATCGTGACGCTCGTGCTCACAGCCCTCTCGAAGCTCGGCAAATACGTGGAGATCTTCTACGACCTCCAGGCGTCGCTCGACAAACTGGGCGTGATCGGCACGCTCGTGCTCGAGCCCGAAGGCGGCGAGCAACTGCCGCCCCGCGACACACCGATGCAGGCCGTGGCCGAGATTCGCCGGCGCGACAAGGCGCTCAAGCTGGTGGCCCGCCCGGGTGAGCGTGTGGCCGTCATCGGGCCGTCGGGCTCGGGGAAGACGTTCCTCCTCGAGACGCTCTGCCTGCTGCGGCTGCCGCACGAAGGGCTGCTCGAATTCGACGGCATCGACGCCCGCTCGCTCGACCGCGCCGCCACGCGATTGCGGATCGCGTTCGTAGGCCAGGCCGAGACCTTCGCCGGCACCGTCGCGGAGAACATCCGCGTGGGCCGCACGGAAATCGCGGCCCTCGACGTGCAGCGGGCGCTCGACATGGTGGGGCTCGACGATATCGTGGCCCGACTTCCGCAGGGTGCCGCCACGCCGCTCGCATCCGACGGCTTGCCGCTCTCCACGAACGAGTTGCTGCGGCTCTCGATCGCCCGGGCGATCGCCGGCCGGCCCAGGCTACTGCTCATCGACGGCCTGCTCGATGGCCTCGACATCCATGATTGTCCGCAACTCGTCGAGACGATCTTCGACCGCGAGGCCCCGTGGACGCTCGTGGTGGTGACGGCCCGCGACGAGATCCGCAACCGCTGCGACAAGACGGTGGAGTGGGCATGAGCGACTCGCACGACTTCGACGACGTCATCGCCCGCTCGGCCACGCCGCGGGGCGTCCGTTGGATGGCACGGTTCGTCATCCTGCTTTTCCTGGCCTCGCCATTCCTCCTGGCTTTCGTGCCTTGGCAGCAGACCGTGCAGGGGCGGGGTCAGGTCGTCGCATATTCCCCAGTCGAGCGAATGCAGGTGCTCACGGCGCGGGTTTCGGGGCAGGTGCGCACGTGGCACGTGGTCGAGGGAAGCCGCGTGAAGATGAACGATCCGGTGGTCGATATCGAAGACAACGATCCTGAGCTTGCCGCAAGACTGGAGGCCCAGCGGGAGTTTCTGGCCGGCCGCCTCGCGGCGGCGAAGCTCGAAGTGACCGAACAGGATGCGGCGGCGAAGGCCCAGGAATCGGCCCGCGACGCGGCGGTGAAAGCGGCGGAGGCGAACCGTGAGGCGGCACGCAAGGCAATCGAGGTGGCCCGACAGGTCGGCGCCAACGCCCAGTTCGCGCAGACGTTCGAGAAGAACCGGTTCGAGATGTTCGAGGACCTGTTCACGAACCCCACGTTCGGCGGCCTCGAAAGCAAGCTCAACCGCGACGAGGCCCGGATGCGGGCCGACCGCGCCACCACCGACACGGAGAAGGCCACCGCGGAGATCCAGCGGGCTCAGGCCGCCCTGCTCACGCAGGAAGCCCTGCTCCTGCAGGCCGACGCCGCCGGACTGTCGGCGATCGCGGTGGCCCGCTCCAACCTGCGCAAGAGCGAGCAAAACCTGTTTTCGATCGAACGCGAAATCCAGGAGATCGACAACCGCATCGAACGCTTTAAAGCCCGGCTCGTGGTGGCGCCCTGCGACGGAACGGTGTTCCGCGTGGAGGCCAACGTGGGCCAGGGTGGACAGTACGTAAAAGAAGGCGACGAGCTTTGCACGATCGTGCCCGATACCAACGACCGCGTCGTCGAGCTCTTGCTCGACGGACTCGACGCACCACTGGTGCGCGGGTTCGCGGAACGTACGGGCTCCTTGCCGCATGTGCGGCTGCAGTTCGAGGGCTGGCCGGCGGTGCAATTTTCGGGATTCCCGGAACTGGCGATCGGCACGTTCGGCGGCAAGGTGCGGCAGATCGACGCGGCGGCCAGCGGCATGACGGGCAAGTTTCGCGTGCTCATCGAGCCCGACGCGATGCGGCCCGGCGAGATGTGGCCCGACTCGGAGTTTCTGCGGCAGGGCAACCAGGCGATCGGGTGGGTGTTTTTGAACCGCGTGCCCCTGGGCTACGAGATCTGGCGCCGGCTCAATGGCTTCCCGCCGGTCGTGTCGCCGATCACGAAGGGCAAGGACGGCCCCAAGCCGCCCAAGATCAAGGTCAAGTGAGACGGATCGACAGAGCTCCAGCTCTGTCGATCCGACAGGCCTGGAGGCCTGTCGCTACGTCCATCCGCCAGGCTTGGAGGCCTGTCGCTACGTCCA
>JBAXUY010000192.1:0-4803 GCA_037129475.1 Planctomycetia bacterium | reverse complement strand
TGATCTATCCCACGCTCGTCCGCATGGCCCAGGAATGGAACATGCGGCACGTGCTGGTGGACAAGCAGGGCAATTTCGGCTCGATCGCCGGTCTGCCCGCGGCCGCCATGCGATACACCGAGGCCCGCCTCTCGCCGATCGCGGCGCTGATGCTCGACGACCTCGAACTCGACACGGTCGACTTCGTGCCCACGTATGACGAGCGGAACACCGAGCCCGTCGTCCTGCCGAGCCGGTTTCCCAACCTCGTCGTCAACGGCGCCGGCGGCATCGCCGTGGGCATGGCTACGAGCATTCCACCCCACAACCTCGGCGAGGTTTGCCGGGCCCTCGTGAAACTGATCGACAATCCGGCCACGACGATGGCCGAGCTTCTGGAGATCGTGCCCGGCCCCGACTTCCCGACCGGCGGCATCGTGATGGGCCGCGAGGCGCTCGTGCGCGGCTATCTGACGGGCCGGAGCACGATCACGCTGCGGGCCCGGGCGCATGTCGAGGAGTTCGGCAAGAACCGCAGCCGGATCGTGGTCACGGAGATTCCGTATCAGCAGACCCGCGATGCGATCGAGGAGAAGATCGCCGAGCTCGTGAATGAAGACCGCATCAAGGGTATCTCGGCGATCCGCAACGAGAGTGATCTCAAGGAGCCGGTGCGGCTGATCCTCGAACTCAAGCGCGATGCCGACCCCGACGTCGTGCTCAACCAGCTCTACCAGTTTTCGCCGCTCCAGACGTCGTTCTCGCTCATCTTCCTGGCGCTCGTCGACGGCAAGCCGCGGATCCTGTCGTTCAAGAGCATGCTCGACGAGTTCCTGCGGCACCGCACCACGGTGATCCGGCGCCGCACGCAGCATCTGCTCGCCAAGGCCCGGAGCCGCAAGCACACACTCGAAGGGCTGCTCGTCGCGCTTGCCAACATCGACGAGGTGATCCGGATCATCCGGAGCTCGAAGTCGCAGGCCGAGGCCAAGGAGCGGCTGTGCCAGATTCAGACGCCGGCGGCGCTCCTCGAACGGGCGCTCGGCGCCGAGGGCTACGCGATCCTCACGGAGGAGCGCGGGGCCGCGGAGACCTACGGCCTCTCGCCGGTGCAGGCCGACGCGATCCTCCGGCTCACGCTCGGGCAGCTCGTCAACCTCGAGCAGGAGAAGCTGACGGGCGAGCACCGCGACCTGCTCGCCAAGATCGGCGAGTTTCGCCGGGTGCTCTCGAGCGAGGCCAACATCAAGGCGCTCATCCGTGCGGAGTTGGTTGAGGTCGAAGGCAAGCATGCCGACGATCGCCGCACGGAGATCAGCGGCGAGGCGGGCGACATCCGTGACATGGCGGAACTGATCACCGAAGCCACGATGGTGGTCACGATCAGCCGCGCTGGCTACGTGAAGCGGACCCCGGCCGACACCTACCGTGCGCAGCGTCGCGGCGGCAAAGGTCTCAAGGGAGCCAGCACCGACGAAGAAGATCCGATCGAGCACCTCTTCGTGGCGAGCACGCACGACTGGCTGCTCGTGTTCACGACACTCGGCAAGGTGTTTTCGATGCGGGTGTTCGAGCTGCCCGAGCTGGCCCGCGACGCCAAGGGCCGGGCGCTCGTCAACCTGCTCGAATTCGAGCCCGGCGAAAAGGTGGCCGACTGCCGCGCCGTGGGTGGCTTCGAGGATCCGAACCAGTTCCTCATGCTCGCGACCCGCAGCGGCATGGTGAAGAAAACGGCCCTCGAGCAGTATCGTCGCCGCCGCACGAAGGGCCTGATCGCCGTCAAGCTCCGCGAGGGCGACGAACTCATCGATGCCCTCGTCACGAAGCCGGGCGACGAGCTCCTGCTCGCCACGGCGAAGGGGATGGCGATCCGCTTTCCAGAGTCCGACGTGCGGCCGATGGGCCGTGACACGAGCGGCGTGCGCGGCATCAAACTCGGCTCCGGCGACCGGCTCGTGGGCATGGTGGTGGCCGATCCCGAAGCGACGCTGCTCACCGTCTGCGAGCAGGGCTATGGCAAGCGCACCCCGTTCGGTGCCGGCACTCCGCTCTCCGGCCCGGCGCCCGGTGAAGAAGGGGAGGCCGCGGAGGCCGAGCCCGCGGAGTCGGCGGAGGCCGGCGAAGAGGCCGACGGCGAGGGTTCGAGCGGCATGCGATATCGCACGCAGCATCGCGGCGGCAAGGGCATCCGCGACATCAAGACCACGGCCCGCAACGGGCAGGTCGTGTCGATCGTGGCGGTGCGCGACGAAGACCAGGTGCTGATGATGACGGCCCGCGGCAAGATCCAGCGCGTGAACGTTCGCGAGATCAACGCGATCGGCCGCAACACGCAGGGCGTGCGGATCATGCGGCTCGACGAGAGCGACACGCTCGCCGCCGTCGTGCCGGTGCCGCCAAGCGAGCAGGAAGAAGCCGACGAGGCTCCTCCCGCCGAGTAGGACAGGCCGGAGCGCACGCCGTAGGACAGGCTTCAGCCTGCCACAAACCCGAGGCACCTCATCATGAAGATCGGCGTCGTCGGCACAGGGTACGTGGGACTCGTGACGGGCACCTGCTTTGCCGACAGCGGCAATACGGTGACCTGCCTCGACATCAACGCCGACAAGATCGCCAGGCTCAACCGGGGCGAGGTGCCGATTTACGAGCCCGGTCTCGAGGAACTCGTCGAGCGGAACATGGCGGCCGGCCGGCTGAAATTCACCACCGACACCGCGGCAGCGATCAAGGATGCGGAGGTGGTCTTTCTCGCGGTCGGCACGCCGCCCGCGGCGGATGGGTCGGCCGATCTGTCCGCCCTCTGGAAGGTGGTCGACACGATCGCGCCCCACCTGCATCGGCACGCCGTCGTCGTGACCAAGAGCACCGTGCCGGTCGGCACGTGTGCGGGGATCGAGAAGCGGTTGAAAGAGCGTACAGGCCGCGTTTGTCACGTGGCGAGCAACCCCGAGTTCCTCAAGGAAGGTGCCGCGATCGAGGACTTCCAAAAGCCCGATCGCGTGGTCGTCGGCGTCCGGTCGCCCGACGTCGGCGAGACGCTGCGAAGTCTCTATCTCCCGTTTTTGCGCACGGAAAACCCGTTTCTCGTGATGTCGCCTGAGAGCTCGGAGATGACGAAGTACGTGGCCAACGCGCTCCTGGCCACGAAGATCTCGTTCATCAACGAGGTGGCGAATCTCTGCGAACGGATGGAGGCCGACATCGACGACGTTCGCCGCGGCATCGGGCATGACAGCCGCATCGGCTTCGCCTTCCTCTTTCCCGGCGTCGGCTACGGCGGCAGCTGCTTTCCGAAGGACGTGCAGGCGCTCGCCGCGATGGCACGCGACAAGGGCGTGAGTCCGCGGATCCTCACGGCCGTGCACGACACGAACCTCGCCCAGAAGAAGGTGCTGGGTGAGAAGATCGCGGCGCACTTCGGCGGCACCCTGAAGGGCCGGAAGGTCGCCGTCTGGGGGCTCGCGTTCAAGCCGCGCACCGACGACATTCGCGATGCCCCGGCGATCGACCTGATCGAGCGGCTCCTCGAGGGCGGGGCGACCGTGCGCGTGTTCGACCCGGAGGCGATGGCCAACGTGAAGGCGATCTACGGTGACAAACTGGAGTACGCCGCCAACGTGATGGACACCCTCGACGGGGCCGATTGCCTGGCGATCGTGACCGAGTGGGGCGATTTCCGTCGGCCTGATTTCGACGAGGTCGCCCGCCGGCTGAAAGCGAAGGTGATCTTCGACGGACGCAACCTGTATTCCCCGGCGGAAATGCGGTCCCGTGGATTCGTGTACCACTCGATCGGCAAGGTGCCAGTGGCGCAGGGGTGAACGCGTCACGCCCCTGCGCGTTTTCCGTCAGGGGCTTGAATGACGCGATTCTGTCGTGCCCTGCAACCGCGGTTTGACACGGGTTTTTTCGCGGAAGTAGATTTCGCTCTCTTTCGCGAGGCCGATGGGCCGGCTTTCGCGTCTCCCGTACACCTCCCCTGGAGTCCTCCGATCGTGACCCGTTCTCTCACCGTCGCAGCCGCCGCGTGTTCCATGTTCCTGTCGCCCCTCGTCGCCCGGGCTGCGGATACGGCGGAGGCCGCTTCGCAGGCGTGGTTCTTCGGTCCCTACGGATTCTGGTGGCTCTTGGGCACGGCCGGCTCCGTGCTCGCGCTCGTCCAGGCCTGGCAGTTCTTCAAGTGGATGGAGGCCCAGCCGGCCGGATCGCAGAAGATGATCGACATCGCCGGCTACGTGCGGACCGGCGCCGACGCTTATCTCAAGCAGCAATACAAGGTGGTGGCCGGCTTCTTCCTCGTGATCTTCCTGCTGCTGCTGATCCTCGCATTCGTCCTCAAGGTGCAGAGCGCGTGGGTGCCCTTCGCGTTCATTTCGGGCGGCTTGTTCTCCGGTCTCGCCGGCTGGTTCGGCATGAAGACGGCCACGCTCGCCAGCAACCGCACCGCGGCCGGCGCCGAGCGGTCGCTCAATGACGGCCTCCAGGTGGCGTTTCGCTCGGGCGCCGTGATGGGGCTCACGGTCGTGGGCCTCGGGCTCCTCGACATCATGCTTTGGTTCGCGATCCTCTACTGGCTCGTGCCGATGTTCGGCTTCGCGCCGCTGTCGCTCGAGGAGATCACGGTCACGATGCTCTGCTTCGGCATGGGCGCGAGCTCGCAGGCGCTCTTCGCCCGCGTGGGCGGTGGCATCTTCACGAAGGCGGCCGACGTCGGCGCCGACCTCGTGGGCAAGGTGGAACACGGCATCCCCGAGGACGACGCCCGCAACCCCGCCACGATCGCCGACAACGTGGGCGACAACGTGGGCGACGTGGCCGGCATGG
>JBAXUY010000191.1:0-4842 GCA_037129475.1 Planctomycetia bacterium | reverse complement strand
CCCATCTCCTGCGCGAGCCGGGCCATCGCCGTCGACACGGCACCGCAGCCGCCGATCGGATGGTAGACGCCGTGCTCATACTCCAGGAACGAGAGAATCGAGAACAGGCTCGGGCAGCGGAACGGCGACATGCCGAGATACTTCGACTGGAACGTGAAGGCCAGCCGGATCCGTTCGTCGGAAAAGAACGTCCCGAGTTCCGCGTCGAGGCTCTTCCATGGCTTGAGGAGCGGCATCAGTTTGAGAAGGTCGGGCCGCGCCAGGTCCATCCAGCTCTCGAACGGCTGCTCGAGGAAGGGGGCGAACCGGGCGAACTTCTCCCGCGTCGCGTTCATGAACCGCGTGAAGGATCCAGCGTCGGCGGGCGACAGCCGCGAGACTTCCGCCTCCATGCGGGCGATGTCCGGCGTGGCGAGAAGTTCTCCGCCGGCGCCGAACACGAGCCGATATTGCGGGTCGAGCCGCACCATCTCGACCTCGTCGCGCAGGTCATAGCCGCAGGCCGAGAAGATTTCCTCCAACACCCGCGGGTAGAGGAAGAACGTGGGCCCGAGGTCGAACCGGAAACCCTCCGGTGTGGTGATGGTGCTCGTGCGGCCGCCGGGAACCGGAAGCCGTTCGAGCAACCGCACACGAAGGCCCGCCTTCGCGAGCAGCATGGCGGAGGCGAGCCCGCCGGGACCGGCGCCGATGATATTGACCGAATCCGCCATCCGCACCTTCCCGCGGCCGGATGCCGACGGGCACAGCCGCCGCCGTCACCGAGATCGTTGCAACTGCCGTACTATAGGGGCCTCACTGAGGCGGTCAACCGGCGCGGTCGACGGCTCAGTAGAAGGGATAGTAGGCGGCGCGAACGGGACGGTAGGCCCCGAAGAGGCCCCGTCGGTAGAGCGGCACAGCGACGGCAGTCGGGGCGTAGTAGGTGGTGACCGGCGCGGCCATGACCGGTGCCGCCGGAGCGTAGAACGCGGTGGTGGCGACGGGGCCGGGTGCGGCGTAGGTCGGCGCCACGTACGAGGGGGCATAGAAACTCGTCACGGGCAGTGCAGGAGCCGCCACCTCGGCCATGACCGGAGCAGCGACCACGGGCATCGCCACCGTCTCCATGACGGGCGGGCTGAACGCGGTGACGGCCGCGTAGTTGCCCGCGGGCGTGTAGTTGGCGACGTACGGGCCCGCGGCAGGGGCGAACATCGGCACCACCGGGCGGTACACGACCACCTGCGCCATCGCCGGCGTGGCGACGAGCGCCGACAGAAGGAGCGCGGCGGCAGGCGCGAAGCGGCGGAGCGGCATCATGTGATTGGTTCCCGGTGGAGATGGGCGGTTGAGAACGACCTTGTTCAAACAAGCTCTCTGTATGGAGAATACGCTCGCCGATGTGGGCCTGCAAACCACCGTCAAAGTCCGCCACGGCGGGGTTCAGCCTGGGCAGGGCACGTTGGCTGCGTGGCCTCGAGCCCTGGTTTTTTCGCTCAAAGCAGCCGTGAGGCGACCGTCTCGGGAGACGACACTTTGGATGATGGATCGCGTGGCTTCGGCCCGCTCGCCGCGCTGCGAGCACTCACCGTCACCAACGACAACGTGCTGCGCTGGCTCGCGATCGGGCTGGGCAAGAAGGCCGTGGGGACCGGCGAGGTGGCGCTGGTCCTCACCGTCGGCACCGCTGGATTCGTGCTGCCTTTCGTGCTGCTGGCGTGGCTCGCCGGCTGGCTGGCCGACCGCTATCCCAAGCGCACGGTCATCGTCTGGTGCAAGGCCGCCGAGATCGTGATCGTCGCCGGCGCTGCGGGCGCCGTGGCCTGGGGTGTGCGGTCGGGCGGCGTGTTCCTCGGGCTGCCGGCGGGCCTGTGGGCCCTGCTCGCCACGGTGGCGGTGATCGGCTGTCAGGCGGCGCTCCTCGCGCCGAGCGTGATCGGCACGATCCCCGAGACGGTTCCGCCGCCGCGGCTTTCGCAGGCGAATGGCGTGTTCGCGCTCGTCACGCTCGCCGCCACGCTCGTGGGCATGGCCGGTGGCAACTGGCTCGCCGACGGCACGGTCGTGCCGTTGCCGGGTGAGCTTCACTCGGCCCCGCTCTGGACGCACGCCCTCCTGCCGGCCGCCGTGCTCGTGGGCCTCGCCGTCGCCGGCTGGCTCGCGGCGCTCGCCCTCGTGCGCCGCCCGGCGGCCGATCCCGCGGCCGCCCCGCCGTGGAACGCGGTCGGCCGCACGTGGAGCGACCTGGCGGAGCTTGCCGGCCGCCGTGAGCTGGCCGCCGCAGCTGCCGGGATCGTGTTCTTCTGGGCGCTCGGCGCCGTGGCCCAGCTCAACGTCGATCAATACGCCACCGAGGCGGGCGCCACGGCGCAGGGGCAGATCGTGCCGCTCCTGGTCGCGCTGGTCGCCGGCATCGGGCTCGGCAGCCTGGTGGCCGGTCGCGTCTCGACCCGGGGTATCAACCTCGGCCTCGTGCCGACAGGGGCGATCGTGATGGCGGTGGCCTCGTGGGCACTCGCCTGCGGGCCGGGCACGATCTTCGGGGACGGATCGACGGGAGCGTGGTGGTTCGCGACGCTCGCGCTCTTTACGCTCGGGCTCGGGGCGGGCATCTTCGACGTGCCCCTCGAAGCGTATTTTCAGGAGCAGAGCCCGCCCGCGCGGCGCGGCGCCCTGCTCGCCGCCACGAACCTGCTCACCTTCGCCGGCATGTTCGGCGCCTCGTTGCTCTACGGTCTGTTGCGGTCGCCTGTGGGCGGCGCCGCATCCCCCCTGCTCTCGGCGCGATCCATCTTCGGCCTGTTCGGCCTGCTCGCGGTCGGGGCCGCCGCCGCGGCGATCTACGCCGCCCCGCGGGCATCGCTCAAGCTGCTCGTGTCGGCGGTCGTGAATTTCTTCTATCGGTTCCGAATCCGCAACGAGCAGGCCGTGCCGGCGACGGGCCCGGTGGTCGTGGTCGCCAACCACCTCTCGTGGCTCGATGGCTTTCTGCTTCCGCTGGCCGTGCCCCGGCCGGTGCGCATGGTCGTGTACGGCCCGAACATTCGCGGCACATTCCTGCGGATGCTCGCCGACCAATGGCGGTTCATCCTCTTCGACCCGCGGCCAAAGTCGATCGGCCAGGCGCTGAAGACGATCCAGGCGGGCCTCGCCGAAGGCGACGCGATCGGGATCTTCTGCGAGGGGGGCATCGCCCGCACTGGCCAGATCCTCGGCTTCAAACGCGGCCTGGAGTGGCTGCTCGAGCGGGTCGAGGCGCCGATGCTGCCGGTGCACATCGACGGCATGTGGGGCAGCCTGCTCTCGTTTTCCGAGGGCCGCTATTTCTCGAAGCGGCCGCGTGGCTTCCGTCGCCCGCTCACGGTCCTCTTCGGCACGCCGTTGCCGGTGGGCACGCATCCGAACGAGGCCCGCCGGGCGCTCCAGGAGCTCACCGCCACGAGCGTGCGGTCGCGGATGCTCGCCGCCCGGGCAACGCTACCCCGGGGCGTCACACCCGCCGACTGGGCTGCCCATGCCGCCACGGCCGAAGCCTTCGACGGCGCCTGTCTCGTGCGCCGCGACGACCGGCTCATCGCCTCGCTCGCGGCCGGCGACCCGCTCCACGACTCGCTCGGCATGCATGCCGCCCTTCTGCTCGGCATCGAAGCGCGCATGATCGCCGCGTCGACCCCGGCCGACGAGATCGCCGCGGTGCTCGCGGCCTCGAAGGCGACGATCTGGCTGGCGCGGATCGAGCAGGTCGAGGCCATCGCCTCGGTCTCCGCAGCGGGCTCGGGCCTCGCGCAGCATCTGGCCGTCGTCGTGATGCCGATCGCATCGTCCGCCGAGCTGGCGCGGGCCCGCGGGGCGAGCGACCGCTTCAAGGCCGCCTGCGGCATCGAGCCCGTCGTCGCCTACGCCCCGCCGGAAGCGGCTGGCCTCGTGGCCATGAACACCCCGCCGGCCCGGATCGAATGGGACCACGAAACGATCTGCAAGTCCGACACCGTGGGCCGGGTGATCAACGGTGTGGTCGTGTGGCCGTGCGCGGCGGATCGGGCGCGGCTCGGCCTGCCGGCACTGCCCGACGCCCCGGCCCTCGGCGAATCGTCGCGGACGCTCGCGATCGGCGCCACCTTCGCCGGCGGCACCGGCAACGCCCCGCGGGCCGTGCTCCTCGCGGAGCAGTTCGACATCGACGGCGACGGCTTCCTCGTGCCGCGGTCGGCCTGACCGACCGCCGAGTCGCCCGCTGTCCGCGGCGTTTTCGCAGAAACCATTGGTCGCAGGCCGCGGCTTCGGTATCCTTCGGTTGAGTTGCACCCGTAGCTCAATTGGATAGAGCATCGGTCTACGGAACCGAAGGTTGAAGGTTCGAGCCCTTCCGGGTGTATTACGGCTGCCAGACTGGTCATGAGAGTCGGTCTGAATCTCGCCGGCTCGGGGTTACCCCGTACCGTCTCGCCGGACGTTCGCCTCCGCCCTCCAGGCTTCGGCTCACTCGGAGCGACTGGCGCTGCGCCATCCATGGCTCCGCTGGTCGCAAACGCCGGCTCAACGGTAGGGGTAACCCCTCGCCTACGTCTTCACGGGAAACATGGCATCGTGCCATTTTCCCTTGGCCGACCTCCGTCGGCTGGCACGTACCCGGCCCTCCGGGCCTAACGCTGTTTCGTCCTCAAAGACTCCCTTCGTCTGCGCGTGCCCACCGACCGACTCTGCCGAAAGTCCCCGGCTGTAGCGACAGGCCTCCAGGCCTGTCGATCGACAGAGCTGGAGCTCTGTCGCTACGAAGGAGGCTTCGGGCTCCCCGTGTCCCGCTCGCCGGCGTATTTGACCAGCGGAGCCATGGATGGCGCAGCGCAGGCAAATCCGAGT
>JBAXUY010000190.1:0-4967 GCA_037129475.1 Planctomycetia bacterium | reverse complement strand
GCGACAGAGCTCCAGCTCTGTCGATCGACAGGCCTGGAGGCCTGTCGCTACAGCGTCAGGCACTTTCGGCGGAGTCGGTCGGTGGGCACGCGCAGACGAAGGGAGTCGTTGAGGACTATGGGCGTCTGAGCAAAACCCACGAGTCTTGTACTCTCAACACGACCGTAGTCGAGCATGCCTACCGCCGACTCCGAATGCGGGTAATTGTCACCGGCCCTGCGGTCCGGCGATGGAGCATGGGCAGCCCCGAGCCGGATTGGGCGAATCGGGGCTGGACGACCGTGACCATCTGGCGGGAGATCGGCTACGCTGCCCTGCGGAGAAACCCATGACCAGCTTTCGTGAACCCAGCCTGCAGGCGGCCGAGGAACAGCCCGCGGAGGACCGCGCGCTGCGGCCGCAGCGGATGGCTGAGATGGTCGGGCAGCGGGCTGTCTACGAGCGGCTCGAGATCGCGATTGATGCAGCGCGGAAGCGGGGCGAGACGCTCGGCCACATCCTGCTCGACGGGCCGCCCGGGCTCGGCAAGACGACGTTCGCCACGTGCATTCCGCGGGAGCTCGGCACGACGCTCCAGATCGCCAGCGGCGCGGCCCTCGCGGCTCCCAAGGACCTGCTGCCCTATCTCACGAACGCCGCCGAAGGGTCGGTGCTGTTCATCGACGAGATCCATCGGATGCCGATCGCCGTGGAGGAGTTTCTCTATCCGGCGATGGAGGACTTTCGGATCGACATCACGCTCGGCGACGGCGTCGCGGCCCGCACGATCAACATGCCGCTGCGGCCGTTCACGCTCGTGGGGGCGACGACGCGGGCCGGGCTGATCTCCGCGCCGATGCGGGATCGCTTCGTGATCCGCGAGCATCTCGACTACTACAGCCCCGAGGACCTTGCGGAGATCGTCCGCCGATCGGCGGTCAAGCTCCAGATGCCGATGGACGATGTCTCGGCCGACGAGATCGCCCGGCGCAGCCGCGGCACGCCACGGCTGGCCAACAACCGGCTGCGCTGGATTCGCGATTTTTCGACCAGCCGCGCGGGGAGCGCGATCGACGTCGGGATCGTGCGATCGGCCCTCGAGATGCAGGGCATCGACGAACTGGGGCTCGACGGGTTCGACCGGAAATACCTGGAGACGATCCAGCGGGTGTTCGCCGGCGGGCCGGTGGGCATCGAGGCGATCGCCCACACGATGAGCTCGGCGGCCGACACGCTGGAAGACGACGTGGAGCCGTTTCTGCTGCGGTGCGAGCTCGTGATCCGCACGCCGCGCGGCCGGAAGATCACGCCCAAGGGCGAGGACCATCTCGGCACGTCCCCGCCGCCGGGGCGCCAAAACACCCTGTTTTGAGCCGTCGGATTGACCGCCGGGCGCCGTGGCGGCTAGAGTCTGGGGCTCGATACCAGCCCCCAGGTGACCCATGGCCGTTCCCAAGCGACGTCAATCGAACCAGAAGACGCGGTCCCGCCGCGCCCATGATTTTCTCACGCCGCGGCAGTTGACGTTCTGCTCGAACTGCGGCAAGGCGGTGCCCACGCACCGGATCTGCGGCACCTGCGGCCACTACATGGGCCGGGCCGTCGTCAAGACCGGGGACTGAAGCCTTGGCCGACGCAGAGCCCGCGGCGGGCAGCCGCACGGCGATCGTCTTTCCCGGCCAGGGGGCTCAGTCGGTGGGCATGGTCGGCGCATGGTGCGGCGAGCATCCGGCCGCTCGCGCGCTCTTCGACCGGGCCGGTGAGATCCTCGGGTATGACCTCGCCGCGGTCTGTGCCGAAGGTCCTGCGGAACGGCTCAACACCACGGCCGTGAGCCAGCCGGCGATCCTGGTGACGAGCCTCGCGCTTCTCGAAGTGCTCCGCAGCCGTGGCGAACGAGCGCTCGAGGTGGCTTCGATGACGGCGGGACTTTCGCTCGGCGAATACACGGCGCTCGTGTTCGCCGGGGCGCTCGGATTCGACGACGCCGTGCGGCTCGTCGACGTGCGCGGGCGGGCGATGCAGGAGTGCGCCGCACAACGCCCCGGGGCGATGGTCGCCGTGCTCGGCCTCGACCGGGCCCAGGTCGCGGCGCTCTGCGACGAGGCACGCGGCGGCGACGTGCTCGGCGTGGCGAACGTCCTCTGCCCAGGGAACGTCGTCGCCTCCGGATCGGCAGCCGCCTGCCGCCGGCTCGAATCGGCCGCTTCGGCCGCCGGCGCGATGAAATGCGTGCCGCTCGAGGTGGCCGGGGCGTTTCACACCGTCTTGATGGAGCCCGCCGTGGCCCGCCTGTCGGAGGCCCTTGCGGCCACCGAGATCCGGCGGCCCCGCATTCCTGTCGTGAGCAACGTCGATGCCCGGCCCCACGACGACCCTGCGGAAATTCGCCGACTCCTGGCCCGGCAGGTGGTCGGGGTTGTCGAATGGCAGGCATCGGTGGAACATCTGCTCGCGCAGGGCGTGCGGACCGTCTGGGAGGTCGGGCCCGGCCGTGTGCTCCGCGGGCTCATGAAACGGATCGACCGGAGCGTCGCCTGCCACGGCGTGCTCGACTGACGGCCGCCCCGGTGCGGCGACATCTCCAAGGAGGGCTAGTGATGGCAGACGACAAGCAGGCGCAGGCTGAACCGAAGCGGGTGCGGGTGGATCTGGCGGGCCAGGTGGCCGTCGTCACCGGGGCGTCGCAGGGCATCGGCCGCGCGATCGCCGAGACACTCGCCGCCAACGGCGCCACGGTGGCCCTCGTGGCCCGCAGCGCCGGCAAACTGGCCGACGTGGCTGCCGCCATTCGGGCGGCGGGCGGCACGGCCGAGGAGTTTCCCTGCGACGTGTCGAAGTCTGCCGACGTGCAGGCCGTTGTCGACGCGATTCATGCGAAGCTCGGACGGATCGACATCCTCGTGAACAACGCGGGCGTCACCCGCGACACGCTCCTGCCGCGCATGAGCGACGAGGAGTGGGACGAGGTGATCGCCACGAACCTCCGCGGGCCGTTCCTGTTCATGCGGGCCGCCAGCCGGCCGATGATGCAGCAACGCTACGGCCGGATCGTCAACGTGGCGAGCGTCTCGGGCCTGATCGGCAATCCCGGGCAGTCGAACTACTCCGCCTCGAAAGCGGGCCTCGTCGGCCTCACGCGGACGGTCGCCAAGGAGCTCGCCGGCCGCAAGATCACGGTCAACGCCGTGGCTCCCGGCTTCATCGCCAGCGACATGACGGCCGCCCTCGGCCCCGCCCTGCTCGACGAGGTGAAGAAACGGGTGCCGGCCAAACGGCTCGGCGAAGCCTGGGAAATCGCCGAGGCGGTGCTGTTTCTCGTGGCTCCCACGTCGGGCTACGTCACCGCCCAGGTGCTCACGATCGACGGCGGCCTCATCGGGTAGGGATCGACGACGCGTTTTTTCCCGGGCTGGACACTGCGGACGGGCAACGGGTATATCTTTCGGCGGTCAGGCACGCTGATTTCGAGCCGGTTTTTTCAGGAGGATGCAAAAGGTGGCTTCAGTCCAAGAGCGAGTGATTGACATCGTGGCTTCCCAGCTCGGGGTGAGCAAGGAGCAGATCACCCCCGAGACGTCGTTCATCAACGACCTGGGTGCCGATTCGCTCGATACCGTCGAGTTGGTCATGGAGCTCGAGGAAGAGTTCGAGATCAACATCCCCGACGATGCGGCCGAGAAGATCCAGACCGTCGGCCAGGCGGTGGAGTTCATCGAAAAGCATCAAGCCTGACGGTGCGTTGAATGAAGCGACGCGTCGCGGTGACGGGCCTGGGTGTCGTGACGCCCCTCGGCCGACCTCTCGAGTTCGTCTGGGATCGTCTCGTGCGCGGCGAGAGCGGCGTGGGGCCGATCACGCTGTTCGACGTCGCCGGCTACCGCGTGCAGTTCGGCGGCCAGGTGCCGTGGGAGGCCGAGAATGAGGGCATCGCGACCCCGAAGGAGCTCAAGCGGCTCGATCGGTTCACTCAGTTCGCGATCGCCTCGGCCAAGGACGCCGTCGCCGACTCTGGGATCGACTTCACCATGGAAGAGCCGTACCGCTGCGGCGTCGTGATCGGCTCCGGCATCGGCGGCCTGTGGGAGTTCGAGGTCCAGGAGGAGCGGCTGCTCCATAAGGGCATCGACAAGGTGTCGCCGTTCACGATCCCGAAGCTGATGGTGAATTCGGCGAGCGGGCACGTCTCCAGCCTCTACGGCATCAAGGGCCCGAACTTCGCCGTCGCCACCGCCTGCGCCAGCGCCGCCAACTCGATTGGCTCGGCGCTGCGGGCGATCCAGTACGGTGACGCCGACGTGATGGTCACCGGGGGCAGCGAGGCCGCTCTCACCCCGATCGGCCTCGCCGGCTTCCAAAACATGCGGGCCCTGTCGTTCCGCACCGACGCGCCGCAGCAGGCCAGCCGGCCATTCGACGTCGATCGCGACGGTTTCGTGCTCGCCGAGGGGGCGGGCGTCGTCGT
The DNA here is from genome assembly GCA_037129475.1 of Planctomycetia bacterium. Lineage (GTDB taxonomy): Bacteria > Planctomycetota > Planctomycetia > Pirellulales > UBA1268 > RGVT01. The sequence continues at coordinate 523 of JBAXUY010000190.1, read as the reverse complement.
GCTCGAGGAACTCGAGCACGCCCGGAAACGGGGTGCCCGGATCTATGGTGAGTTGGTCGGATACGGGGCGAGCGGCGACGCCGGCCACATCACGCAGCCCGACGACGAAGGCCGTGGCGCCGGCCACGCGATGGCGATGGCCCTCCACGACGCGGGGATTGCCCCCGACGCGGTGCGCTACATCAACGCCCACGGCACGAGCACCCCGCTCGGCGACAAGGCCGAGACGGCCGCGGTGAAGCGGGTGTTCGGCGCCCATGCCAGGAAGCTTTCGATCTCGAGCACCAAGAGCCAACTCGGCCACACGCTCGGCGCTAGCGGCGGCATCGAGTTGGTGGTGTGCTGCCTCACGGTGTCGCGGGGCGTGATCGCGCCGACGATCAACCTCGACACCCCCGACCCCGACTGCGACCTCGACTACACGCCGAAGGTGGCCCGCGAGGTGCAGGTCGACGTGGCGATGAGCAACAGCTTCGGCTTCGGCGGCCACAACGCGAGCCTCGTGCTCCGCCGCGTGTAGGAC
>JBAXUY010000019.1:0-35110 GCA_037129475.1 Planctomycetia bacterium | reverse complement strand
GGGACACGGGGAGCCCGAAGCCTCCTCCGTAGCGACAGAGCTCCAGCTCTGTCGATCGACAGGCCTGGAGGCCTGTCGCTACAGCGCCAAGCAGTTTCGGCGGAGTCGGGAAGGTGGGCACGCGCAGACGAAGGGAGTCGTTGAGGACGAAAGATCGCCAGGCCTGGAGGGCCGGGTTGTTTCCAGCCGACGGAGGTCGGCCAAGGAACGGACGGCAGGATGCCGTGCCGTTCCGTGAAGCATCCCTCGAGCATGCCTCCCTTCGGCTCCGATTGCGGGTCGTTGCCAGGTGCCTCAACCGTTTATCTGGCGAGCATCCCTCGCAAGAACGCCGCTGATTCGCGGGCGGTTTCCAGCCAGCGATGCGACTGCCGCGGGAGTTCCACGTGCAGGCCGCCCGTGTAGCCCACGGCTTCCAGGGCCCGGAGCAGCGGCGGAAAGTCGACGTCGCCCGTGCCGAGCGGCAGGTGCTCGTGGCGGCAGGCGAGCATGTCGTCGACGTGCACGTTGACGATCGCTGCAGCCCGGGACGCCAGGAGCGTGGCCGCCGGACGCTCGCCCATGCATTCGAGATGGCCGAGGTCGACGGTGAGCCGGAGGTGATCGGGCCGGCCCAGCCGCTCGTGCAGGATCGCCTGCCGAGCGAGCGTGTCGACGAACATGCCCGGTTCCGGCTCGAAGCCGAGCACGATGCCGCGTGCGGCGGCGCGGTCGAGCACCGGGCCGAGGCTGTTCGTGAGCCGCTGCCAGAGCGTCTCCTCGTCGGCCGCGTCACGGGCCATCCCCGACCAGAGCGAGACGACCGGTGCACCGAGTTCCACGGCGAGGTCGATCGCTCGTGCGAGAAAGTCGGTGCGCCGGTCACGGTCGGCGCGGTGTGGTGAGACGAGCGTCGGCTCGTGCTTCGTGAGCGGGTCGAGGAGATGCCGGGCCCCCGTCTCGATGACACGGGCGAAGCCGGCGGCATCGAGGGCCGAGCACCAGCGAACCGTCTCGGTGGCGAGACCGGATGAAAACGGGTCGAGGAGGTGACGATCCGGCGTGATCGCGAGCGACTCGTAGCCCAGGTCTTTCAAGACCGGCACTGCATCGAGCGGGGCGACGTCGCCGATACCGTTGGTGCTGAATCCGAGCCGCATGGGCGGGTGCTCCACAACCCTCAGGTGGCCGACACGAGTTGACGACCAAGCAGGAACGGCACGAGCAGGAGCAGGACCACGATCGCCCAAGCTTCGCCGCACACGGGCAGCACGAGCACCGCCGCGAGTGTGATCATCGACATGATTGCGTTGCCGACGGCCTGCTGCACCCGCCCGCTGTCGGGATCGAGGATGCCGAGCACGTTCCGCAGAAGGATCGACGCCCCGAGCACGCTCCAGAGCAGCAGCCATGGCGTCAGCCGTCCCGACCGGAGCCATGCCGACCCCTCGTCTGCGGCTGCCAGAAGCCACGTCGAAGCCCCGGCGATGCACATCCCCGCGAACATCACGAGCGTCGCAATCGCGAGCGTGCCGGCGCGGCTGCGGCCGGCCTCGTCGCGTGCGTAGAGCGTGATCCCGCCCACGAAGAGCCCCATGCCGAGTGGAATCAGCCAGTCGGAGGGTGTGGCAGGGCCGCCGGCGGCCGTCATCCCGAGCAGCCAGTTCAAGCCTCGGCACGACCCCATCACCGCCGGACCAAGCGGCGTGCCCTTCGCGTGGCGGTCGTACATCCAGACGGCCGCAGCGAGCGCTGCCCCGACGAGCGCGACCGTGGCGCTCCCCGATGCAAAGGCAGCCAGGCATGCGCACAGGCTGCCCACCGTGAGCAGCCCACGCCCCACGGCTGCCGCCGTTCCGACCGCGATCGCACCCGACGGCAGCGGCCGCTCGGGCCGTTCGCGGCGGTCGAGCTCCACGTCGAACACGTCGTTGAGCACCATGCCGGCCGCATAGAACGCGAGGCTGGCGGCGAGAGCCCACCACAACGCCGGCGGCAGCGGGCCAATCTCCCGGGCCCGCGATGCGATCAAGAAACCCGCCAGCACATCGGCCGCGGCCGTGGCGTGGTTGGGAATGCGCAGCAGCCGAAGCCAGGCGAGAACGGGCGTCATGGCATGTTCCGGGAATGTCGCATGCTAGCTGGAGGCGCTCCGGTATTTTGCGAGTGCCGCCTGGAACACGAACCGCGAGACGACGAGCGAGACGATCGCCGCCGTGACGGCGAGCCATACGAGCCCCCAGGCCTGCCCCTCGAACGGCTGCGCGATCACGCGGGCGGGCACGTTGACGACGAGCAGGATCGGGATCACGAACGTGCACAGGGCACGGAGCGGGCCGCCCCAGGGGCCGGCGTAAATCTCTGCGGGATAGCGCGAGAAGTTCGTGAGGTAGAACCAGAAGTCGTAAAGGCTCTGATTGCGGCCGAGCAGGATCGTGGCGGCGGCGAGCATGATCACCAGACTGTAGAGGATCGCGACGCCGCAGAGGATGAGGAGCGCATAGAGCGGCCACGCCACAGCCGGGGGCGCGTGGTCCATGCGGGCCAGCGCCCATCCCAGGAGCCCGACGCCGACGAGGCCGTTGGCGAACGAAGAGAAGTCGACCCTGTGCATCGAGAGCAGGAACTGGGCGTCGAGCGGCTGCACGAGCACGCCGTCCAGACCGCCGGTGCGGACCATCTCCGTGAGTTCCTCGGCACTCGGCATGAAGAGCGCCTGCACGATTGAGTTGATGATCAGTCCGGTGGCCACGAAGGCGAAGAACGGTTCGCGGGTCCAGCCCGTGCCCTTGCCGATCTCCGGCGTGAACTGGAAGACGAGCAGGTAGAACGCGAGGTTCATCGACATCCAGCCCAGGCTCGTGAGGCACTCGAGCACGAAGTTGGCCCGAAACGTCATGTCGCGCACGAGGCACGCCCGGGCGAACGTCAGGAAGATGGAGAGGTATCGCGCCACGCCGTCAGCCTCCGAACGCGCTGTAGCGCCTCGTGCCCCGCCACCAGGCGACGCGACAGGCGACTGCCATCGCGACGACCCAGCTCGCCTCGATGAGCAGCGATCGCACGAGTTCCGCGCCGCACACCTTGCCCAGCCAGACGGCGGACGGAAAGTAGGCGGTGTATTCGAACGGCAGCCAGCGCACCACGTCGGCCACGCTCACGCCGTGCAGGCCGGTGGGGATGCCGGCGAGCATGTCGAGCGGGAACATGTGACCCGAGAGGAGGTACTGCACGAGCATGTAGGCGAAGATGATGCTCGACACCTCGAGAAACCAGAACCCGAGCATCCCGAGCGTCGCCTCCATGAAGAAGCCGAGCAGGAACGAGAGCACGAGCGACACGGTGAACGCGATGATCGTGACGGCGTCCGGAACAGGGGGGAAATACCCGCGACAGACGAAGAACACGGCCCCGAACGGGATGATCGCCACGGCGTAGTAGACGAGCTTGTGCGCGATCCGGGCGGCGAGCAGGAACGACACGTAGTCCACCGGCTGCACGAGGTATTTCTTGATCGAGCCGTCGCGGACGCTGCGGGCGATGCCTCCGGCGAGCCCCGGCATGCTGGAGAAGGCCCGCGTGACCATCGTGAGCAGGTAGTAGGCCACGATGTCGGTGCGCGAGTAGCCCGCGATGTCGCTCCGCGTCGTGGCGGCGAACACGGCCGTCCACAGAAACACCTGCGTCACGATCGGCAGGAACCGCATCGCGGTGCCGAGGATGAAGTCGCCGCGGTAGGCGAGCCGCTCTTCGAGGCAGATCACGAGCATCGTCCACCACGCCCGCAGGCCGGGGAACAGCGGCGTCGTGACGGCCCGGTTCATGCCCGCGCCTCCTCAGGCACCCGCGCGGCCTGCCCGGAGCCCGAGCGGAAGAGCTCCGCCACGATCTCCTCGAGCGGCACGTCTTCGACCGACACGTCGCGCACCTGCCGGCCGCGCAGGATCTCGGGGAGCACGTCGGCGATCCGCTGCCGTTCGATCCGCAGCGTCACCTGCGGCCCGCGAATCTCGCAGGGGAAGCCGAGGCGGGCGAAGTCGGCCTGATCGGGCGTGTCGTCGAGATCGAGCGTCACGATCTTGTGGGTCGTGAAGCGGTCGACGATCTGGTCGAGTGAGCCGTCGTAGAGGATCGATCCGTCCGTGATCACGATCGCGCGGCGGCAGAGTGCGGCCACGTCCTTCATGTAGTGGGTCGTGAGCACGATCGTCATCCGGCGCTCGACCTGAATGTGGGCGAGGAACTGGTGGAGGGAGTGCTGGGCGACCACGTCGAGCCCGATCGTCGGCTCATCGAGAAACAGCACCTCCGGCTCGTGAAGGAGGGCTGCGACCAGCTCGAGCTTCATCCGCTCGCCGAGCGAGAGGTCGCGCACCGGCTGCAGGACGAGCTTGCGCACGCCGAGGAGGTCGACGAGCTCGTCGCGGGTGCGCTCGAACCGGGCCGGCTCGATCCGGTAGATCTCGCGATGGAGGCGAAAGCTCTCGGCGGCGGGGAGGTCCCACCACAACTGGTTCTTCTGGCCCATCACGAGGGCAAACCGGCGGCGAAAGTCGTCGGCCCGCTCCCACGGCACGTGGCCGAGCACCCGGGCGGTGCCCCGCGTGGGAGTGATGATCCCGGAGAGGAGCTTCAGGAACGTCGTCTTGCCGGCTCCGTTCGGCCCGAGCAGGGCCACGAACTCACCCCGCCCCACCGTCAGGCTCACGCCCTTGAGTGCTTCGACGACGCGGCTCGGCCGGTGGAACAGGCTCTTCACGCTCGCGACCAGGCCCTCCGGCTTGTCGAACACGCGGTAGCTCTTGGCGAGCCCTTCGACCTCGATCACGGCGGCCGCTGCGCCTGCCTCTCCATTGGAGTTGTGCATGCGAGGAGTATAGGGGAAAACGGTGGTTTGTCCGCGCGCCGCACACGGTGGAGAGGAGAGGCATGGTTCGCATCGGAATTGGACACGACACGCACCGTCTTGGCGCGGGCGATGCGCTCGTGATCGGCGGGATCCGGATCCCCCACGACAAGACGGCGATCGGCCACAGCGATGCCGACGTGCTCCTGCATGCGATCACCGACGCGCTGCTCGGGGCCACCGCCCTCGGCGACATCGGCGAGTTGTTTCCCGACAGCGACCCTGCCAACGAGGGCCGCGACTCGGCCGACATGCTCCGGGCCGCCCACGCGCGGGTCGCGGCCGCCGGCTGGCGGATCGTGAACCTGGATTGCGTGATTTTCGCCCAGCGGCCCAAAATCCTGCCGCACCGGCAGCGGATCCGCGAACGGATCGCCGGAATCCTCGGCGTCGACGCGTCGACCGTGTGGCTCAAGGCCAAGACGGGCGAGCACGTCGGGCCGATCGGCGAGGAGTTGGCAATCGGCGCGGAGTGCGTCGTGCTCGTGGAACGGGCGCGGCCGGAATGAGTGATGGGAATGGAGGCACGATGACGACGGCGACCGGGCTCCCGACAATCGAGGTCTACAGCACGCTCTCGCGCACGAAATCGCCGCTCGTGACCGTGCAGCCCGGCCACGTGGGGATGTATCTCTGCGGCCCCACGGTCTACAAGCCGAGCCACATTGGCCACATGGTCGGCCCGGTGATCTTCGACACCGTGAAACGGCACCTCGAATACTCGGGCTGGAAGGTGACCTGGGTCGTCAACATCACCGACGTCGACGACAAGATCATCGCCGAGAGCACGGCCCGCGGCACGACGATGGCGAAGCTCGCCGCGGAGATGACGGCCGACTATCTCGACAACCTCGCGGCCCTCGGCGTCACCGGCATCGACCAGATGCCGAAGGCCACGGAGCACATCGGCACGATCATCGCGTTCATCGAAGGGCTGATCGCCAAGGGCCATGCCTACGCCAGCGACGGCGACGTCTATTTCGACGTCACGAGAGACGCCGACTACGGCAAGCTCACCAACCGCTCCGTCGAGCAGACGCAGGGCGAAGGCGGCTCGACGGCCGAACGCAAGCGGTCGGCGGCCGACTTCGCGCTCTGGAAGAAGGCCAAGCCGGGCGAGCCGGCCTGGGAGAGCCCGTGGGGCCCCGGCCGGCCGGGCTGGCACATCGAGTGCTCGGCGATGAGCAAGGCGATCCTCGGGCCCCACTTCGACATCCACGGCGGCGGCCTCGACCTCGTGTTTCCGCATCATGAAAACGAGATCGCCCAGAGCGAGTCGCTCCACGACTGCCCGATGGCGACGTTCTGGATGCACAACGGCCTCATGCAAGCCGGCGGCGCGGCCGGCAAGGTGGGCGGCCGTCCGCGGGGCGAGGCGGGGTCGGCCGACGAAGCGGCTGCACAGGCCGCCACGAAGATCTCGAAGTCGACCGGCGCGGAGCCGTTCAAGAACTTGCTCGCCCGGCACCGACCGGAGGCGATCCGGATGCTGCTGCTGTCGACGCACTACCGCAGCCCGATCCACTTCGGCGAGGAACCGCTCGGCGAGAGCGCCCGGGCGATGGAGGCCTTCGAGCGGCTGTTCGCGCGCTTTCAACGCGTGAGCGGGAAGCCCTTCCACGCCCTGCCCTGCCGGAACCGGCGCGACGGCGATGCGGCCGTGGCGACGGCCGGCGACGACGTGAAGGCGCTTCGAGACAAGTTCCTGGCCGCGATGGACGACGACTTCAACACGGCGATCGCGATCGCGACGCTGTTCGACTTCGTGCGGGTCGTGAACAAGTTCATCGACCAGCACGGCCTCGAGGCGAAGAAGCCTGCAGCCGAACTCGCGACGCTCGACGCGATGATGCTCGTGATGCGGGAGCTCACCAGCGTGCTCGGGCTGTTTCTCGTGGAGCCGCAGGCCACGGCCGGCGGTGCCGACGAGGCGCTCGTGGGCAAGCTCATGGAGCTCGTGATCGAGATCCGGGCCAACGCCCGCAAGGCGAAGGACTTCGCGACGGCCGACCTCGTACGCACCAAGCTCACCGAGGCCGGCATCGTGCTCGAAGACCGCCCCGACGGCACGGGCTGGAGCCGGAAGTGAACGGCGGCCTTGGCGACCTCCTGACGCCGCAACGGCTGTTCGAGATCACGAACACCGTGGCCCTCGTCGCGTGGATCGCGCTCGTGGCGTTGCCCGGCAGGCGGATCGTGTCGCACGTGCTCTGTGCGGTGCTCGTGCCGGGGCTGCTCGCGGCCTGCTACGCGGCCGTGATCGGCTGGAAGCTCGCGAGCGGCGGGCCGCCACCCGACGATCTGATGACGCTCACCGGTCTGCGGGCGGCGTTCGCCGACGACTGGGTCTTCGCCGCCGCGTGGACCCACTACCTCGTGTTCGACATGGTGGTGGGCGCGTGGATCGCCCGCGACGCGGTCCGCCTCGGCATCCCGTGGCCCGTGCGCACGCTCGCCCTCGTGCTCACGTTCCTCGCCGGCCCGGTCGGCTTCCTGATCCACATCGTGGTGCGCGGCGGCCTGTACGGCGCCTCAGCGGAGCGATCAGCCGCGTAACTCACCGCGAACGGCGTCGCAGAAACTCCGGATCCACGTCGGAAGGGCCGCGGACACGCCGGTCGCATCGGCGACGAGCTCGGCGAGTCGGTCCCCTCGCAGAATCGGATCGTAGGCGTGCCGGAAGAAATGGCGGAAGCTTTTCAGTTCCCGCACCTGCGAGCGAAACTCGGGCGGCAGGAATCGCGGACGGATACCGGGCAGATCGAGCGACACCCGTTCGAGCAGCCGCTCGTGATAGTCGCCCGCCTTCTCGAAATGGTTCTCGAACGCCTCGCACAGCCGCTCGAAACTCTTTTCGAGCACGTTGTAAAGCCGGTTGAGTTCGTAGCCGCAGGCCGAAAGATGGCCGGGATGTTCATCGGCAAGACGCTCGGTGGCCAACCGTGCGGCATCCGCCATGACGGTGGCATCTGCCTTGAGCTCTTGTTCCAGGATCGCCAGTCCTACACGGTCCATAATTCTCCCTTCTGACGGATCGCCGTCGCCAACCGCGTCTCGGTCATGAGACACACATCGACGCGCCGCAGGCACCGCTCGGCCAGGAGGCTCGCCAGCAGGTAGATGCTCATCGCGGGCGGATCGGCTTCGAGCGCCAGGTCGATATCCGACCACTCGCGGAAGCGCCCCGGCTCGATCAAGGAGCCGTACAGCCACACCCGGCTGCCCGCCGGCAGATACTCCCTGACCGCGGCGGCCAGCCGCTCACGGACGGCCAGCCGCTCCCGCTCGCACGCGGAGTTTCGGACAGCGATCGACTCCCACAGCAGTTCCATGAGGGAATCGTACCGAGAATTCGAGCCGTCATCCGCTCCACCCGGATTCCACTGCGAATTCCCGGGGCCTACGGCAGCTGAATCGCCATCGGCTCACGCGGCGTGGCAACGCCCCCCGTCGCGGAAGCACCGGCATCGCTACCACGGGGTATTCGCACCGAACCACAAGCTCAGGCCGGCCGTGACGGCGATTGCCATCGGAAATGTCGGCAAGCGCGAGGACGCGGCGGGCGGATATGCGGCGGGCAGTGCGCATGCCGCGGAGGGCTGCTACGACGCACATGACAAGCCCCGCTCGCACGATACCTCCCGGATCGCCTGGGCCAAGCTCATGGCCCGGGTGGGGGAGGAGGTGCCCCTGGCGTGCCCGGGATGTGGCGGTGACATCCGGCTCAGAGGAGACGGCCGGCAGGAGCCGGCTCACTACGAACCGGAGGTTCGCAAGCGGAAGAAGGCCAGGATGGCTTCGCCCGCGTGAAGTTAGCCCCTCACGCACCTTGGCGAACCGCTCGAGCCTCCGCCACTCGCGCCCGCCCGCGGGCCGCCCACCGACTGGGGCGACCTCGTGCAGGTCCATGACGAGCGCGACATCTTTCAGACATCGCCCGAAGACCTGCCGGCGATCGACATCCACTCGCTGTGATCGGCAACGCGATGAACCGGCCGATGCCCGCATCAGAGACGTTCTGCGCTGAGCGTGAAAAACCGGCGATTCAGAGGGGTGCCAGCGCCTGGGGCTGCCCGCAACACCGGCCCCGGAGCCACCAGCTGGGGCCTACAAGCAACTCATCGATCGAAAAACGGTCGCCGAAGTGCCATTGGCCGTCCTATCCCTATCCCTTCCTGATCCACATCGTGGTGCGCGGCACCTTGCGCCGCACGCTTGCCGTGGCTACTGAAGCTGGATCGTGACCGGCTCCTCGGGCGTGCCGGCGGCCTGGGCCGCGGCCATGTCGCGGATGTCCTGCGTGATCTTCATCGAGCAATACTTCGGGCCGCACATGCTGCAGAAGTGGGCGCTCTTGAAGGTGTCCTGCGGCAGCGTCTGGTCGTGGTATTTCCGCGCCGTCTCGGGATCGAGCGCGAGGCGGAACTGCTCGTTCCAATCGAAGGCGAACCGGGCCCGCGAGAGGGCGTCGTCGCGCACGCGGGCGTTCTTCCGATGCCTGGCGAGATCGGCGGCGTGGGCCGCGATCTTGTACGCGATCACCCCCTGCCGCACATCCTCGGCGTCGGGCAGGCCGAGGTGCTCCTTCGGCGTCACGTAGCAGAGCATCGCCGCGCCGCTCCAGCCGGCGAGGGCCGCACCGATCGCGCTCGTGATGTGGTCGTAGCCGGGGGCGATGTCGGTGACGAGCGGGCCGAGCACGTAAAACGGCGCCTCGTCGCATTCCTCCATCTGCCGCTTCACGTTCATGTCGATCTGGTCCATCGGCACGTGACCGGGGCCCTCCACCATCACCTGGCAGCCCTTGGCCCACGCCCGCCGCGTGAGTTCGCCGAGCACGTGCAGTTCCGCGAACTGCGCCTCGTCGCTGGCATCGGCGATGCTACCCGGCCGGAGGCCGTCGCCGAGGCTCCAGGTCACGTCGTACTGCCGGAAGATGTCGCAGAGATCCTCGAAGTGGGTGTAGAGCGGGTTTTGCTGGCGGTGGGTCATCATCCAGCGGGCGATGAGCGAGCCGCCGCGGCTCACGATCCCGGTGATCCGGTGCATCGTGAGATGGAGATGCTCCTGGAGCAGGCCGGCGTGGACGGTCATGTAATCGACGCCCTGCTTCGCCTGCTTTTCACACATGTCGAGGAAGTGCTGCGGCTTCATGTCGTCGATGTCGCCGCCGAGTTCCTCGAGCATCTGGTAGATCGGCACGGTGCCGATCGGCACGGGCGAGGCGTCGATGATCGCCTGGCGGATCGTGTCGATGTCCTTCCCGGTGGAGAGATCCATCACCGTGTCGGCGCCGTAATGCACGGCCATGTGGAGCTTCTCGAGCTCCGTCTGCTGGTCGCTCGTGACGGCCGAGTTGCCGATGTTGGCGTTGATCTTCGTGAGGGCCGCGATACCGATCGCCATCGGCTCGAGCTTTTTCGTGAGATGCACCGTGTTGGCCGGGATCACCATCCGCCCGCGGGCGACCTCGCTGCGGATCAGCTCCTCGGGCAGGTCCTCCCGCTGGGCGACGAACTTCATCTCCGGCGTGATCTGGCCGGCACGGGCGGCTTCGAGCTGGGTCATGGTGGCTTCTTCTCCGGTTTCAGACGGAGTCTAGCAGTTCCTCAGAGGGTCTTTAAGTACTCGAGCACGGCGGCCTTCTCCGCCTCGTCGAGGGCAGCCGGAAAGTCGTGGCCGGTGGCGCCCTTGCCGGGCTTCGACGTGTCGAACCACGTGCGACGCTCGGCGCTCGGAAGCTTGGCAGGCGTCGCCGCCGCCGCGGTGATCTCGAGGCCGACGCGCGACTCGTCGTAGCCCATTGGAGTGCGCTGCCAGGCCGCCGGCCGCTCGTCGGGATGGAGCACGTGCCAGAGCGTGGGCACCGACCCGTTGTGAAAATACGGAGCCGTCGCCCAGATGCCGTCGAGTGGCGGGGCCACGTAGCCGGTCGGTGGCTCACGGTTTCGCAGCTGCTCGGCATCGCGGCCGCGATGGCCGAACCAGCTCTCGTTCAGGTCGCTCCGCTCCTTCTGCGTGAGCGAGTCGAACCGCACGCGGTCGGTGCCGATCTCGTCGAGCGCCACCATGCGCTCCGGGTAGTTTCCGCCCGGGCCGTAGGTGCCGTGGCACGACGCACAGTGATTCGTAAACACCGCCCTGCCCTGCTCCGCCAGCATGGCGTCGACGTGCCACGGCCACCGCGGGGGTGCGAGCGATTCGATCCAGGCCTCGATCCGGCGAAACTCGTCTTCCCAGGCGGCGAACTTCTCCGGGCCGTTTTCCTTGACGAGCAGAAACTGCATCAGCATCCGGTGCCCCTTGGGCGCGAAGCCGTCGGCGTACAGACCCGTGCGCCTGCGGTAGTGCCACCACGCCGGAGCGTCCATGTCGTGATGAACGAGGTCGAACCGCGGCGGCCGCTGGACGATGTTCAAGTCGGCGTCACGATGCCGCATGAGGGCCACGCCGAAGATCACGGCGTTGGTCGTGCCGTTGGTCGTGCCCAGCGGCAGGAGCAGGGAGCCCATGTCCATGTGCCCGAACGGCTTCCGCTGCCTCACCTTCACCAGCCGCACCTCCTCGGTGAGCGTCTCGAGGGCGTAGTTCGAGTTGGGCAGCCCCGGGATCACCCGGCCGGCCACCTGCCCCTGGTGGCATGCGAGGCAGCTCATCGTCCACGAGCCGTCGGTCCCGTGGACGTATTGCAGCGAGCGCGAGGGGTCGTCGGGATCCGGGTTCAAGCCGTAGCGTTCCATCGCCATGCGCCGCCGCTCCTCGGGCGAAGCCTGTTCGGCCCGGCTGCGGAGCGGCTCGGGCCACGTCGTCCAGAGGGCGTCGAAGACCTCCTGGTCGAAGTCGGCCGGCAGATACGCCCGCGTCCGTAACAGATCCCAGCCTCTCCCGACCTGCTCGCCGCCTGTCGCGAATCCCCCCGGGTGCGCGAGGAGCAACGTGACGACGAGGAACGGCATGCCAAGCCGGGCAGCACGCCATCCAAGCCCGCATTCGATTCCCGGCACGTTCATGGCATACTGGTTTCCGGTCGCACGACCACGTCACCATCGCGTCTCACCGCTGAGTATAGGCGCGATCCTGCCCCCGGCTCCCCGCCATGGTCACCGCCAACCCCCTCCTGATTCCCGAGCTGCGCGTGATGCTCGCCGAGGGCGACACGGCAGGCCTGCGCGAGGTGGCCCAGGAACTCCACCCGGCCACGGTGGCCGAGTTCTCCGAGGGGCTCGACGACCGCGAGCTCTGGCACCTGCTCGACGCCGTGCCGGTCGAGCGCCAGGCGGAGATTTTTCCGTATTACCCGATGACCCGGCAGGTGGAGCTCGTGAAGGCGGCCGACCGGCCGCATCTGGGCCAACTGCTCGAGTGGATGGCCGCCGACAATCGCGACGACCTCCTGCGCGAACTCGACCCGGAGTTCGTGGAGGAGATCCTGCCGCTCGTCGCCAAGGCCGAGCGGCACGATATCCGGATGCTCCTCTCCTGCCCCGAGGAATCGGCCGGGGCGCTCATGACCACCGAGTACGCGTCGCTCCCGGCCGACATCTCGGCGGGCGAGGCGGTGACCAGGCTCCGAACCCAGGCCCCCGACAGCGAATCGATCTACTACATCTACGTGCTCGACGCCGAGCGGCACCTCGTGGGCTTCGTGTCGCTTCGCGACCTGATCCTCGCCAAACCCACGGCCCTCGTCTCCGACCTCATGCAGCGCGATCCGATCAGCGTGCGTGTGGAGGAACCGCGGGAGCAGGTGGTGGAGAAGCTCGCCCGCTTCGACTTCATCGCGATCCCCGTGGTCGACGACAAGAATCGGCTCGTCGGCATCGTGACCCACGACGACGTGCTCGACGCCGTCCGTCAGGACGCCACCGACGACGCGCAGCGGATCGCCGCCATCACGCCCCTCGGCGAAAGCTACCTCGAGGCCGCCCTCGTCACGATGACCTGGAAGCGCGGCGTGTGGCTCACGATCCTGTTCGCGACCGCCGCCGTCACCGCGATGGTGATGGCCCGCGCCCCGCTCACCCACGCCTGGCTCATCGCCTTCATCCCGCTCGTGATCGCCAGCGGCGGCAACTCGGGCAACCAGTCGGCCACGCTCGTGATCACGGCCCTCTCCTCCGGCGATTGCAAGCTCTCCGACTGGCGCAAGATCCTCAAGCGCGAGTTCGCCCTCGGCCTGCTGTTGGGCACGCTTCTTGCCGTGCCGGGCTACCTGCTCGCCCTCGTCTACGCGCCGACGCCGGTTCAGGCGCTCGTGATCCCGCTCACGGTGCTCGGCGTCGTGATGCTCGGCACGCTCGTCGGCTCGGTGCTCCCGCTCCTGTTCCGCTCGATCGGCCTCGACCCGGCCCTGATGAGCAACCCCTTTGTGTCGGCGATCGTCGACATCGTGGGCATCGTGCTCTACACCACGATCGCGCTCGTCGTGCTCGATTGACTTCACTTCGTGCGGGACAGGCTTCAGCCTGTCATGGCTTTATCCACTGGGAAGAACCGGCTTCGGGCTCCCCATGCCCCGTCGCCGGACGTTCGCTCCGGGCCTCCAGCCCTCCGCTCACTCGGACTCACTGGCGCTGCGCCATCCTGGCTTCGCTGGTGAGTAACGCCGGCTCCCGGGACACGGGGAGCCCGAAGCCTCCTCCAACAAGTGACTGCCTGGCTGGAAGACAGGCTCTCGAGAGCGAACGGAGGTTCGCCACGAAAACCGAGGCCACGATGGCGAGGGTTTTCGTGAAGACGGAGGCTCGGGGCTGCCCCTCCTCCCTCTCCCTTTGGGAGAGGGCTGGGGTGAGGGTGCTTTCGTTGCGCCGCGAAAGGCACCCTCACCCGGCCTGCGGCCGGCCTCTCCCAGAGGGAGAGGCGAGATCATGGATGGGCGCAGCGAGCGTCCGGCGAGACGGTACGGGGTAACCCCGAGCCGGGTTCGGCGAGTTCGGCCGGCGATCGGTTAGGCGATGTTTCCGATCAGCGCACGCGTGGCGATCAACTCGCGGGCGATGCCGCTCGCGAGATCGACGGGATCGGCGCCCGGGAGCACGGGCCAGGTGTACGTCTCGACCTCGAGGTGTGGGGCGTAGTCGAGTTCTCCGATCCCTGCGAGCCCCCGCTCCAGGTCGCGGCGGGTCGTGCGCAGGGGCCCGATCCGCTCCGCATCGACCGGCACGTGGTAGTGGATCCGCCACGGGGCGCGGGCGTGCCACGTGGGATCGGTGATCAGGTCGGGCGTGAGGTCGACGGCGTGGTGCAGCGTGCCGTCCTGACCGCGGGCGAACGTCTGGTGGAGATAGCGCGGCTCGACATAGGCGAGCAGCGCGTCGCGTTGGGCGGGATCGGTCGGATCGGGCGCTTCGATCGCGCAGCTGATCTGCACCTTGTTGATCCGGATACCCGCGGCGGTGAGCGCACCGATCGCCGTCCCGGCATCCTCGAACTCGACTGCCTGGTGGCAGACGTCGTAGCACACGCCGAGGTGGCGGCGGGCGAGCGGTTCGATGCCGGCACGTGCCGCCCGGTCGAAGAGCGCGGTGAAGAAGGTCACCGTCTCGGCCGTCGTCTCGAGGATGCAACACGGCTCGGGCTCGAGGGCGAGGCGGATCACGCGGCCGGTCGCGGCTTCGAGCGCGGCGAACCGGCGGGCACAGTCGAGCAGGGCGTCGGCGGCCGCTGCCGTGAACGCCGGCCCGTGGCCGAAGCCCTTGAACCCCAGCGGCAGCGTCGAGATGCTCCCTTCGCCGCCCGGCGGCACGAGCGTGGTGAGCAGGCGGGCGCAGGCCAGCGTGTAGTCGAGCCGGCGGCGGTCGGCCCAATCGGGGAGATACACCTGCTCCTTCACGCGGGCGCCGTGGAAGTCGCCGAAGGGAAACGCGTTGAGCGTGTGGCAGGAAAAGCCGTGGCTCGCGAGCGACTGCCCCACGACGTCGGCGGCATCTGCCTCGGCGACGGCAGCCTCGGGGAGCCAGAGCCCCACGGAGATATCGAAGCCCGAAAGCGCTCTCACGGGGGCTGCGTAGCGATCGAGCACCGCAGGCACGTCGGCGACGGCGCGGCAGGGATGCACGTTCGTGCAATACGCCAGCGGCAGCGGGGAGAAGGCCATGCGACGCGTCCGGAGCCGTTGGTTCAGCCGAGCGAGCGCCCGACCGCCTCGGCCACGCGGCGGCAGACGTCCATCAGCCGCCCGAACGCGGCAAAGTCGAGCGTCTGCGCACCGTCGCTCGAAGCACACTTCGGATCGGGATGCACCTCGATGATGAGGCCGTCGGCCCCCGCCGCGACGCTCGCGGCGGCCATGCTCTCGACGAGGTTCGCATGGCCCGTGCCATGGCTCGGATCGACGACCACGGGGAGGTGCGTGCGGGCGTGGAGCCAGGGCACCGTGGCCAGGGGCAGCGTGAAGCGGGTGTGGGTTTCGAACGTGCGGATGCCCCGTTCGCAGAGCATCACCTGCCGGTTGCCGCCATCGAGGATGTATTCCGCCGCGAGCAGCAATTCCTCGACCGTGGCGGCCGGACCGCGCTTGAGGAGCACCGGCGTCTGCGTGCGGCCGACCGCCTCGAGCAGGCGGTAGTTCTGCATGTTGCGGGCGCCGATCTGGAGCACGTCGGCGTAGCGGGCGACGAGCGGCACGTCTTCCGAGGCGACCACCTCCGTCACGACGGCGAGCCCCGTCGCCTCCCGGGCCTCGGCGAGCAATTCGAGCCCTTTCTCCTTCATGCCCTGGAAACTGTAGGGGCTCGTCCGTGGCTTGAACGCGCCGCCGCGCAAGCCCGTGGCACCCGCAGCTTTCACGGCCCGCGCCGTGCCCACGATCTGCTCGGCGCTCTCCACGGAGCAGGGGCCGGCGATCACGCCGATCCGACTGCCGCCCACCTCGAGCGGCCCGGCCTTCACGAGCGTCGTCTCGGCCTGCACCTCGCGGCTGGCCACCTTGTAGGGCGCGAGAATGGGCAGCACGGAGGCCACGCCCGGCAGTGTCTCGAAGCCGGCGCCCATGGCCTCGCGCTCGTCACCGACGACGGCGACCACCGTCCGCTCCGTGCCGACGATCACGTGGGGCCGCAGCGTGAGCGACTCCACGCGCGACACGACACGGTCAAGGTCCGCCGGGGATGCCCCGGCCTGCATCACGATGATCATTGTGGCTTCGCTTCCTCGTTCTTTCCTGGCTGGTCGACATAGATGGCCGGCACCTCGTCGCCACGCTTCGCGGCGGCCGCCCGCGTGGTGATGTCGATCGACTCCGCGCCGTCTTTCTTTCGGAACACATAGATCAGTTTGCCGTCGGGATTGCTCCGGGCAAGGATCGTGCGGAGGATCGTCTCGGCGGGCTGGTCCTGCGCGTCGAGCCCGAACGACTGGTTCTTCGTGATCCCCTCGAGTTCCAGGTCCTTGCCGAGGATCTCGACCGGCACGCCGATCTCCTCGGCGAGCATCTGGATCGACTTCTCGAGGGTGTCGCGGGCGAACGTGAGCGAGATCCGCTGCGCCAGCCGGTCGGCCGCCGACTGCGATGCCACGGGAGCGGCGGCGGCCACGACCGCTCCGCCGGCGCCCGGCGTCTGCTCGATCGCAAGCTCGGCGGCCAGCGCGAGATTATGGCCCGCGTGCTGCGGAAGGTGGCAGTTGACGACGATCCCCTTGCCCTCGGCGCCCGCGCGGAGATTCGCGGCGAGGATGCCCAGCATCCGGGGCAGCCGCATCACCACCTTGCGTCCGTAGGGGTGAGGATCGAGCGCGTTGCAATACTCCTCGATCGAATCCGCGAGGGTCGTGATGCGCTCGCCGAGGGCGGAGGCATCCTTGCGGGCCGAGCGGGACGTCGCCGCAATCGCGTCGACCTCCGCGTAGAACGTGTCGGCACAGTGGAGCGAGAGCGCCGCCGCGGCCGATTCGCTTCCCAGCACGATGCCGAGCGGCTCGACGAGTTTCGCGAGGGGACCGGCGAAGACCGGCCGTCCGTCGTGGAGCAGGTAGGTCGGCGAGCCGAACAGGGTCACATGGCGGGTCTCGTCGAGCATGCCGACGAGATCCTCGAGATCGGGCGGAAGCGTCGCCTCGAGCCGATCGCGCCAGTCACGCGTGTCCTGCCGGTCGGCGCCAGCGCTCTTGGATCGCACCATCTCCACGAGCATCTTCTCCGGCGCCGCCACGAGCACCCGGTCGTCACCGTCGCCGGGCAGCCAATACGCGAATGTCTCTCCCACGTGCATCGTCTCCCCGTCGATGTCGCGGGCCGTCGTCCGGCCCCACGCCCGCTTGCGGGCATCCTCGTCGTGTGCCACTGGCAAAGCATCGCGGCCCCGTGCCGCATAGCCGCCGACGACGGCGTCGGGCCCGGCCTCCGGATCGGCCTGCCACCCGGATTGCACGAATTCGATCTCGTCGGGGGCGCAGCCGCACGCGGCGGCAACCGCTGCCAGCGCCCCCTCCACGCGGCCGCCGAGCGCACGTACGAAGAGCCGGCCCTCCTCACGCGCGAGCAGATCGGCCGGCCGGGCGAGCAACACGAGCTGTGATCCGGGTGGCAGGTGCGCGAGGGTCGGCGGCGGACCGTGGGTGGGAGACGCCCACGGGACGTCCGGCGCATCGACGAGCGTCGTCGCCTCCGGCTCCCGCGGCACATCCTCTGCCGTGGTCGCCACGGGCACGGCAGACGCGGGCTCGGGCGGCGGCGAGGGCGATCGCTTGCGTGCCATCGCATCGACCGCCACGTCGGCAGTCTGCTCGTCCGTGTCGGCCTTCGCCGCCGTCGGCCTCGCTCGCTCGCCACCCGACCGGATCGACAGCGCGAATGCCCCGCCCACGACCGCCGCCAACGCGGCGAGCCCGAGGCCGTAGGGCAGCCAGGGCGTCTTCGTGCGCATGGCTGCCCGCGACGGGGCGGCCGGCGTGATGAACGACGGTTTCTCGTCGCGTACCGTGATGGCCGCGGCCGCAGCCGTGGCGGGAACAGGGGTCGCGGGGCCCGCTGCGACCGTCTGGGTGATGAACGGCTGCTGCGCGGGCAGCGACGGCGACACCGGCGGCAGGCCGAGGCAGGCGGCGATCGCATCGGCCGCCTCGGCCGCCGATTGATAGCGAGCCGCGGGGTCACGGGCCACGAGGTAGGAGACCAAGGTCGCCACCTCCAGCGGCACCTGCGGCGGCACGAGCGGCTCGGGCCCCACGAACGCCGCCTGCGTCAGCGTCTGTTCCGCGCTCCCCTGCCAGCACGGCAACGTGCCGGTGAGCAACGCCTGCATCACGCAGCCGATCGCATACACGTCGCTGCGGGGATCGCAGACGGCGCCCGGCAGCAGGAGCTCGGGCGCGAGAAACGCGGCCCGCGTTCCCAGCCGCATCATCGACTCCGGCGTGTCGATCGCGGGCCGCTGCGGCACGACATGCGGATCGGCGACGAGTGGAAACTGCAGAAGTCGGACGCGGCCCGTGGCGAGGTCGGCCCCCGTCACAGGCGGCTGGCGGCGCAGCGACTCGAGCGAGATACCTCCGTGCACGACGCCGAGCCGGTGGAGCTCCGCGACGGCCCGTGCCACCCCGAGCACGAGCGGCCCCACTTCGGTGATCGGGCGCGGGCCCCGGGCGGCCAACTCCGGCGTGAGCGGCGTGCCTCCGACGTCCTCGCACACGATGAACCGCTGGCCGCCGCTCTGCTCGAGCACCCAGGTGCGGGCAAGGAGGGGATCGGTCGCCCGGTTCGCGGTCGTCGTGCGGCGCACGATGTCGGTCCACACCTCGAGGTCGCGGCACCGCTCCGCATCGAGCAGCATGAGCAGCACGGTGCGGCCCGACGGCTCGTGCCGGGCCCGAAACAGATGTCCCTTGCCGCCTCCCTGAAAGCCCTCCTTCTCCAGCCGTTCGAGCAGCCGATAGTCGCCGATGAAGAACGGTCCACGATCGCCTCGGACGAGCCGTCGGGCCTGCCACACCGTGATCACCTTGCGGCGAACGAGCCACTTGGCGATCGCCTCGGTGAGCGCGTCGGGCGTCGCGGCCGGCGAGATCGACTCGAGTTCGAACTCGGATTGCAGGGCTTCGAGACGATCGCGGTCGACGAGCCCCGTCTCGGCGACGAGCGTCCAAAGCTGCTGGGGCGTGAGGGTGGGCATCGTCGGAATCTCGTCCGCGGGGCTGACCAGCCTCATCGTACCCGCTGCGACAGGCGACCGGCCATGCGCACGCTTGCTTGTGAGCGGGAAAGGCCTGCCGATAAGATCGCCTCGCCCACTCGGCCCCCCTCGTCCCGGAACCTGCACCATGCGATCGAGCGAAGCCACCCGCATCTACTTCGACCGTGCCGCCGACCAGCTCGACCTCTCAGCGGGCATCCGCCGCCAACTGCTCGGCGCGAAACGCGAAGTGCAGGTGCAGATTCCGGTGGAACTCGACTCCGGCGAGATGGCCACCTACGTCGGCTACCGCGTGCAGCACAACGACGCCCGGGGGCCGATGAAGGGCGGACTCCGCTACCATCCCCAGGTCGATCTCGACGAGGTGCGGGCCCTGGCCGCCCTCATGACGTGGAAGACCGCTGTCGTGAACCTACCGTACGGCGGCGCCAAGGGGGGCATCGCCCTCGACCCCACGAAACTCTCGCGGCGCGAACTCGAACGGGTGACGCGCCGGTTCGTCGACGCCATCCACGACCTCTTCGGCCCCGACGTCGACATCCCGGCTCCCGACATGGGCACCACCGCCGAAGTGATGGCGTGGATCATGAACCAATACGACAAGTATCACGGCTTCTCCCCCGCGTGCGTCACCGGCAAGCCGATCGACTACCACGGCATCCCGGGCCGCGAGGAGGCGACCGGCCGCGGCGTGGGCGCCCTCACGCTCAAGCTCCTCAGCCGCCTCGGCCGCCGCATCCCCGGCACCCGCGTGGCGATCCAGGGCTTCGGCAACGTGGGCACCCACACGGCCAAGTTTCTGCGCGACGCCGAGTGCACGGTCGTGGCGGTGAGCGACGCCGACGGCGGCTTTTACCGCCCCGACGGTCTCGACGTGCTCGCCCTCCTCCGATACGCCCGCGAGCACGACGGCCGGCTCGCGGGCTTCACCGGCGGCGATGCGATCACCAACGCCGAGCTCCTCGCCGCCGATTGCGACGTGCTCATCCCCGCAGCGCTCGGCGGCGTGCTCACGAAGGCCAACGCCGCCACCGTGAAGGCCCCGATCGTCGTCGAGGCGGCGAACGCCCCGATCGAGCCCGACGCCGACGTGATCTTCGACGAGCGCGGCATCGTCGTGGTTCCCGACATCCTCGTGAACGCCGGCGGCGTCACGGCGAGCTACTTCGAGTGGGTCCAGAACCGGCAGCACTACCAGTGGGGCGTGGCCCGGGTCTACCAGGAGCTCGACCGCGTCCTGGGCGAGGCCTTCGAGCAGGTGTGGCAACTTTCCACGTCGCGGAAAGTCCCTCTCCGCACGGCGGCCTACATGCTCGGCGTCGGCCGCGTCGCCCGCGCCACGATCCTCGGCGGCACTGCGTGACGTAAGACAGGCTTCAGCCTGACATGCCTCAACGCGCCCAATCCCCCGTGGGGACAGAGCTCCAGCTCTGTCCATCCGACAGGCCTGGAGGCCTGTCGCTACGGTTGAGGAGGCTTTGGGCTCCCCGTGCCCCGGTCGCGGGCGTATGCAGACAAGCGCAGCCAGGATGGCGAAGCGCAGTCGGAGTCGAGTGAGCGAAGGGCAGGATGCCCGCAGCGAACGTCCGGCGACGGGGCAGCGGGGAGCCCGAAGCCGGCGCGCGCGTTTACGGTCGATACCAGTCGCCGCGCAGCCAGTCGGCGATGAGGCCGATCTGCTGAGGCGACAGCATCGGGGCGGCGCCCTCGGCGGCCTTGCCGAAGCTCGGCATCCGGTCGTTCGAGTCGCCGTAGAACCGCGCGTGCGTCGGGTCGGTGATGATCCCCACGAGCCATTCGCGCGAGCCCCAGCCGGTGAGGTCGGGGGCCGAGCCCAGGTCGGTGCCGTTGTCGCCGAGTTTGTGGCAGCCGCCGCAGCGTTCGGCGTCGGTGACGAGGTCCCTACCCTTCTCGAGCACGGCCGGCTTCACTCCCGGATCGGCGAGCCCCGCTTCCGACGCCATGGCGACGATCACGGCCTCGATGTCGTCTTTCGTCCACTGGTCGGCGTCGGCGAGGTCGCCCTGCACGAAGCTCACCATGTCGCCATCCTTATGGGCCGTGTTGCCGAAGTAGGCCGGGCCCGCCACTTCCTTGGGATCGAGGAGCCCACGCATCCACGAGGCCCTGCCGAACTCGAAGAGGTTGGCCGCCGATGACTTGGCGAGGATCGCCTCGGCGCCCGGCGTCTGCGGATCGACGTGGGCGTGGCAGCTCGCGCAGTGCTGGGCGAAGAGCCTCGGGCCCTGGCTCTTGGCGTCGGCCCGCACGAGTTCGAGCATGCCGGCCGGTGGAATCTTTTCAGGGCGGCCGGCGAGCTCGATCGCCCGGGCGGCGTCGAGCTTCGCCTGCTTCGCGGCATCGAGGAAGGCCTGGGAATGGCGGATCTTTTCGAGCTTCTTCCACTGCTTCTCCATGGCCGCGATCTTCGCCTGGTCGCCGCTGAGCGCCGCGGCCAGTTTCTCCTCGTCGCCGCCCGTCTCGTCGTAGAGCTTCTGCGCGTCGGCGAGCGCCGCCTTGTCGGCCCACACGGCGTAGTAGTCTTCGTTCAACGCCATGGCGGTGAGCAGGCCGGCGCCCGCGATGACGCCCAGCGTGAAGGCCACGTTGAAGCGGTGGCCGAGTTTCCAGTTGCCGACGATCGGCATCAGGAACATCACGCCCATGATCAGCCCCGGCACCACGATCGCGCCCAGGAACTCGCCGGTGGCGCCCCAGCCTTCGAAGACCTTCAGGAACTGGAACAGAAAGAGAAAGTACCACTCCGGCCGCGCGGCGGCGTACGGCAGCGAAGGATCGGCGGGGGCGCCGAGTTCGGCCCCCAGGTGGCCGGCGTGGACCGGCTCGCCTGCGAGCATCGCCCGCAGGGCTGGCACGAGGATCACCCCCAGCACGACCGCCATCACGGCGAGCATCGCGACGGCGTCCTTGAGCACCTGATCGGGCCAGAACATCGCGTCGGGCTTCGTGATCGGCTGCTTGGCATGCAGGCCGTGCTTGCGGAAGAGCGCGAGGTGCACGACGAGCATCAGGATGAGCGCTCCGGGGAGAAACCCGGCATGCAGCGCGAAGAACCGCGTCAGCGTGTGGTGGCCGTATTCGGTGCCGCCGATCACGAGCTGCTGGATCGAGGGACCGACCACCGGCACGATCCCGGCCAGATTCGTGGCCACGATCGTGGCCCAGTAGCCCTTCTGGTCCCACGGCAGCAGATAGCCCGTGAGCGCCATGCCGAGCACGAGCATCATGAGAACGAGCCCGAGCCAGAAGTTGACCTCGCGCGGCGCCTTGTAGGCGCCGTCGATCACCACCTGCAGCAGGTGGAGCGCGAGCAGCACCACCATCGCCTGCGCCATGAAGTGGTGGATGCCGCGCAGGAGCCAGCCGCCGGCCATCTCATGCTGGATGTAATAGACGCTCTCCCACGCCGTCTGGGCGCTCGCCGAGTAGCTCGCCCACAGAAACAGCCCCGTGATCACCTGCGTCATGAAGGCGAACACGAGCGTGCTGCCCCACACGTAGCGCCAGCGGGCGCCGCCCGGCACGCGCTCGTAGAGCGCCTCGTGCATGACGGCACGGTAGCCGGTGCGGTCGTCGAGGAAGTCTGCGAGGCGGCCGACGACACCTTTGCGGACCCCGGGGCTGGATGATGAGGATGATTTCATGGTGTGCATCTCGTGTCGGGCGTTGCCTTACTGGATGACCTTCTCCGCGACGCCGGCCCGAAACTTCTCCCACTTCACCTCCACGGCACCGTTCTTGGCGACACGGCACTCGAGCGCGTCCATCGGCCGGGGGCTGGGGCTCGGGGCCACGATCCCGCCCTCGAGCGTGAACGTGCTGTTGTGGCACGGGCAGCGGAAGCAGCGGCCCGTCGACTCCATCTCCACGAAGCAGCCGGCGTGCGGGCAAGTGGCCGACAAGGCCTCGACGGTGTCGGAGCCTTTGTCGCGCCGCAGATAGACGGCACCGATCGGCTCGGCGGCGAAGCCCGTCCAGGCGTCGGTCCGCTCGGCGATCACGGCGAACTGGCGTGGCACGCCGTCGTCGGGCACGGCCGAGAGCTCCGTCACCGGCAGGAAGGAGGCGGCGGCACCCGTGCGTCGCAGCGGATCGAGGAAGGCCCA
The DNA here is from genome assembly GCA_037129475.1 of Planctomycetia bacterium. Classification (GTDB taxonomy): domain Bacteria; phylum Planctomycetota; class Planctomycetia; order Pirellulales; family UBA1268; genus RGVT01. The sequence goes on along the minus strand of JBAXUY010000019.1, from coordinate 11,969 downwards.
GAGGCCCGCGGCGACGGGAGTGAGCGTGGCAAGGCCGCCGCAGGCGATCGCCAGCGCTTCGGCGAGAAAACTGCGGCGGCCGGGCTCACGTCGGGGGTGACCGGCATCAGGAATCTGGCCTGCCATGGCACGATCCTCCTGGTGTCATGCTTGAGAACCGAAGACTCTACGCCCCGCGGCAGGCCTCGTCCACGGCGGCGAGCACCTGCTCGCGGGCCGTATCGAACGGCCCTGGCAGGATCGCGCCCGCCGCAGCCTTGTGACCGCCACCGCCGAACCGGGCCGCGAGCGCGTTGCAATCAACCTGGCTGCGGCTGCGGAAGCTCGTCTTGATGCGCCCATCGGGCTGCTCGATGAGGATCACCGCCACCTCCGTGCCCTTCACCGCGAGCGTGAGATTGACGAGGTCTTCGGTGTCGGCGGGCTGGGCCTGCACCTCCTTGATATCGCTCTGCCGCACCGTCGAGACGATCACCCGGCCGCCGTGCGAGGCCTGCGCCCCGGCGAGCGTGCGACCCACGAGATGGAGCCGCGCGAGCGAGTCCTGCTCGAAGAGTTCGCGGTAGATGGCCGTCGGATTGGCATGCGCATCGACGAGCCGCGACGCCACGCGAAACGACTCGCCGCTCACGTTCGGAAACCGGAAGCCGCCGGTGTCGGTGGAGAGGCCCGCGTAGAGCGGCGTCGCGATCCGCTCCGTGAGCGGCACCTTCAGCCGGAGGCCGATCTCGTAGACGATGCGGGCGGTCGCCTCGGCCGACGTGTCCTTGAACCACCGGTCGGAGATGTCGTCTTCGCTGACGTGGTGGTCGATGACGAGCACCTTCTCGCGCATTGCCTTCGCCACGTCGCCCATCGCGCCGAGCTGGGCCCAGGCGCTCGTGTCGAGCACGATGAGCACGTCGCGGCCCACGAGATCGTCCTTCTTCACCCCCTCGGCGAGTGATTCGAGCCGACGGTCGGGATCGATCCATTTCAAATTGGCGGGCGTGGCCTGCGCGTTCACGATCCGCACGTCCTTGCCGATCGCCTCCAGGATGCCGAGCATCCCCAATTCACTGCCGAGCGCGTCGCAGTCGGGCCGCACGTGGCTCGTGAGCACGAACGTCTGCGCGTCGCGGAGCACTCCGAGAAGGGTCGCCCAATCAAGTCGCATGCCTGCTCCTCGGCGTTGAAGAATCCGCGGGCTGCCCGCTGACGGCCCGCGCCCGCTTCACGTCGTCCACAAGCTGCTCGGTGAGCTCGGTGACCGACGCGAACCGGCGAGTCTCGCGCAGCCGCTCCAGGAAGTCAACGTGGAGCGTGTGGCCGTAGAGGTCTCCGTCGAAGCCGACGAGATGCGCCTCCACCGATACGGCCGTCTCACCGAACGACACGTTCGCCCCCACGTGCACGGCCGCCGGCCACGAGCCATGCCCCTCGGCGCCCGTCACCCTGGCCGCATACACACCCTGGCCGGGCATCAGCGTCGCGATGGCGGTGAGATTCGCCGTCGGAAACCCGAGCGTACGGCCGCGCTTCGCCCCCTCGATCACCCTGCCCGTGCAACGGTACGGGGCCGTGAGCATCCGGTTGGCCTCGGCCACGCCGCCGGCCGAAATGAGACGCCGCAGTCGCGAGCTGGAAACGGCCTCGCCTGCGAGCTCGACCGGCCCGACCACGGCCAACTCGACGCCATCGGCGCGGCACAGGTCGGCGAGCATGCCCACGGTGCCGCGACGACCGGAACCGAAATGGAAGTCGATTCCCTCGACGAGGCCCCGCACGGCGAGCCGCTCCCGGAGCAACTTCGTGTAAAAGTCTTCGGCTCCGATCGCCACGAATCGCTCGTCGACGGGCTGCACGAGCACCGTGTCCACGCCCAACTCCAGCAGCAACTCGGCGCGGCGGATCGGCGTCGTAAGCGGCGGCGGCGCGGCCGCGGGCCGGAGAATGGCCGCCGGGTGCGGGTCGAAGGTCATCACGACGGCCGGAAGCCCGAGCCGGCCGGCCATCTCGACGAGCCGACGCACGATCGCCGCGTGCCCCACGTGCACTCCGTCGAAATTTCCGATCGTGGCCACGCAGGCGGAGGTCGCCGGAGACCAGCGGCCGGCGGGCGGAAAGACGATCGGGGGGGCGACGGGCTGCACGTCCCGAGTGTACCCGACGGCCCGGCCGCGGAAACGCAGGGTATGATTGGGCACAACGCTCCGAGGGACGCCGCGACGCATGGCCGCCCAGTTGACCGAAGACAAGCAGATCTATCTCTCGCCCGAGATGACGACCCGTCTCGGGGCGATCGACATCGGTTCCAACAGCGTCCGGCTGATGATCGTCGAGGTGCTGCGCGGCGGGGCCTACCGTATTCTCGACGAGGAGCGCGAGCCCACCCGCCTCGGCCGCAGCGTCTCGTCGCTCGGCCAACTCGACGACGAATCGATCGACCGCACGGTGCAGGCTCTGCGCACGTTCAAGCAGATCGCGGCCGGCTACCAGGTCTCGGCCCTCCGCACGATCGCCACCTGCGCCGTGCGCGAGGCCCGCAACGGGCCGGAGTTCTGTCGCCGCGTCCGCGAGGAGGTGGGGCTCGAGGTGGAGGTGATCCCCGGGGATCGCGAGGCCCGGCTCGCCTTCTCGAGCGTGCAGCACGCCTTCGATCTCTCCGGCAAGAACGTGATCGTGGCCGACATCGGCGGCGGGAGCACCGAGATCATCTTCGCCACGGGCGGGCTGATCGAGTCGATCTTCTCGACGCCACTCGGGGCGGTGCGGCTCACCGAACAATTCGGGCTCGGCGAGCACGCGGCACCGGCCGATCTCGAGCGGCTCGGCGACGAGGTGGCGTCGTGCCTCAAGAAGCGGACCACGCGACCGCTCTTCGCGCCCCACTTCATGGTCGGCTCGGGCGGCACGTTCACGACGCTCGCCGAACTGATGATGGCGGCGAAGAAGCAGGTCGACATTCCCGTGTCCGGCTACAAGATCTCGCAGGCCGAAGTCCGCCACCTGCTCGACCGCCTGGAAAAGATACCGCTGCGTGCCCGACGCTCGATGGCGGGCATGACGCCCGACCGCGCCGACATCATCATCGCGGGTCTCACGATCATCGACGCGCTCCTCACGCGGTTCCGCGTCAACACGCTCGTGATCCACACGCGCGGCGTGCGCGACGGGCTCGTGCGGGAGATGATCGACGACCTGCTCGGCGGGGCCGGCACCGCCGACACCGACCCCACGCACCGCGACGAGGCGATCGAACGGCTCGCTGCCGCCTGCTCCGGCGAACTCGAACACGGCCGCCAGGTGGCGCGGCTCGCAGGCCGGATCTACGAGCAGCTCGCCGAGCCGCTCGCGCTCGTGCCGGGCGACCGCGCGTTGCTCGAGATCGCCGCGAGGCTGCAGGACGTGGGCTACGTGATCAACTACGACCAGCACCACAAGCACAGCTACCATCTCATTCGCAACAGCCGGCTGCCCGGCATCCGGGCCCACGACCTCGAACTCGTCGCCAACGTCGCCCGCTACCACCGTGGCGCGCACCCGAAACGCAAGCACGAGAACCTCGCCCGAATCTCCGCCGAGGACCAGCAGCGGGTGCAGCGGATGGCGGCGATTCTGCGGCTGGCCGGTGGACTCGACCGAAGCCGCTCGCAACTGGTGCGCGACGTGACGGCCAGCGCCTCCGACGAAGGCGTCGTTCTGGACGTCGTGGCCGACGAGGAGCCGCAGGTCGACGTCTGGGGCGCCGAACGACGCACCGAACTCTTCGAGAAGGTGTTCGGGCTGCCGGTCGCGATCCGCTGGGCCGCCGCCCACAAGGAAAAGCCGGCCAGACGGCCCGCGAAGCCCAAAAAATAGTGGCCGGGAGCGGCTAAATTCCCGAAGTCGCCCGACCGCGCGTGCCGATACCACCCGGAGCGTCTGCGCCCTCGGAGAAATCTCCCGTGTATCTCGCCCGCCGCTCGCTCGCCGCCCTGCTCTGCGCCCTCGCCCTCGGCACGACCGCCCGCGCGGAAGACGTGAGCCGCGTCGGTGAACCGAAGCCGCTCTCGCATGGCACGCCGCAGCGGCAGGCTCCCTACCAGCCGGGCAAGTCGCCGTACGTCACGAGCCACCGTCAACGGCCCAAATACTTCGTGCCGCCGACGAACCCGCGCACGCCGACGTGGAAGATGTACGGACTCCCGCCGGGTGTGAAGCCGGGCGACTGGCCCGTCTACGCCCCCTTCGGCTTCGGCGGCTACCGCTTCCCGGCCGTCGGCGCGCAGGCGTACCGCTAAGCCGGGCGCAGGCCGGCTTCGGGCTCCCCATATTCCGTCGCCGGACGTTCGCTGCGCCCCTCCTGGGCTCCGTTCACTCGGACTCACTGACGCTGCGCCATCCTGGCTTCGTCGACCAATTCGCCTTCGGCGAATCGGTGCCCGAGTAACGCCGGCTCCCGGAACACGGGGAGCCCGAAGCCTCCTCAACCGTAGCGACAGGCCTCCAGGCCTGTCGGATGGACAGAGCTGGAGCTCTGTCCCCACGGGGGAGGCGAGGGGCTGCCCCTACCGTTGAGACGGCGTATGTGACCAGCGGAGCCATGGATGGCGGAGCGCAGACACATCCGAGCGAGCGAAGCCCAGGATGGGCGCAGCGAGCGTCCGGCGAGACGGTACGGGGCAGCCCCGAGCCGGCTTGGGCACGTTGACGACGGCGGCGAGTTGGGCGTCGCCGCGTCAGGCCCTACGCTACAGGGATGGACGATCTGCTCGAACTCACGTCCGAGGGGCTCTACTGCCGGCAGGGGGATTTTCACGTCGATCCGTGGCGACGGGTGCCGAGGGCGGTCGTCACGCATGCGCATGCCGATCACGCGCGGCCCGGCTGTGACCGCTACCTGTGCGCGGCCCGCGGCAAACTCGTGCTGCGCGAACGGATCGGGGGCGGAGCGCCGATCGACACGCTCCGCTGGGGCGAGTCGCTCTCGATCAACGGCGTGCGGGTGTCGGTGCATTCCTCGGGCCACGTGCTCGGCGCGGCGCAGGTGCGGCTCGAGCATGGAGGGCGGGTGTGGGTGGTGAGTGGCGATTACAAGACGCAGCCCGACCCGACGTGCGATGCGTTCGAGCCGGTCGAGTGCGACGTGTTCATCACCGAATCGACCTTCGGCCTGCCGATCTACCGCTGGGCCGAGCCGGAGCGGGTGGCGGCGGCGATCAATGCGTGGTGGCGCGAGAACCAGGCGGCGGGCCGCACGAGCGTGATCCTGGCCTATGCGCTCGGCAAGGCGCAGCGGATCGCGGCGCTCGTCGATCCGTCGATCGGGCCGATCATCGCGCACGGTGCCGTGATGAAGATGGTGCGGGCCTACCGCGACAGCGGCGTGCGGTTGCCGCCGATCGACGGCGTGCCTCCGCGGGCCCGGCGCGTCGGCGACGGACGGGCACTCGTGATCGCGCCGCCATCGGTGGCGGGCAGCCGTTGGCTGCGACTCTTCGGCGAGTCGAGCGTGGCGCCGGCGTCGGGCTGGATGACGGTGCGCGGGATCCGCCGGCGGCGCGGCTGCGAGCGGGGGTTCGTCGTCTCCGATCATGCCGATTTTCCCGGGCTGCTCGCGGCGATCGAAGCGACGCGGGCCCGCCGCGTGCTCGTCACCCACGGCGCGAGCGAGTCACTCGCGCGGCTCCTTCGCGAGCGTGGACTCGACGCCGCCTCCCTGGCGACGCAGTTCATCGGCGAACCGCCGCCGGACCACGCGACGGACGAGGAGGAGGGCGACGTGTCCGCCGAGGCGCATGCCGCCACCGAGGAGGCCTCGTGAGGGAGTTCGCGACGCTCTACTGGCGGCTCGACTCGACCACGAGCACGAACGACAAGGTCGCGGCCCTGCGTGACTACTTTGCGGCGGCGCCGGCCGACGACGCCGCCTGCGCGCTGCACCTGCTCTCGGGCGGCAAACAGTCGCGGGCCGTGTCGACGACGCTCCTGCGCGAGTGGGCGGCCGAGGCGGCCGGCATTCCGCTCTGGCTGCTCGAAGAGTGCTATGCGCAGGTGGGCGACCTCGCCGAGACGCTGGCGCTGGTGCTGCCATCGCCCGAGGCTGGCAGCGACGACACGCCCGACGCGGGCCTCGCCGCGTGGATCCGCACCACGATCGACCCCCTGCGCACGGCCGACGAGGCCGGCAGGCGTCGGATCGTGCACGACGCCTGGCGACGGCTCGCAGCCGACGAACGGATCGTCTGGCACAAGCTGCTCACCGGGGGCTGCCGCGTGGGCGTGTCGCGCACGCTCGTGGCCAAGGCGCTGGCGGAGGTGGCGGGCATCGATCCGGCCGTGATGACGCACCGCCTCATGGGGGGCGGCATCGAGTCGGCCGACGACTACCGCCGGCTCTTCGATCCCGAGCCGACGGCGGCCGACGACCGCAAACCCTATCCATTTTTTCTTGCGGCGCCGCTCGATGAACGGCCCGACGCCCTCGGATCCTCCACCGACTGGCAGGCCGAATGGAAGTGGGACGGGGCCCGGGCCCAGCTCGTGCGCCGGGCCGGTGTCGTGTCCATCTGGACTCGCGGCGAGGAACTCGTGAACGATTCGTTTCCCGAGATCGTGGCCGCGGCCCAGGCACTTCCCGACGGCACGGTGCTCGACGGCGAACTGCTCGCCGTGCGATCGGGCATGCTGCTCGGCTTCGCGGCCCTCTCGAAGCGGATCGGACGGCGCCGGGTGACGAAGAAGGTGCTCGCCGACGTGCCCTGCGCGTTCGTCGCCTACGATCTGCTCGAGGAGCATGGCGGAGATCTGCGCGGCCTGCCTCTGACCGAACGCCGTGCACGGCTCGAGTCCCTCCGGCTGCCCGAGTTTCCTGCATCCGAGGCCGTGCTCCAGCTTTCGCCGTGCATCGCCGCCGACACCTGGGCCGACCTCGCCGCCGCGCGGGCGACGTCGCGGGCGCGAGGCGTGGAGGGCCTGATGCTCAAGCGGCTCGCGAGCGGGTATGGCACGGGCCGCACCCGCGGCGATTGGTGGAAGTGGAAGATCGAGCCGCTCGAGATCGACGCGGTGCTGCTCTACGCGCAGGCGGGGCACGGCCGCCGCGCGGGCCTGCACAGCGACTACACGCTGGGCGTCTGGCACGAGGGCCGGCTCGTGACCGTCGCCAAGGCCTACTCGGGGCTGACCGACGCCGAGATCGTGGAGGTGGACCGGATCGTGCGGGCCACCACGCTCGAAAAGCACGGGCCGGTGCGGATCTGTTCCCCGACGCTCGTCTTTCAACTCGCCTTCGAAGGCGTGTCGCGATCGACGCGGCACAAGTCGGGCGTCGCGGTGCGGTTTCCACGGATCGTCCGCTGGCGGCGCGACAAGCAGCCGACCGACGCCGGCACGCTCGCCGACCTGGTGGCGTTGATCGACGCCGCGGCGACGCCGGAGCCGGTCGTATGACGCACGTCCGCACCCGTCGGCCACCATCCCCTTCCGTCTCCGCGGCCTCGATCGAGACGATCCGACGCTGGTATCGCGGCCGTGCCTGGCAGCCGTTTCCGTTTCAAGAATCGGTGTGGACGGCGATCGAGGCCGGCGCGAGCGGCCTGCTCCACGCGCCCACCGGTACGGGCAAGACGCTCGCCGCCTGGCTCGGCGCGATTCTGCGCACGGGCGATCCTGGGGCCGGCATCCGGGTCGTCTGGGTGACGCCGCTCAAGGCGCTGGCTGCCGACACGCTGCGGGCGCTCGAAGAGCCGCTCGCGGGGCCGGAGCCGCTCGCGGCCGGCTGGACGGTCGGCCTGCGCACCGGCGACACGTCGGCAGCGGCCCGCCGCCGGCTGCGCGAGGCCTGGCCGACGGCGCTCGTCACCACGCCCGAAACGCTCTCGATCCTGCTCTCGCTCGACGACACGCACGAGATCTTCGCCGCGCTCGACACGGTCGTGGTGGACGAGTGGCATGAACTGCTCTCCACGAAGCGGGGCGTGCAGACGGAACTCGCCCTGGCCCGCCTGCGCGGGCTTCGGCCCGAACTCGTCACGTGGGGCATCTCGGCGACGCTCGCCAACCTCGACGAAGCCGTGGCCGCCCTCGTCGGACCGGCCCGGGCGGCCGCCGCGCGGATCGTGAAGGCCGACGTGCCGCGGCGGCTCGAGGTCGAGACCCTGATCCCGACGCCGATCGAACGGTTTCCGTGGGCCGGGCACATGGGCATGCGGCTCCTGCCACAGGTCGTGGAGCGCATCGAGCGGGCCGCCACGACGCTCGTGTTCACCAACACCCGCTCCCAGGCCGAGCGGTGGTTCGACGCGATCTGCTCGGCCCGGTCCGACTGGAAGAAACTGGTGGCGCTCCACCACGGGTCGGTCGATCGCGACCTGCGATCGGAGGCCGAGGCGGGGCTCAAGGCGGGCCGACTCAAGTGCGTGGTCGCGACGTCGAGCCTCGACCTTGGCGTCGATTTCGGGCCGGTCGACCAGGTGCTGCAGGTGGGCAGCCCGAAAGGGATCGCGCGGCTCCTGCAACGGGCCGGCCGCAGCGGCCACGCCCCGGGCGCCACCGGGCGGCTCGTCTGCGTGCCCACGCACGCGCTCGAACTCATCGAGTGCGCCGCCGCCCGCACGGCGGCCGAAGCGGGCCGCGTGGAGCCGCGGCCGCCGCTCGTGGCGCCGCTCGACTGCCTCGCGCAACACATCGTCACGGTGGCGTGCAGCGGCGGGTTTCGCGCGCAGGATCTCCTCGCGGAGGTGCGCTCGACGCACGCATACGCCGCGATCGACGACGCATCGTGGCAGTGGGCGCTCGACTTCGCAGCCCGCGGTGGCCGGGCCCTCGCTGCGTATCCGAATTATGCACGGATCATCGAGCGGTTCGGCCGCTGGTACGTGGCGAGCAAGGCGATCGCCCGCCAGCATCGGATGAACATCGGCACGATCGCCGGCGACGCCACGGTCGACGTGAAATGGCTGCGGGGTGGGCGGCTCGGCTCCGTGGAGGAGTCGTTCATCTCACGGCTCAACGAGGGGGATCGCTTTCTGTTCGCCGGCAAACCGCTCGTGCTCTTCCGGTTCGACGGCCTCACCGCCTGGGTCAAGCGGGCGCGGGGCATGGCACACCTCCAGGTGCCGCGGTGGAACGGCGGCCGGATGCCGCTCTCCACCCTGCTCTCGTCGGCCGTGCTCGATCTCGTGCGCACCGCCCTCGACGACGATCGACCGCCGCGCGAGGTCGAGGCCGTGATGCCACTCCTGCGCACGCAGGCCCGCTGGAGCCGCGTGCCCGATCACGACACGATCCTCATCGAGCAGTGGCACGGTCGCGACGGCCACCACACCTTCGTGTTTCCCTTCGAGGGACGGCTCGTGCACGAGGGGCTCGCGGCCCTCGTGGCCTGGCGGATCGCCAGCCGCGCCCCGAGCACGCTCACGTTCGCAGCCACCGACTGGGGCTTCGAACTCTCGGGCCGCGATCCGCTCGCCTGCGACGAACGGACCTGGCGGCAGCTCTTCTCGCCGGCCAACCTGCTCGCAGACCTGCTCGCCTGCCTCAACGGCACGGAGATGGCCCGCCGCCACTTTCGCGAGATCGCCCGCGTGGCGGGCCTCGTGTCGGGTGCGCAGCGTTCGAACAAGCAGACCCAGGCCTCCGCCGGGCTGATCTACGACGTGCTCCTCGAACACGATGCCGACAACATGCTCCTCGCACAGGCCCGGCGGGAGGTGCTCGAACAGCAGTTCGAGTTTCGCCGCCTGCACGACGCGCTCACGGGCATCGCCACGAAGGACATCCGCCTCGTCGAGACGCCGCGCATCTCTCCGCTGGCGTTTCCGATCTGGGCGGAGTTCGTGCAATCGCGGCTCACCACGCAGGGCTGGCTCGAACGGATCGCCGACATGGCCCGCGATCTCGAGGCCGCGGCCACCTCCTCGTAGGTGCAGATTGGTAATCTGCACACCGGCTTCCTCGTAGGTGCAGATTGGTAATCTGCACACCAGGCTTTCGGCAGAGTGCCACTCTGCCGCTATGAGGGGTGTGCGTCACCCCGCGCGTCGTCGTGCTGTACGCTGATCGGCATGCTCAGGATCGCCGCCACCGATCAACCGCTCACAAACGTCGAGGCCGATCTCGTGCTCCTGCCTGGTCGGGCCGCGTTCGTGCCGGCCACCGGTACGCTGCTCGTGGCCGACGTGCACCTCGGCAAAGCGGCCACGTTTCGCCGCGCCGGCATTCCCGTGCCGGAGGGCTCGGCCCAGCGGGATCTCGCCCGGCTCGTCGCCCTCGCGGCCCGGCATACGGCCCGTCGCGTGGTGGTGCTCGGTGATCTCATCCATGCCAAGAGCGGGTGCACCGAAGCCGTCCTCGATGAGTTTCGCACTGCCCGGCAACGGATCGCCGCCGACGTGCTGCTCGTGCTCGGCAACCACGACCGCGGGCTCGGCATGAGCCCCGCCACGCTCGCCGCCCGCCTCGGCATCGACGCCTGCCTGCCCGCGCTCGACGAGCCGCCATTTCACCTCGTGCACGAACCGGCGGCCGACCTCCAGACGCCCCGTCGCGACCTGTTCACGATCGGCGGGCATCTTCATCCCACGATCGCGATTGGGTCCCCGAGCGGCGACCGGCTCGCCGACCGCTGCTTCGTGGCCGAGCCGTCGACGCTCGTGCTGCCCGCCTTCGGCTCGTTCACCGGCGGACACCGCGTGGCCTACGCCGACGGCATGCGGGTCTGGATCGCCCGCGACGACGGCGTGGCGGACGTCACGGCGATCGTGGCGCGGTCACGGCGCGCCAGGCGCGGCTGAGACGGTCGAGCAGGTCGCGTGCGGTCAGCGAAATCTCGCCGACATCATGGGCCGCCACGTCGCCGGCACGCCCGTGGATCCAGACACCCAGCCGCGCCGCATCGAACGGCACAAACGCCTGTGCGAGAAGCGCCGCCACGACGCCCGTGAGCACGTCGCCCGTGCCGGCCGTCGCCATGCCGGGGTTGCCGGTCTCATTGTGAACCTGACGAGAGCCGTCCACGATGAGCGTCGCCGGTCCCTTGAGCACGACGACGGCATCGATCGCCCGTGCCATGTCCGCGGCCCGGGACTCGAGCCACGTCCGGTCACGGGCCCGCGAGTCGGCCGGATCGGCGCCGACCAGACGCAGCATCTCCCCGGCATGAGGCGTGAGGATGCGCGGTCCGGCATGTCGCGCGAGCTGGGCGGCATCGAGCGTGGCGAGCGCGAACAGGGCATCGGCGTCGAACACCGCCGGCTGCGGCAGGTCGCGCCACAGAGCCTGCACGAGCGCCGTCACGGCGGGGGTGCGTCCGATTCCCGGGCCGATCGCCACCGCGTCGGCGTCGTCGACGCGCGTCCGGATCGACGGCCCGGCAGCGGCTGCGAACGTGCCGTCGGGGCCAGCCTGAAAGCCGCGCGTCATCACACACGGATCGAATCCCGCTGCGATCGCCGTCACGCTCTCGGGCACCGCGAGTTCGACGAGCCCCGCACCGCTCTTCAGCGCCGCCATCGCGGTGAGCGCCGGCGCACCCGCCATGCCCGCGGAACCGCCGACCACGATCACACGCCCGTAGTCGCGTTTACTCGTGTCGCGCTCGCGTGGCGCGGGCCGCGGCAGGTCTGCCGGCACGTCGTCGGCTCCGGGCGGGCACATGCGAACTCCTGCGGGGCTCCGGGCGGCATCCCAGCCGTGGAATCGGGTGCCGGCATGGCGACGCTCGGCCTGTTACCTTGACTGAAATGCAGCGGGCGGGCTACCTTCGCCGCAAAATCCCCGCGATTCCGCAGGAAAGGAACGCACGCCCGTCATGAGTGCCGCGAAGAAATCGGTCGATCTGTTCGACGTGAAGAAGGTGCGCCAGTTGATCGAGCTCATGGAGGAGCACGATCTCGCCGAGATCGACCTCAGGCAGGGGGATCACGGAGTCCGGATCAAACGCGGCGGCGAGGTGGTGGCCGTGTCGGCAGCCACGTCGGCCGCACCTCGTGCACCGGCGGCCGCCG
>JBAXUY010000189.1:0-4977 GCA_037129475.1 Planctomycetia bacterium | reverse complement strand
CCCGCCATGGACGAGCAGGCCCAGATGCAGCAGCAGGTGATGAAATACATGATGTTTTTCATGGCCCTGATGTTCTTCAAGGTGCCGTGTGGCCTGTGTCTCTACTTCATCGCGTCGAGCCTGTGGGGAATCGCCGAGCGGCTCCTCCTGCCGACGGTCACTCCGCAGACGGCGCTCGCCGGTGCGGGGGGTGGCACGGCGGTCACACGCACGTACGACATTCCGTTCGTGTCGAACGGGAAGCAGAAGGAAGACGCCGCCGCGGCCGCCCGCAAAAAGCGCCAGGCCCGCAAGCGGTAGCCCGTAGGGACAGGGCTCCAGCCCTGTCCATTGCATTCCCCTCAACGTGCCCAATCCGGCTCGGGGTTACCCCGTACCGTCTCGCCGGATGTTCACTGCGCCCATCCTGGGCTCCGTTCACTCGGATGTGCCTGCGCTCCGCCATCCATGGCTTCGCTGGTCACATACGCCGGCTCAACGGTAGGGTAACCCCTCGCCTCCCGTGCTCTTCAGCAGACTGCCGGGCTGGAGGCTCGGCTTTCGAGAGCGAACAGCGGTTCGCCAAGCAAAGCGAGGCAGGAAGCCGAGGCTTTGCGTGCAGACGGCCGTAACCCCTCGCCTCACCGCACTCTCGCGTCCCGCACCGTCGCCTCCCCGCACGGTCGTAGCCGCAGAGTGGTACTCTGCGGACTCACGCCCATGACCCACCGCCTCGCTCATCCATCCGAGTTGATCGTCGCGCCCGCAACTGTGCCCGGGAGCGGCGCTCGGGCGATCGTGCGGCTCTCAGGTGAGGGCCTGACAGCGCTGCTCGAGCATCTTGTCGTGGCCGAGCCACCGGAGTCGTTCACTGCCGGAGGGCTGCCCCGTTGCGTCGCGGCACGGCTGCATCCGGCGCTCGCGGCGACGTGGGGCCCGCTCGAGATCGACGTGCTCTGGTGGCCAGGGCCCGCCGGTCCTACCGGTGGCCCGCTCGCCGAACTCCAGCTGCCCGCGAGTGTGCCGCTCGTCGACGCGCTCGTTGCCGCGGCCTGCCGTCAGGGGGCGCGGCTGGCCCGCGGCGGCGAGTTTTCGCTGCGATCGTTTCTCGCCGGGCGGATCGATCTCGTGCAGGCGGAGGCCGTGCTGGCCGTCGTCGACGCGCGCACGCCGGCCGAACTCATGATCGCGCTCGACCGCATGGCGGGCGGTGCCGGGCGCCGGCTCCACGCCGTTCGCGAGCAGCTGCTCGACATGCTCGCCGACATCGAGGCCGTGATCGACTTCTCCGACGAGCATGCGCCCGATCACGTGGCGGCGGCCGATGCGGCCTTCTGGCAGGCGGTCGACGGGCGGCTCGCGACTGCGTTGCGGACGCTCGACGAGGTCGCCGCGCATGTGACCGCACGCGATGCAGTTGCGGGCGACCTGCCGCGGGTCGTGCTCGTGGGCCGGCCGAACATCGGCAAGAGCAGCCTGTTCAATGCGTTGGCTGGCGGGTCGGAGGCGCTCGTCGCCGACGAGGTGGGCACGACGCGCGATTGGATCGCGGCTCGTCTCGACGCGGAGGGGACGGCAGCGGTTCTGGTCGATTTGGCGGGCATCGATGGCGGCGATGCAATCGGCCCCGTCGCGGCCGCGGCGATCCGGGCGGCAGAGGCCGAGGTGGCGCGGGCCGACGTGCTCCTCGTCTGCCGCGACGCCTCGGATCCCGGCGATGTTCCCGCCATCCCTGCGGGAAGGGAACGAATCGACGTGCTGACGCGGTGTGATCTCGGTGCAGTGGGCTCCGCGTGCGCCGGGGCGATGCTCACCAGCAGCCATGAGCGGCTCGGCATCGATGACGTGCGCCGGGCCATCATCGCCGCGGTGCAGCGGCTCGCACCGCGGGGGCCGACGGCGACGCTTCGGATGCGGGTGGGCGTGGAGGAGGCGCGGGCGGAGATCCTCCGGGCGCAGGCGTTCGCGGGGACTGCCGGTCGCGACGAGGCGCTCGTCGCGGGGCACCTGGGGCGGGCCGTCGCCGCCATCGGCACGATCACGGGGCGGGACATGGGCGACGATCTGCTCGACCGTATATTCGAGCGGCATTGCATCGGAAAATGACGCCGCAGCGAGGTGTTCGATGAGCGACGTGGAACGGCAGATCGGAGTGCTCGCGGCCGGCGCCGTGGCGTTCAGCCGCCGAACGGCAGCCGAACGCGCCGCGCTCGCCGTGCGCACCGCCCAGGCGGTGGCGGGCGTGGCCAACGCCTGGCTCGAGGCCGCGCTGGGCATCAAGCAGTCGTCGGCGGCGCACGTCCGGGCGGAGGAGATGGCCACGGGGCCGCTCGTCACGGTGCGGCTGCTGCTCGTGACCGCGCGGGCCCTCGGCGATATCGGCCGCGCGGGCCTGCCGCAGGTGCCGCGGCCGCCGCGTCTCGTCCACCCGGGCGACGGAACCGCCTCCCGGATCGTCGTCGACGTGCTGCCCGGCTCCGCGCCGCGCGGCAGTCTGTACGACGCGACGATCTTCGGCGGCCACCAGGCGACCGTGCGGTGCGTGAACCCGGGCAGCCTCGAGGCGTTCGAGCGGTCGTGGCGGGCGGAGGTGGATGAGCGGCCACGCGCCGGCGGCGTGGCGCTCGTCCTCGGGGCGGGCAACGTCACCGGGCTCGCCGCGGCCGACTGCGTGAACCAGATCTTCGAGCACGGCCGGGCGGTGTTCCTCAAGCTCCATCCCCTGCATGCCCCGCTGCGGGGCGTGTTCGAGCGAGCCTTCCAGCCGCTCGTGGAGGCCGGGCTGCTCGCGATCGTGGCCGGCGGGGTCGAGGTGGCGAAGGCGGCGCTCGCCGCGCCGGGGCTCGACCACGTGCATCTCACCGGCGGCGAGGCTGCGTTCGACGCGCTCGTGTGGGGCGGGGCGGGCAAGCACGGCGCGCCCGTGCTCGCGCAGTCGATCACCTGCGAACTCGGCAACGTGACCCCCTGGGTGATCGTGCCCGGCCGCTACACGCCGCGCGAACTCGCCATGCAGGCCGACATGGTGGCGGCCTCGATCGTCAACAACACGTCGTTCAACTGCATCGCAACGAAGCTCGTCGTCACGGCGCGGGCCTGGGAGCAACGCGCCGAGTTTCTCGCGCTCGTGGAGCGGCGGCTGGCGTCCGTCGCTGCCCGGCCCGCGTGGTATCCCGGGGCGCGATCGGCCTGGGAAGAGCTGTCTGCAGCCGCCGCGCCGGCCGACAGCACGCTCCCGTACGTTTTTCGCACCGGTATCGACGCCGACCGGGATTCCCGGTTCGTCGCCCGCGAGTGGTTCGTGCCGGTGGCGGCCGAGATTCCGCTGGGCGGCGATTCGATCGAGGCCTTCTGCGGCGCGGTGCACGACCTCGTGGGCCGGCTGCCCGGGTCGCTCGCCGCGAGCGTGACGGTGCCCGGATCACTCGCTCCTCACGAAGCCGCGCGGGCGGAGCTGTTGATCGAGCACCTGCCATTCGGCGTCGTCGGGGTGAACACGTGGTCGGCGCTCGCCTACTCGATGGCCAGTATCCCCTGGGGCGGCTATCCGGGCGGCACGCTCGCCGCGCCGAAGAGCGGCATCGGCTTCGTGCACGACCCGCTCTTCCTGCCGCTCGTGCACAACACGATCCTGCGCGGCCCGCTCGCTCCCTGGCCCACCCCGGCGTGGTTTCCGTGGCACCCGCACGGCGCCGCGCTCGCCCGCGGCCTGCTCGCGACCTACGCCGAGATCGCCCGTGGCCGAAGCGGCCTCTGGCAACTCGCCCGCATGGTGCCGGCGGTGCTCGCCGGCTGATTGTGGGATAGGCTTGAGCCTGGCATGCCTCAACACGTTGGCGCCGGCTCGGGGTTACCCCGTACCGTTTCGCCGGACGTTCGCTGCGGCCCTCCAGGCCTCCGCTCACTCGGACCTGCCTGCGCTCCGGCATCCATGCCTGCGCTGGTCAGCTACGCCGGCTCAACGGTAGGGGCAACCCCTCACCTCCCCCGGAGCGACAAAGCTCCAGCTCTGTCGGCGGCCACGCTCCTAGCGGGCCGCGCGGCGGGGGCGTTTGGCGGCGACCTTCGGCTCGTCGCGCGCCGGGGCAGCTTCGCTGAATTTGTCGGCCTGCCCGGTCAGTTCGTAGAGAAACCGGCTCGGCTTGCAGGGACGGCTCTTGCCCCACTTCATCCGCGTCAGGCACAGCGAGAGCACCAGCCGCTTCCGCGCCCGCGTCACGCCCACGTAGCAGAGGCGGCGTTCCTCGGCGATCGCATCGAGCCCCGCCTCCAGGGAGCGGTGGTGCGGGAGCAGGCCCTCCTCGAGCCCCACCATCCACACCTGGTCGAACTCGAGCCCCTTGGCGGAGTGCAGCGTCATCAGTCGCAGCAGGTTGCCACGCGGCTTGTCCTCGCGAAACCGCTCCGCCTCGGTGACGTCGAGGACGAGCTCGTCCAGGAAGTCGCGCACCACGCGGGTGAAGTCGCGGCCGGGGCGATGCGACTTTTCGTGGGTCGCCAGGGCGTTGGCAAGATCCTCCACGCACGCCTGCCGTTCCTCGGCCTCGGCGGGGTCGTCGTATTCCTTGGTGAGAAACGCCTGATAGCCCGTCGCTTCGAGGAGCCGGCGGAGCACGTCGTCTGCATTGCCCGGCACGGCCGTGTCGCGCAGGGCGATGGTTCGCTCGAGCGCCGCCACGCCGGCGGCTGCGGCCGCGGTGAGCCGGCCGGCGTCGCGGGCCGCGCGGAGCGCCTGCCAGGCACTCGTGCCGTCGGCTGCGGCGCCCGTGCGGGCCTGCGCGAGCGTCTGCGCCGAGAGGCCGCGCGGGGGCACGTTGGCGATCCGCGCGAGCGCGAGATCGTCGTCGGGGTCGACGAGCAGCCGCAGGTAGGCCATCACGTCCTTCACCTCGCGCCGGTCGAAGAACGAGCGGCTGCCGATCAGTTCGTAGGGAATGCCCTTGCGCCGCAGTTCCTGTTCGAAGACGCGGGTCTGCTCGCCGGTGCGGACGAGGATCG
>JBAXUY010000188.1:0-5000 GCA_037129475.1 Planctomycetia bacterium | reverse complement strand
GCCATCCATGGCTGCGCTGGTCACATACGCCGTCTCAACGGCAGGGGTAACCCCTTGCCTCCCCTTTCCGATTGAGGAGGCTCGGGGCTGCCCGTACTCCGGGAGCCGGCGTTACTCACCAGCGAAGCCAGGATGGCGTAGCGCCAGTGAGTCCGAGTGAACGGAGCCCATGGATGGGCGCAGTGAACGTCCGGCGACGGAGTATGGGCAGCCCCGAGCCGGCGGGACACGAGAGACGGTACACTCGAACGACCATGTCACACACGATCGTCATCTTCGGCGCCTCGGGCGATCTCACGAGCCGCAAGCTCGTGCCTGCGCTCTACAACCTCCAGCGAACCGGGGAGTTGCCGTCCGAGACACGGATCGTCGGATTCTCCCGCACGCCGATGACCGACGAGGCGTGGCGGGCGGGCCTGCGCGAGTCGACCGCGAAGCACTGCGACTGCGGGCCCGTGGACGACGCGTCGTGGGGCCAATTCGCCGCCCGCATTCACTACCACGCGGGCGACATCGGCAAGCCGGAGGATTTCGCGGCGCTCGACCGCCGGCTGGCGGTGCTCGAAGCCGGGGCCGATACCACGCGGGTCTATTACCTCGCGACCGCCCCGCAGTTCTACGAGCCGATCGTGACGGCGCTCGGCGCTCAGGGCATGGCTGCCGAGACGCACGGGCCGCGGCGGATCGTCGTGGAAAAGCCGTTCGGCACCGACCTGGCCACGGCGCGGGCGCTCAACGCCACGCTGCACGCCGTGTTTCACGAGAGCCAGGTGTTTCGTATCGACCACTACCTCGGCAAGGAGTCGGTGCAGAACATCCTGGCCCTGCGGTTCGCGAACACGATCTTCGAGCCGGTGTGGAATCGCCGCTACATCGACCACGTGCAGATCACCGTGGCCGAGGAGGTGAGGGTGGGGCGGCGCGGTGCGTATTACGACACGGCGGGCGTGCTCCGCGACATGTTCCAGAACCACCTCCTGCAGCTGCTCATGGTGACGGCGATGGAGGCGCCGGTACGGTTCGACGCGACGGCCGTCCGCAACGAGAAGGTGAAGGTGCTGGAGGCGATCCGGTCGCTCGACCTCAGCGAAGTGGCCGCCGCGGGCGTCCGCGGGCAGTATCGCGGCTACCTGGACGACCCGGGCGTCGCGCCCAACAGCCAGACCGCCACGTTCGGTGCGGTCCGTCTCGAGATCGACAACTGGCGTTGGCAGGGCGTACCCTTCTACCTGCGGAGCGGCAAGGCGATGAGTTGCCGGACCACGCAGATCGTGATCGGCTTCCGGCAGCCGCCGCTCGAACTCTTCGCCTCCGGGAAGCGGACGGTTCACCGCGAGCCCAACCGGCTCGTGATCCAGATCCAGCCCGCCGAGGGCATCCAGTTGCACTTTCACACGAAGGTGCCGGGCGAAGGCATGCGGCTGCGGCTCACCGACCTCGAGTTCAGCTACTCGCGGGAGTTCCAGGGGCGGCTGCCCGAGGCCTACGAGCCACTCCTGCTCGACGTCATGACCGGCGACGCGAGCCTCTTCGCCCGGGCCGACGAGGTGGAGAAGTCGTGGGAGATCATCGACCCGTTCGTCCGGGCCTGGCACTCCGTCGACATGCCGCCGATCGACGTCTACGAGCCTGGGGACTGGGGCCCGGCGGCGAGCGCCGAGTGGATGGCCGCACAGGGACGCACGTGGTTCGACATGTGCCCGGTGCTGACGTGATCGCCTCTCGGCCGCTCACCATCGGCGGCGTCTCCCTCGCCTCGCCCGTGGTGCAGGCGGCCCTCTCGGGCTACAGCGATCTGCCGATGCGGGTGCTCGCCCGGCGGTTCGGCGCCGCCTACGCCCTCTGCGAGGTGCTGCTCGACACGTTCGTGACCGTGATCGGGAAGAACAAGCGAAACCTCGCCCGCGTCGCCGTCGCCGACGAGGAGCATCCCGTCGGTGGCCAACTCATGGGGGCCAACCCCGACGACTTCCCCCCCGCGGCCCGGCGGCTCGTCGAGTCGGGCTTCGACGTGATCGACATCAACTTCGGTTGCCCCGTCAAAAAGGTTCTCGGCCGCTGCCGTGGCGGCTATCTGCTCGGCCAGCCGGAGACGGCCCTCGAGATCGTGGCGCGTGTACGCGATGCCGTGCCGGCGCACGTGCCCGTGACGCTCAAGATGCGACGCGGCCTCGACGATTCGCCGGAGAGCACCGACAAGTTCTGGGCGATCTTCGACGGCGCCTTCGCCCGCGGCGCGGCGGCGATCACGGTCCACGGCCGGACGGTGAAGCAGAAGTACGTGGGGCCGAGCAACTGGGAGTTTCTCACGGCCGTGAAGCGACACGCGGGCGACCGCGTCGTGATCGGTTCGGGCGACCTGTTCTCGGCACGGGCCTGCGTGGCGATGCTCCGCGAGACGGGTGTCGACGGCGTGAGCGTGGCCCGTGGCGCGATCGGCAATCCGTGGATCTTCGGCCGGACGCTCGCGCTTCTGCGGGGAGAGCCCGAACCGCCACCTCCTTCGATCCACGAACAGCGAGACGTGCTCCGCGAGCACTTCCGACTTGCCGTCGCACTTCACGGCGAGGATCTGGCCGGCCGGTCGATGCGCAAGTTCGCGATCAAATACGCCCGGCTGCACCCGGAGCCGCTCGGGGTGCGCGATGCGTTCGTGGCGGTGAAGGTGAACGCCGACTGGCAGGCCGTTTTGGATCGCTTCTATGCGATCGACGGCCCCGGCCGCGACCCGTCGGCCGACGTCGACGAGACGGCCGACTGCGCCGAAAGCGCCTGATCGATGTCGCGTTGCACGTCGGCTGCGGGCTCGACCGCACGCCGGGCCTCGAGGGCGGTCCGGCAGCGATCGGCCAAGACGCCCGCGGCGATCCAGCGTCCGAGCGCCCATGCTGCGGCACCCCGCACGACCTCGTCGCCATCGGCGAGCGCCGCGATCAGGGCGGCGGCGCTCGCCGGATCGGGGCGGTTGCCGAGCACGAGCGCCGCCGAACGCACGAGCCCGCGCCGCTTCGCACGCCAGAGGGGTGTGCCTCGAAACCGGGCGCGGAAGCTTGCCTCGTCGAGGGCCAGGACATCGGCGAGCGGAAGCGTTGGGCCGTGGCGCGGCTGAAACGTGGGCTCGGCAGACCCCGGCGCGTGCCGATTCCACGGGCAGACCTCCTGGCAGACGTCGCACCCGAAGAGCCAGTCACCGAGCCCGGCACGCAACGCGTGCTCGACGGGGCCATGGTCTTCGATCGTGAGGGCACTGATGCAGCGGGATGCGTCGAGCACGCGCGGCCCGACGAAGGCCTGCGTCGGACAGGCGTCGAGACAGGCGGTGCATGAGCCGCAGTGATCGACCTCGAGCGGCAGGTCGGCGGGCAGGTCCGCCGTCGTGAGCAGCACTGTCAGAAAAAAATAGCTGCCCGCCCGCTGGTCGATGAGGAGCGTGTTCTTGCCGATCCAGCCGAGCCCGGCGAGCCAGCCGTATTCGCGTTCCGGAAACGGCGCCGAGTCGATGAACCCCCGCGTCCGACAGCCCGGCACTCGATGCTCGAGCCAGGCTGCGAGATCGTTGACCCGCGAGCGCAAGAGGTCGTGGTAATCGTCGCCCCAGGCGTAGCGAGCCACCCTCCCCTGCCCCGCCCCGCCCGCGGTGTCGTCGGCCGCCGTGGCGTGGTCGGTCGCCAGCATGATCACGCTGCGGGCGTCGTCGAGCAGCGCGCGTACGTCGCGCCGCAGCGGTTCGTGCTCCCGGAGCCAGGGCTCCATGACACCGGCGAGCCCGGCGTCGAGCCAGCGACGGAAGGCCTCGTGGATGAAGGGGGGCCGGCGGGTGGGATCGGCGGGAGCGATGCCGAGCCGGGCGAAGCCGAGGCGGTGCGCCTCTCTGCGCAGTTCGGCCACGAGGCCCGTGGACTGGCGGCGTGGCTCGGACGTCTGATCGGCGGCAAACATGACTGGGTGCGCGGCTGCCGGCAAACGGGGCAAGGTGGGTGGCGGAGGTACCCAAGACATCGACCGATCGTGCCCCGAGCGGGGGAACTGGTATGGACCCGCTCGGGAGAGTCGCTATTGTCCCGCCCGGCCGCAGATTTCCAAATCACCCGCACCGTTCATCCGCGGAGAGTCAGCCGTGCCCCACGCCATCGCCTTGGCCGCCCTGCTGCTCGTCGGCTTGGCCGGCTGCCAGACGCCGCCGCAAACCGCGGCGCCGGCGTACGGTGCCACCGTTGCTCCACCGGCCACAGGCATGATCGGCCAGCCCGCCCCCTACAACGGCTACGTGAGCGCACCACAGGGCGCGGCCTATCCACCGTCCCCCGTGATGCCCGGACCGTCGTCCGGATGGCAGCCGACGGCACCCGCGGCGCCAGCCGCCCCCGCGCCGAACACCTGGAGTTGGTCGCAGTCGGGCACGCCGACCGCACCCACCGCGCCTCCCGCGCTGCAGCAATACGGCAACCAAATGACCAACCAGGCGCAGCAGTACGCCAATCAGATGCAGGCCCAGCCGCAGCAGTGGGCAAACTCCACGCAACAGGCGCTCGCGAACCAGCAGCAACAACTCACCAACCAGATGCAGGGCGCCGCCAACCAATACCAGCAGGGCTTCAACAACCAGGTGAACCAATTCAACAACCAGCTGCAACAAAATCTCCAGACACAGCAGCAACAACTCTCGGGCCAGATGCAGCAGGCGACGAACCAGATGAACACCCAGGTGCAACAGGCCATGCCTCAGCAGCAGACGGTCAACGGCAACTGGTGGCCGTTCCAAAGCCCGAACAGCATGCCTCCCGCCCGCGCCACCCCGGCGGTGCCGGCGAGATACTAGCTTCACGCGAAACACGAGCCTCCGGCTCGTGTTTCGCTTGGCCGGCCTCCGCCGGCTGGCAAGAACCCGGCCCTCCAGGCCTGACGCCGTTCAGCAGGGCAGCGAAACACGAGCCTCCGGCTCGTGTTTCGCTTGGCCGGCCTCCGCCGGCTGGCAAGAACCCGGCCCTCCAGGCCTGACG
>JBAXUY010000187.1:0-5020 GCA_037129475.1 Planctomycetia bacterium | reverse complement strand
GGCCACGAGGCCTCCCACCCCAACATCGCCGACGATTCTGGACGTTGGCGACCAATTCCACCGAACCCACTGCTGGCGGCGGCAGGTTCGTAGAGGAGTTCGTCGATGCAACCCCGATCGAAGTCAGCGTCCCGGTCGCGCGTTTCCTGGGCGGCCGTGGCTGCTGCGGCCGGCAGTTGGGCGCTCTCCATCTTCACCACGGCGTGCCTCGTCGCGGTCGGCTGGTTTGGCCACGCCACGCACTGGTCGTTCGGACTGGGCGGCCACTCGGGCGGCCATCACGAGGCTCCTGTCGATCATGCCGCGGCTCCCGGAGCGGAGGCGACGCAGTCCACGACGGCCGCTTCCGATGGCACGGTCCAGTTCCGGTCGCAGGAAGCGCTCGAACGCACGGGGATCCAGGTCGCGCCGGTCGAGACGCGGGCGATGGTGAGCGAACTCGTCGTCAACGGCGTGGTCGCCTACGACGAGCGGCGGATCGCGCAGCTCTCCACCCGCGTGCCGGGCAGCATCTGGCGGGTGGAGAAGCATCTCGGTGACCACGTGCGGCGCGGCGACGTGCTGCTCGTGATCGACAGCCAGGACGTGGGGCGGCTGAAGGCGGAGTTTCTCAACGCGCTCGTCGTGCACGAATCCCGACGCGAGCAACTTGCGATTTTCGAGGAGGTGAAAAGTGCGGTGATGGGCCGGCAGCTCCGCGAGGCGAGGGCGTCGCTCCGTGAGGCCCGGAATCATCTCGTGAACGCCGAGCAGTCCCTCGTGAACCTCGGGTTCGACATCTCGGTCGCCGATTTCGAGCCGCTCGACGACGATGCCCGGGCGGCGCGCATTCGCACGCTCGGGCTGCCGCCCGCGTTCGCCGCCGCGCTGCCGGGTGATCGCCTGACGTCGAACCTGCTGCCGCTGTACGCTCCCTTCGACGGCATCGTGGTGGGGCGTGAGGCGGTGGTCGGCGAGGTGATCGAGGCCGCGAAGCCGATCTTCGAGGTCGCCGACGTTTCCACGATGTTGCTCGTGCTCAACGTGAGCAAGGAGGACGCCGACAAGGTCGCGATCGGGCAGCGGGTGACGTTCCGTCCCGACGGGTCGACCGAGGAATACGCGAGCACCATCACGTGGATCAGCACCGAAGTGAACGAAGAAACGCGCACGCTCCAGGTGCGGGCCGAGGTGCAAAACGTCGCCGAGTCCCTCGCGGCGGCCGGGGGCCTGCGGGCCAACACGTTCGGGGCCGGCCGGATCGAGATCGACCGTCGGGGCACCGCCGTGGTGGTGCCGCGGCAGAGCGTGCAGTGGGACGGCAGCCGCTGGGTGGTGTTCGTGCCGAGCGGCGAGGCGAGGTTCATGGCCCGTCCCGTGCAGCCCGGCGTGCAGGAGGGCGACTTCGTGGAGATCGTCGACGCTGCCGATGGCCAGCCGCTCACCCACGTCGTCGCCGCGGGGAGCCACGTGCTCAAGAGCCAGATTCTGCTCGAGCGCATGGAGCGCGGGGAGCTGTGAGCGCGCTCGCCTTGCCGGGCTTTCGTCTGCTCGCCCAAGCCGGCTCGGGGCTTCCCCGTGCCGCCTCGCCGGACGTTCGCTATGGGCCTCCAGCCCTCCGCTCACTCGGATGTGCCTGCGCTGCGCCATCCATGGCTCCGCTGGTCACATACGCCGTCTCAACGGCAGGGGTAGCCCCTCGCCTCCCGTATCCGTGCGCAGTGGCGTAGCTTCCCATGCTTGAAAAAATCATTGCCTGGTCGTTGTCGCACAGGATCGCGGTGCTCGCGGGGGCGGCGGTCGTGTGTCTCGTGGGCTGGGTGGCCGTCAACAGGCTCGTGGTCGATGCGTTTCCCGACACGACGCCGGTGCAGGTGCAGATCAACACCGTGGCGCCGGGCATGGTGGCCGAGGAGATCGAGCGACAGATCACGTTTCCGATCGAACTGGCGATGGGGGGCATGCCGGGGCTCGAGGGGCTGCGAAGTGCCAGCATGTTCGGGCTCTCGGTGGTGATCGTCACGTTCAAGGACGGCACCGACATCTATTTCGCCCGGCAGCTCATCAACGAGCGGCTCGGCACCGTGGCCGTGCCGCCGGGCGTGGAGCGACCGGAGATGGGGCCGGTCTCCACCGGTCTCGGCGAAGTGTTCCACTACCTCCTCGTGCCGCGCGGCATGAGCTTGACCGACGCGAAGACGCTGCAGGAATGGACGCTCAAGCCGGCGCTGCGAAGCGTGCCGGGGGTGGCCGAGGTGAACGCCTGGGGCGGGCTCAACAAGCAGTACCAGATCCGGGTCGACCCTGCCCTGCTCCGGAAATACGACCTCTCGTTCGACCAGGTGGTGGAGGCCGTGCCGCGCAACAACTTCAATGTCGGCGGTGGGTCGATCGACCGCTCCGGCGACGCGGTGCTCGTCTACGGCGTGGGCCGTACCGTGGACATCGAGCAGATCAAGCGGATCGTAGTCGCGTCGAGTGCCGGCGTGCCGATCCGGATCCGCGACGTCGGCGAGGTGGTGATCGGCCACGAGATCAGGAAGGGGGCGGTGACCTACGGCGGCCAGGGGGAAGTTGTGCTCGGCCTCGGCTTCATGCTCATGGGCGAGAACAGCTATGCGGTGACGACGAGGCTTCGCGACCGCTTCGAAAAGCTCCTCGACACGCTGCCCGAGGGCGTTGAGGCGAAGGTGGTCTATGACCGCACGCAACTCATCGACCGCGTGATCGCCACGGTGCGACAAAACCTCCTGGAAGGCGGGTTTCTCGTCGTCGTGATCCTGTATGTGATGCTCGGCAACCTGCGGGCCGGGCTCGTGGCGGCGACGGCGATTCCGCTGTCGATGATGTGCGGCTTCATCGGCATGTGGCAGGCGGGCATCGCCGCGAGCCTGCTGTCGCTCGGGGCCATCGATTTCGGCATCGTCGTCGACTCGTCGGTCGTGGTGATCGAGAGCATCCTCGAGAAGATCGGCCACCACCCCGGGGCGACCGGGGCGGCGAGGCTGAAGCTCGTGCAGGAGGCGACCAACGCCGTGAAGAAACCGGCCTGCTTCGGACAGCTCATCATCATGATCGTCTACATCCCGATCCTCACGCTCGAAGGCGTCGAGGGGAAGATGTTCCGCCCCATGGCGCTCACGGTCGTGTTCATCCTGATCGGGTCTCTCGTGCTGTCGCTCACGGTGGTGCCGGTGCTGTCGAGCATCTTCCTGCCGCGGCGGATGGAGAGCCACGACGTTTTGCTCGTGAAGCTTCTGCGGGCCATCTACCGCCCGCTCCTCCGTGGCTGCCTCGCAGCCCGTGGCACGCTCGCCCTGACGGCCGTCGTGATCCTCGGCATCACCGTGCTGCGGGCGGCGTCGCTCGGCACGGAGTTCGTGCCGAAGCTCTCGGAGGGCGACATCGTGCTCGGCATCATCCGGGCGCCCGGCACGAGCATCGAGGAGTCATGCCGCATGAACATGCGGATCGAGAAGGCCCTGCTCGAGGAGTTTCCGGCGGAGATCGCCCACGTCTGGAGCCGCACCGGCACACCCGAGGTGGCCACCGACGCCGGCGCGATCGAGGCCACCGACATGTTCATCGCGCTCAAGCCCCGCGAGGAGTGGAAGCGGGCGCGGACGCAGGCCGGCCTCGTCGAGGTGATGAACAAGGTCGTCGAGGGCATTCCCGGGCAGATCATCTGGTTTACCCAGCCGATCGAGCAACGGATCAACGAGATGGTGTCGGGCGTCCGGGCCGACATCGCCGTGAAGGTGTTCGGCACGGAGCTCGAATCGCTCGTGACGAAGGCCAACGAGGTGGCCGCCATCCTGCGGGGCGTGCCGGGCGGAGCCGACGTGGCGACCGAGCAGGTGGCCGGACAGCCGATCCTGAAGATCGCCGTCAAGCAGGATGAGATCGCCCGCTATGGCATCTCGGCGCAGGCGGTGCTCGACATCGTGGAGAGCGTCGGAGGCAAGGCGGTGGGCCAGATCGTGGAGGGGCAGTTGCGGTTTCCGGTCGTGGTGCGGCTGCCCGACAGCCTGCGGAGCGGGCCTGCCGCGATCGCCGACATCCCCGTGCGCGGCCCGGCCGGCGAAAGCGTGCCGTTGGAGCGGATCGCATCGATCGAGACGATCCTCGGCCCCAAGTTCGTGACCCGCGAGTGGAGCGAGCGGCGGGTCGTCGTGCAGTGCAACGTGCGCGGTCGTGACGTGGGCGGCTTCGTCGCCGAGGCACAGCACGCGATCGATGAAAAGGTCGATCTCCCCGCCGGCACGTTCCGACTCGAGTGGGGCGGTCAGTTCGAGAACATGCAGCGAGCCCAGAAGCGGCTCACGATCGTCGTGCCGCTGGCGCTCCTGCTCATCATCGCACTTCTCTACCTCACCTATCGCAACGTGGCCGACACGCTGCTGCTCTTCGTGAGCGTGCCGTTCGCCTGCGTGGGCGGAATCTGGGCGCTCGCGCTGCGTGGCATGCCGCTCTCGATTTCGGCCGCCGTGGGCTTCATCACGCTTTCGGGCGTGTCGGTGCTTTCAGGCATGGTGGTGGCGAGCGCCCTGCGGGAGCGACTCGCCCGCGGCACCGCCCGCGACGTGGCGATCGAGGAGACGGCCGCAGCCAGCCTGCGGACGATCATCATGACGGCCCTCGTCGCCAGCCTCGGATTCATCCCGATGGCCGTGTCGGAGGGCACGGGCGCCGAGGTGCAGCGGCCGCTGGCCACGGTGGTGATCGGCGGCGTGATCACGAGCACGCTGTTCACGCTCTTCATCCTCCCGGCCCTCTATCGGCTGATCCTCCGCGTATCGCCCGTGCTCGTGCTGCCGGGCGACCGCTGACGCGCCCCGATGTGGGACGGGCGGTCGGTTTCACGAAAAGCATCGGCATCGTGCCGATCTGTGCTTGGCGGGCCTCCGCCCGCTGGTGCTGACCCGGCCCTCCGGTCCGGGCGCCGGAGAGTCATCAACGACTCCCTTCGTCTGCGCGTGCCCACCCTCCCGACTCCGCCGAACGTTCCGAGCGCTGTAGCGACAGGCCTCCAGGCCTGTCG
>JBAXUY010000186.1:0-5043 GCA_037129475.1 Planctomycetia bacterium | reverse complement strand
CGGGCTTCGACGCTGCGGCGGTGGGCGGTGAGGCCCTCGACGTTTGCGATCGTGGCAATGTCGGCGGCGATGTCGGCGAGGTCGCGCTGCGAAAGCCTGATCACGCTGCCGCCGCGGAGGAACGAGTTCGCCGACAGGCCTTCCGCGAACCGGGCCGTGCCGCCGGTGGGCAGCACGTGCGACGGGCCCGCTGCATAATCGCCCGCCGCCACGGGGCTGTACGGCCCCAGAAACGCGGCGCCGGCGTGGCGGATTGTCGCCAGTGTCGCCTCGGGATCGGCCGTGTCGATCGAGAGGTGCTCGGCGGCCAGTTCGTCGGCGAGCGCCGCCGACTCGGCGTCACTCCGGGTCACGACGATCGCCCCGAACCGCGCGAGGCTGTCGCGGGTGAGATCGCCGCGTTCGAGCGTCGCCATGCGGGCTTCGAGCGCAGCCGCGACGCGGTCGGCGAGCCCGGCGTCGGCCGTGAGCAGGATCGCCGAACCGGGCGAGTGCTCGGCCTGCGCGAGCATGTCGGCGGCGATGCACTCGGCGTTGCCGCGACCGTCGGCCACGATCACGATCTCGCTGGGGCCGGCGATCGAATCGATCGACACGTCGCCGAACACGTGTTCCTTCGCGAGGGCCACGAACAGGTTGCCAGGGCCCACGATCTTGTCGACCCGCGGCAGGCCCTCGATGCCGTAGGCGAGCGCCGCCACGGCCTGCGCCCCGCCGGCCCGGAGCACGGTCGTCACGCCGAGTTCGTGGCACGTGGCGAGCACATGGGCGTTGTCGGAGCCGAACTTCGTGGGGGGGGCCACGACCACGATCTCGCGCACGCCCGCCACCTGCGCCGGAACGACGGTCATGAGGAGCGTGGAGGGATACGCCGCGGCGCCGCCGGGCACGCACACGCCCACGCGGTCGAGCGGCAGATAGCGCTGCCGGAGTGCGCCCCCCCCCGGCAACTTCACCTCGACGTCACGGGTGAGCACGGCCTGCTGAAACCGCTGAACGCGCTCACGGATGCGCCGCACGGCGGCGAGGAACTCAGGCTCCACTGCTGCATGAGCGGCGGCGAGTCGGGCGGCGGGCACGCGGAGCGTGTCGCGCGAGACGTCGGCCCGATCGATCCGTCGCGTGTAATCGAGCAGGGCATCGAGCCCGCGCTCCCGCACGTCGGCGCAGATTTTCTCGACCACCTGGCGGGGCGTGAGCGGCTCGCCGAACACGTCGATCGTGCGCTGACGCCCGGCAGGGCTCACCATCTCGCCCTGCGACACGAGCGTGCGTCGCAAGGCGTCGAGCCGCGCCCGGCCGTCGGCGGAGGCAAGGTCGATCCGGGGGCAGAGTGGGGGAGTGGCAGGCATGGTGTCAACAAGGATACACACCACCGGCCGGCTGACGTAGCGACAGGCCTCCAGGCCTGTCGGATGGACAGAGCTGGAGCTCTGTCCCTACGGCGTGCTGACGGACAGAGCTGGAGCTCTGTCCCTACGGCGTGCGTGAGGCCTGGAGGGCCGGTCAACTCCGGGCGACGGAGGTCGCCACAGCAAAGATCGGCACGACGCCGATGCTTTGCGTCAAGCCGTAGCGACAGGCCTCCAGGCCTGTCGACGGACAGAGCTGGAGCTCCGTCCCTACGGCGTGCTGACGGACAGAGCTGGAGCTCCGTCCCTACTTTGCGGCGATCAGGCCGCGGCCGTCCTGCCAGCGACGCGACCAGCGGTCGGCGATCCAGTTCGGCCCGTCGGTGTCCTCGGCCTCGGCACCGAAGATGCCCCCGATGAGCCCGGCGCTGCGTTCGGCCAAGAGCGACGGCCCGCCGAGCGGCCGGTCGCCAAACACCGGATCGGGCGGCAGACGATCCGCGCCTGCCACCGCTGCCGGCTCCTGTTCAGCGAGCCGCCCATCGATCGCGATCGCCCGATGCACGGCCGTCTTCGCGTCATCGGCGCGATCGAGTGCCGTGAGCACGATCGCCTGGCGAAGAAACGTGTCGGGCTGGTCGGCCGCGATCTTCTCGGCGCGTCGGTAGGCATCGAGCGCCCGCTGCAACTTCGTGCGGTCGGCGAGCGCGGCGCGGAGATGCTGGTCGCCGGTCGCCACGAGCTTGGCAGCGCGATCGCGGGCGGCGGCATTGCTCGGCCGCACTGGATCATTCGCGACCGCCGCCACCTGGCGCACGTGCACCGTGGGGCCCCGGCCGATCTGCATGATCGTCGTGCCGCCGCGAGCGCCGAAGCCGAGGAACGGATACACGCCCACCGGTCCGAAGGCCGGCACGAAACCTCCCGGATAGCACACGACGGGAGGTGCCCACACGCGCGGCAGGAACGGGTTGCAGCCCCAGCCGTAGATGGGCGTCACGCAGGGATACGACCAACCGCACCAGAATCCCGGCGTCGCATGCGTGAAACTGCGGTAGCGGGTGACGCCGAACCCGCAGCCGCCCAGGTTCCAGCCGGTTCCGTAGAACGATTGATACGAACAGGACGCCGGCCACGCCCCGACGCACGGGTCGATGACCACGGGGCAACACGCCGGCTGGTGGGAATGACAGGGATCCGCACCGGCATCACGCGGTAGGAGCATCACGGTGCCCGCGGCGATCCCGCACACTGCCAAGCGAAGACACGTGCCAGAGGACATCCGTTGCCGCCTCCTGTAGATTTGGCGATTTAACCCTCTGAAATCATATCCCTTCACCAGCCTCTTTCGCGAGGATTCGGCGCCCATGCCACGCCCGGCTTCTGCCGATCCCCTCCCCGGCCTCGAGCCACGCCTGGCCGCCCGCTTGGCCGGCCTCAAAACGCCGGGACAAATCCAGGATTTCGTCAATTCGCTGCGCTGGAACGCGGAGACCAAGGGCCCGACCGCCCGGAGCGTCGCTGAAGTGCTGCGGCACGGTGAGGCCCACTGCGTGGAGGGGGCGTTTGTGGCGGCCGCCGCCCTCTGGCTCGCCGGCGAGCCGCCGCTCGTGATGGACATGGGTGCGGCCCGGGGCGACGTCGATCACGTGGTGGCGCTCTTTCGCCGGGGCCGCTCGTGGGGCGCGATCTCAAAGAGCAACAGCCCGTTTCTCCGCTACCGCGACCCGATCTACCGGTCGTTGCGCGAGCTCGCGCTCTCCTTCTTTCCGCAATATGTCAAGAAACGGCGCAAGACGCTCCGCACCTACTCCGTGGCGATCGATCTGCGCCGCTACGATCCTGCCCTGTGGGTCACGCACCGCGGCTTCTGCCACGGGGTGGTCGATGCGCTCACCGGGGCCCGGCACTTTTCGATCCTGCCGCCCGGTGCGGAAAAACACCTGCGGCCGATCGACGAGATCGAGGCCCGCAGCAATCTGCTCAAGGACTATGAGTGACGAACGTAGCGACGGGCCTCCAGGCCTGTCGGCGGACAGGGCTGGAGCCCTGTCCCTACGGGGGTCGGCGGACAGGGCTGGAGCCCTGTCCCTACGCAGCCACCCCGAGCAACTTCCGCAGTGCCGTGATCGCGATCTCGCCGAACTGCCGCGGGGGCACCCGCCACAGCGCGGGGTTGTGGAGTTCGACGGCCACCGCGCCCCGATAGCCGATCTCCGCGAGCCGGCGGAGCAGATCGTCGGGCGGCGACGCACCCTCGCCGGGCAGGATGCGATCGGCATCGCTCGCCATCTCCCGCGGCACGTCGGCGATGTCGGAGAGTTGCACGTGAGCGAGGTTGTCGCCCGAAAGCAGGCCGAGATCGAGCGGCTTGCTCGGGCCGACCGTGTAGTGGAACCAGTCGAGGCAGATGCCCAGGGCCGGCGAGCCAACGTCCTCGACGAGGGCCACGGCCGACTGGAGGTTGTTCGGGAAGCTCGCCCGGGCATCGAATTCGAGCGCAAGCCTCACGCCGGCGTCGGCGGCCCGCTTCGCCGCTTCGGCGAGGCTCATCGACAGCCGGCCGAGATCCTGCGGCGAGAGTGGTCCAAACGCGTCGCCAGCGATCACGAGCACCGGAATGCCGAGGTCGCACAGGACAGGCAGCCGCGCTTCAAAATGCTTCCAGTGCTCGAGCCGGGCCTCCCCCTGGCTCGTGAGCAGGCCGCCCTGAAAGCTGGCCGCCACCGGGGCGATCCCGTGACGCGCAAACCGCTCCTTCAGGGCCGCGACGCCGTGCGTCTGGAGAAACCCCTCGGCGTGTCCGAGCCACAGGTCGATCGCGTCGCAGTGGCCCGCCGCATAGTCCTCGAGAATCGTCTCGAGTGACGCGTCGAGCGAACATACGGTCGCGAGCGATGGTATCAACGAAGTTTGTCCCGCAGCATCTCGACCACGCCGTCGAGTGGCACCCGTGTCTGTACGAGCGAGTCGCGGTCGCGGAGTGTGACGGTCTTGTCGGAGAGCGTCTGGCCGTCGATTGTCAGGCACCAGGGAGTGCCGGCCTCGTCCTGCCGGGCGTAGCGGCGGCCCACCGATCCCTTCTCGTCGTACATGCAGGGCATGTGCCGCTTGAGCTGGCGGTAGAGGTCGATTGCCACCTCGGGCATGCCGTCCTTCTTCACGAGCGGCAGGATCGCGGCCTTGAGCGGCGCCAATCTCGGATGCAGCTTGAGTACGGTGCGGCTCCGCGGCTTGCCGTCTTCGTCGGGCACCTCGTCTTCGTGGTAGGCGTCGCAGAGGAACGCAAGCACGGCCCGATCGGCGCCAGCCGAGGGCTCGATCACGTGGGGCACGTAGCGCTCCCGCGTGATGTCGTCGAAGTACGACAGATCCTTGCCGCTCCCCTTGTGCCGCGGTTTGCCGTCCGGGCCCATTTCGAGCACGAGCGCCCCATCCTGGCGCACGAGCTTGCCCTCCATGTGGCTGCGGAGGTCGAAGTCGCCGCGGTGCGCGATCCCCTCCAGTTCGCCGAACTCGCCCGGGGCAAGAAATGGAAACGCATACTCGATGTCGGCGGTGCCGACGGAGTAGTGCGAGAGTTCGTCCTTGTCGTGCTCGCGGAGCTGGAGCTTCCCTGCCGTGAGCCCGAGATCGAGGTACCACTTCCAGCGCCGGTCGCGCCAGTAGCGATACCACGCCGCCGAGTCGG
>JBAXUY010000185.1:0-5043 GCA_037129475.1 Planctomycetia bacterium | reverse complement strand
TGAGCCAGAAGATCCTCGCCCATGTCGAAGCCTCGAGCCTCAAGCCCCAGCCAGATGCGTTCGCCATCGGCGACACGGTCGACGTGCACACGCGAATTCTCGAAGGCGAGAAGGAGCGGATCCAGATCTTCAACGGCGTCGTCATCGCCCGCAGCGGGTCGGGCAGCCGCGAGATGTTCACCGTCCGCCGGATCGTCGCCGGCGAGGGCGTGGAGCGGAAGTTTCCCCTCCACTCGCCCAAGATCGCGAAGATCGAGGTGAAGCGGTCGGGCGTGTCGCGCCGGGCGAAGCTGTATTACCTGCGCGACCGGGTCGGCAAGGCGGTGCGGCTCCGCGAGAAGCGGGACGACGTCGCCGAAGCAGGCCCGGCCAAGAAGACGGCAAAGAAGCCCGCCACGGCCAAGGCCTGACGCCGTCCGGTGGTCATTTCAAGAATTCCTTCCTCTGAACGACCGGGGAGGCGAGGGGTCGGCGAACGCTCGAGGAGCCTTGGGCCGCTGCGGCCCACGCGACAATCCGCAAGGACTCGCGAAGGGAGCGACTTTTGCCGCTCGGAGCCGGTTTTGCCCGGGGTGCAGGTGCTCTGAATGCGTCCGTCTCGTGACACGCTCGGGCACCGCGGGGAGGCGGAGGCGGCGAAGTATCTGCGGAGCATCGGCTACCGCATCGTCGCCACGCGGGAGCGGATCCTCCGGGGCGACATCGATCTGGTGGCGCTCGATGGCCGCACGGTCGTGTTCGTGGAGGTGCGATCCCGGAGCAACACCGCGCACGGGCATCCCGCCGAGACGATCGGCCATCAGAAGCAGCGTCGCGTGGCCCAACTCGCGACCGCCTACATCCGCCGCCACCGGCTCGAAGACTGCTCGGTGCGGATCGACGTGGTGACCGTCACGTTCGACGGACCCGAGGGCCGGCCCCAGGTCGAGCACTTTCAGAACGCCTTCGAGGGGTCCTGAACGCCGTCCGCGAGCGTGCCTACCGGCACCCGGCGGTCGCCGTCGATGCCTGCGGCAGATACCGCGTGTGCTGGTAGACCTCGTCGCGGGCGATCTTCGCGATCAGGCGAAAGCCCGACCGGCCGAGCACGGCACGGAATCGCCGGTCACCGTAATTGTTTTCCACGGTGATGAGGTTCACGTCCAGCCGCGAGAAATCGACGCTTTCGAGAATCGCCAGTTCCCCGCCCTCGGTATCGATGCTGAGGTAGTCGATGCGTGTGATGCCGTGGCCGCTGGCGAGACCCTCGATGGTGAAACAGGGCATGTGCAGTTCCCGCCGCTCGCCGCCTCCGGCCCGCATCTCGCGATCGATCCTGGCCACGTGGCGCGCGTCGTAGCCGGATACGATGCCGCTCAGCATCGCGGCGCACCCCTCGATGTGCAGATACAGCGCCGTGCCGGGAGCGGAGGCGATGCATCCATTGACGACGGTGCACGCACGATTGCTTCGCAACCGGGCGAATGCGGTCGGCGAAGGCTCGACCGCGATGCCCGTCCAGCCGAAGCGACGCTCCAGTGCACAGGTGTTGCTGAACGTGACGCCGTCGAACGCTCCAACCTCGAAGAACACCCCGTTCGTCTTCCCGCCAAGCCGCTCGAACACGAACAGATCCTGACCGTCCTGGCTCGTGAAGCCGGCCTCCGCGATCTCGTCCGGCGTCCGCCGCCAGCGGGGCACGCGATACGTGACGGCCCGATACCAGGCTTTTTGCAGGCGCTCGCGCAGCATCATGGAGCATGCCCGACGCCGTCGGCACGATCCCCTGCCCGCTGCCGTGCCGCACGAAAACAGGCCGCGAGTTCGTCGGGATCGGTGAACACCGTGAGGCATCCCGCCGGCAGCCGCCGTGCGAGACGGTCGAGCCTGGAGCGGATCTTCTCACGCGACGCCTTGCCGTCGACCTGGCGGATCACGATCCCCGCCACCTGCTCGCCCCGCCGCTTCGCCACGGCCGCATACACCTCCGGATCCCGCTCTCCGGAATCTCCGACGAGCAGGAACCGCCGGCCGGGAAACTCCTCCATGATGCGTTCGACCGTGCGCCGCTTGGAGCGCTTCCGAGACGGCAGCCGGCCCAGGGGGGTCGAGTCCTTGAGGCGGAAGAGCTTGAGATGGAGCGAGCCGGCGGGGAGGCCGACGGTGCCCAGGAATCCTTCGAGGCATTCGGCCAATTGCCAGGGGCTCGCCGACACGTAATGAAAGGCGGTCCCACGGGCCTGCCAGTCGCGGTAGATGTCGACGATGCCCGGCACGGCGCGAAACTCACGAATGAATGTATTGGCCAGGAGCTCGCGTCGGTTGGCGACGTTCGTCTCCTTCACGGTGTCGTCGATGTCGGAGATGACCGACAGCCCCGCTGCGTCGACCAAGTGCACGCGGCCGCCGGGTGTCGGTGTGGTCTCGGCCTCGTCACCGTCCGGAGTGAGGCCCTCGTAGGCGATCCAGCGACCGTCGGGGCCCGAGCGGCTCGTGGCCTCGTGCACCTGCGCATCGTCGACGTCGATCACGGCCTGGAAGTGGCCGGTGCGATCGGTCTGGCCGACGTCGTAGACGCGGCCGCCGACGGCGACGCGCACGGACTGGCCGGCGACGCGCTGAAACAAAAATGCCTCGGCCCGGCGCTGAAAAACGGACGAGTCTGCCTGCTCCTCGTCGAGATCGAGCAGGCGTTTGAGCACCGCCATGGCCATCGTGCGACGTCGGCTGCGAAGCGGCAGCGGACGGGTGACCATGCCCGCGACGACGGCCCGCCACCGCCCCCCCTCGGGTTCCCGTGTCGCATACGTTGGAAAGAAGACGATCATGGGGCGGGGGTTCGACGACGGCACAAGCCCGGGCAGCGGGGCCGGCGCGGTCATGCGTCCTTGCCAGCCGCGGCGGAGGCATTCTACAACTGCGGCCTGAGAGTCCGGAATTTCTTCGGGCCATTTTCGACCGTGGAGTACAGCATGGGAGTCAAGAAGACCGGCAAGGGCAGGCGCAAACTCGGCCAGAAGAAGCGGCGCATGCGGGCCCGGATCCGCCATCGCAAGGGCTGACGCACAGGGCGAGACGCCCGTGTGGCGGCGGGCAGGGAGTCGTCCTCCGCACGATCCGCACAGTTTTCCATCGACCGTCGTCGGGCCGTGACTCGGGCCCGGTTTTTTTCTTGCCGCGCATCCGTGGTGGGGTAGGGTTGCCAGGCGTCGCGGCGAATCGCACGACGCCGTACCTATCCAGCCGCCTCTCAGGCGGCGCGACGACGGAGACTGTGCGATGCGGATCACCAATCTCGGACACATCATGCTCGTGGGCGGCGCGGTGCTTGCGGCAACGGCTTCCGGCGGCTGCAAGACGCTCAACGAGCGCTACATCGCCCTCGAGGTGTGGAAATACGAGAAGTGCTTCGGGCACTATCCGCCCGGCTTCACGCCACCGGGCGCCGCCATCGCACCCGTCGGCGCTCCGGCCATGCGGCCGT
Source organism: Planctomycetia bacterium (assembly GCA_037129475.1). Taxonomy (GTDB): domain Bacteria; phylum Planctomycetota; class Planctomycetia; order Pirellulales; family UBA1268; genus RGVT01. Next base: position 1,580 of record JBAXUY010000185.1, on the reverse strand, counting down.
GCGGCCAGACCGCCGACTGCTGCCAGTCGGCGGGGGCCATGCCGGCCGGCGTTGCCGGCGGCTGCAACGACTGCCAGGGCGCCGTGGTCGAGGGCGGCATGCCCATGGGCGGCGCGCCTGTCGGAGGCGTCGGTGCTCCATCCCTGCCCGTCGGCCCCGGCGGCTCACCCGGTCCGATGCCGGCTGGCGCCGTCTCGGCGAGCAAGCCGGTCGTGATCTCCGACGAAGTCGTCCTGCCGTAGGTGACGGTCGACGCGGGAGTGTACAACCGGTTGGGCTCTCGCCACGTGTCGCAGGCCCTCCTGCCTGCCGCATCAACCCGACGTCGCCATGGTCTCGCCGCTCAACCTTCCTCCGCTGCCGTTCGGCAGGGCAACGGCAAAATCGTTCGACCACGTCCGGACATGCGGCGACTTTCTCGCCCGGCTACCCGACGCGCCGTCCCAGTTTGACGCGATCGGTCCGGGGCGCGACTTCCGGATCAAGCTCCGGCCGGTACCGATCCCCGAGGTCACCTTGCTCGCCGGTGCGAGCAGCCCGAAGACCACGAGCCACGTGAGCGACCGGCTTGCCGTGGTGATCCCGTTTGGAACCTGCACGACCGTCCTCCGTGCCGCCGGCCGCCGGTACGACTGGGCGAGCCCGCACCACGCGTTTTTCATCCCCGCCGGGGAGCGTGTGGCGGCCGAATCGACGACAGGCGCGTTTCTCCGCTTCGACATCCGTGAGTCGGCCCTGCGCCGCACGGCTGCGGGCATGCTCGGCAGCCGCCAAGGAACACTCTCGCTCGATACGCACACCACGCGCACACTCTCCATGCATGCTCCCGGCGTGAACTGGCTACCGGTGATCCGCGGGCTGTGCGCGACGATCGACGCGTTCGACTGTGATGCTGCACGACTCGTGGCCGCCGGCATCGACGACGTGATCCTGCGGACCGTCGTGATGATGCTCACCCCGGAACTCGCGCTCGACGACCGGCTCGCAGGTCCGCCGTCACGAGCCCTCGATCTCGAGCCGCTGCTCGAGCGGATCCGGGCCACGATCGGCGGCCGCGTGACGCTTGCCGACATGGAGGCGTGGAGCGGCCGCTCGGCCCGCACGATCCAACTCGCATTTCAGACGCTGTTGGGCGTCGGACCGATGCAGTGGCTGCGCGACCAGCGGCTCGACCTCATCCGCGACCGGCTGCTCGGGGCTCCCGAGGGGGCGACCGTGGCGGAGATCGCGAAGGGCTGCGGCATGCACCGCATGGCCACGCTCACGGCCGAGTACGCCAAGCGATTCGGCGAGCTGCCGTCCGAGACGCTCGCGCGGCGGCGTCGGTAGTCGACGCCCCAGTCGGGCGTGAGTCGCAGGCGGGTAGCGACCCCGCTACGCGAGCGTCTCGGCGGAACCCGGGAAACGGCCCGACTCGACGTCGTGCTTCCAACTGGCGAGGCCCTCGGCGATCTGCATCTTCGCGTCGGCGTAGCCGCGCACGAACTTCGGCACGCGGTCGAGCGACAGGCCGACGAGGTCGTGGTAGACGAGCACCTGGCCGTCGCAGTGCGGCCCCGCGCCGATACCGATCGTGGGCA
>JBAXUY010000184.1:0-5163 GCA_037129475.1 Planctomycetia bacterium | reverse complement strand
GCAACGCCACCAACGGCGTCTGGGTCTCCTCCACCGGAACCGGGATCGCGATCCAGAACAACGTGATTCTCGGCAACGGCACCGCCAACGTCGCCAACGACAACGCCGGCGTGAAACTCTCCGGCACCGACGTCTCCACGGCCCTCGCCAGCAACACGATCACCTCCAACCGCGGGGCCGGCGTCCTCGCCCTCGGGAATGCCAAGGCCACGCTCACCAAGAACACGATCTCGAGCAACACCGGCAGCGGCGTGCAGGTGACCTCCGGCACGCTCGTCGTGGGCGGCGATCGAAACGCCACCGATGCCAGCCTCCGACAGAACGCCAACACCCTCGAATCCAACGGCCGCTACGGCGTCGAGGTGCTCGCCGGGGCCTTCGCCCAGATCGCCGGCAACGCCATGAACGTCAACCGGCTCGGCGGCGTCTTGAATCCTAATGCCGTCGCTCCCGTCATCGGCACCGCCACCCGCTCCACCGCCGTCGCCACCAACGGCCTGCTCACGGTGACCTTCACCGGGCTCACCAATGGCGACGTCGTCCACGTCTACACCGGCTCCGCCCAGGGACGCCTCTATCTCGGCAAGTTCACGGCCACGGGTGCCGCAGGCACGTTCACCATGACCCTCGCCCAGCAGAACGTCGCAGGCGTCACTGCCAGCGTCTTCGCCGGTGCGCCCATCACCGCCACCAAGACCACCGCCGCAGGCCACACCTCCGCACTCGCAACCGCAAAGACGGTCGCCCGGGTATGAGCCGAGCGGAGTCTGTGGGCTACGGCGTCGGGATGATCTGACCTTCGGTCAGCACGCCGGTGATCGTCGTGATGTCGGTGCCAGGCGAGCCGTTCTCGCTGCTGATCGCCTGGCCGATCGTCACCGCCGGAGGCCCGATCGACGACGTCTGCGACACGTTGAACGTGCCGCCGGCGCCGTTGTTCATCACGATCTTGCCGGCGCCCGGCGCCGCGGTTGCCACGCCGCTGTTGCCCGACATGTTTACGCCAATCGTCGAGCCGACCGCGTTCACAGCGTTGAGCGACGAGCCCACGACGGTGATCCGGTTGCCCGTGACCGTGGCATTCACAGTACCGCCGCCGGCGGTCTGGATGCCGATGCCGTCACCGGCCGCCCCGTTAATCGTAGATCCGGCGATCTGCACTGTGGTGGTCTCCGCCGCGCCGGCGAAGAGCGAGATGGCGTCGGTGGCGCCGCCCGTGATCGTGGCTCCGCTGAATTGGGCGTTGGTGTTCTCGGCGAAGATGCCCACGTTGCCGGCGTTCGTGATCGACACCAGGCCAAACGCTGCGAACACCCCGGCCCCGCCGCCGATCGGCGGATTGCCTTGCAGGTAGATGCCGAAGCCGGCCGGCGACGTGATCGTGGTGGTGCCGATCTGCACGCCGGGATAGCCGGTCGTGGAATCGGAATCGATCAGCGAGACGCCGGCGCCCGTCGCGTTGGCCGAGGAGACAGTCGACAGGCTGACGTCGAGGTTGGCGTTCTTGGCCTGGATCGCCGACCCGTTGGTGGCCGCGATCGAGCCGCCCGTGATCTGCACGAGGCCGTTGGCGGCGCCTGGGCCGGTCGTGTTTTGAACGAGGAGGCCCGTGCCGCCTGTCGTCTGCAGCGTGACCACGCCGAGGTTCACGATCGGGCTGCCGGCGCCCCCCTGATTCACGTTCAGGAGCGAGATCCCGCCGCCCCCGCCGCCTGTCACTGTGACGCTCGGCACGGTCATCGTGAGGCCCGTCTGCGTGTCCTGGATCAAGACGCCGACCCCGCCCGACTTCGTCACGGTGATCGAATCGGCGTTGAACGTACCGTCGACGCCGCTCAACAGCACGCCATTGGTCGGCGAGTTCGACGACGACACCGTGGTGAAGAGGAGCGTCGTATTGTCGGTGATGGCAGCGTTGTTCGTGATGCTCACGGCCGCATTGCCCTCGACCGCGACCTTGTTGCTGCCGGTCATGTTGATCGTGTCGTTATCGACCGCGAGCAGGCCGACGGCGTTATTCGAATTCGCCGCCGAGAGCGTGATGTTGACGTTATTGAGGTTGACGGCCCCGGTGTTGTTCACGAGTTGCACGCCGGCCGTCGTTGCTTTCGTGATGTTGATGTCGTTGAACGTGGCCGACGTACCGGGGGCGAACGTGTTGTTCTGGACAAGGATGCCCTGCTGGGAACTGGCCACGTCAAACTTCTCGATCACAACATTGCCCGACGGTGCCTGCACGTTCTGCACGACGATGCCGTCGCCCGTGTCGGTCGACTGGCCCGAGGGATTGGTCACCGTGACACTGCCCCCGGTGATCCCGTCGACGTTCACCGACTTGCCCTTGGTGTTCGTGATCGAGCCCTTGTAGATGAAGTCGGTGGCGCCGTTCTTCACAAGGATGCTGCCGCCGTTGGGCGACGTGATCGTGGCGGGGCCGTTCGTGCCGATCTTCACCGAGCCGCCGCTGCCCTCGACCGTGACGGCCGTGCCGATCGAGTTGGTGAGGGTGACGTTATCAATCGTCACCTTGGAATCGCTGTTCTGGACGACGATCCCGCCACCACCGTTGTCGTTGATGAGATTGGGTACCGTGACCGGTAGGAGGTCGGGGCAGGCGCCTTGCGTGTAGGCGGCAGGTGTTGCGCCGGCGGCGATGTTGATCGCGCCTCCGCCGCCACCCAATGGTTTCTTCACTTCGATGATCGGCGACGTACCACCGCCTGCTGTTCCTGTGTTGACCACGGATCCCTGGAACGACAGGTTCGGAGCGTTGCCTGTGGCCGGATCGACGCCGTTCACTCGAATCCCGACGTCGGTCATGTTCTGCACGAGCGTGTTTGTTACGTTTACAGTGCCGCGCGTGTTGAGCAACTCGATGCCCGTCTGAGGCTGGCCCGACACGTTGCTGCCGAGGATCGAGTAGTTCGAGACGGTCGCCGTGTCGCCGACGAACAGGCCCGGGCCGGCCTGCACGCCCACCCGCGAGCCCCTGACGATGAAGTTGGCCGTCGTCAGGCCTCCGTCGAGCAGCACACTCGGACCTGAGGGATTGGAGAGCGTGGGCCGCGTCGTGCCCGACGTGATGTTGATCGGGCCACAGCAGCTCGCGAGGCAGAACTGCCCGCCGTCGCCGATCAGGAATTGCTGCGGCGCCAGCGGCGTGAACGCCGCCGTCTGGGCGTACGTGGCATTGCCGGCATGTACCAGCACCACGTCGTAGGGGTTCGTGGCGGCAGCGTTACCGGCGGCGATCGTCGTGTAGGGGCTCTCGGCGGTGCCATTGCCGCCGGACGCGGCCGCATTATTGACGTGAATCACCCGCCACGGCTCTGCGGTCGTCTCGTTGATCGCCACGATCGGGGTCTGGTGCGCCCGCACGATGTGCTCGTTGCGCATCATCGGCTGCTCCATCTGGTCGGGCACGTTGCGCCGGCGGCTGCCGCCCATGCGGTACGTGAGCCGCGCGAAGCCCGTCCAGTCGAAGTAGCTGTCGTTGTTGGCCTGGAGCGAGAAGTCCCAGTTCTTGGCGAAGGTCATGTCGAGGCGGGTGTAGACACCGCCAAACCACGGCACCACGTCCTTGGTCGCCTGCGTGCCCGAATACCAATTGTATCGCGAGTTGCCGAGGGCATAGCCGCCCACACTGACCATGCCCGCCCAGTCGGAGAGGCCGGGAACGTATGCGCCGACCTCGAGATCGGCCCCGGTGAGGGCCGAGTCGAGGCCATACTGGCACATCACGTAGTTCTGATAGAAGGGCGTCCCAGGAGCACCGGCCGTGTAGGCGGTGGAGCCGACGGGAATGTAGCCGTTGCTCCGCAGGTTGCCGTAGTCGGTGAGCCACTCGCCGCTGATGCCCACCTGATTGTACGAATGCCCAAACTGGCCGAACTGGCTCGTGCCACACGGGATGTTGCGGAGCTCGTATTGATTCTGGTCGCCGTCGTAGTCCCAGTAGACGCCGATGCCGAGCAGCGTGCCGCCGATGAACTGCTTGCGCACGGCACCTACGTTCGAGAAAAAGCCACCGTATTCCGAGAAATGGCCCCGCAGGTCGGCTGCCCACAGGCCGCCGAGGTCGTCCTCGGCGTAGGGGATGTAGCCGCCGAGCGTCATGTAGGAGCCGTTGTAGCCGAGGCCGCGATCGGCCGCGTTGATGCCGTAATACAGCCAGCCGGGGCCGTTGGCCTCGAGATCCTGCAACCGCGTGACCGCTCGATTCACGAGGCCACCCGTCGGAGCCATCGCCGCCTGGCCCATACCGCCCATCTGGGCCTCCGCAATCCCTGCCGCGGAGCCCATCATCCCGCCCGACACGATCAACAGCGTGAGGGCCCGGCGGGCCCGCTGCTTCCAGGCTGCGGCCTTGCGCCTGATCGCACGGCGGCGGGCGGCGGCACGTTTCGCGAAGCGGTTGGCGATGTGTTTGCTCATCGAAGTCGCATCCCTGACGGTTGCCGGTGCCCCGGGCGGGGAGAGACCCCGCGCCGAAAAACCGGCATGATCGTCAGGAGTGATCGACCCCCCGCGATCGCTAGCATGAGAATTTCCGGCACATGGGCCGGAATCGGCAGCAAGGGCGGGGCTTGCCCAGATTGCCAGGATGTAGCGACAGGCCCGTAGCGACAGGCCTCCAGGCCTGTCGGTAGACTTTGGTGGACAGGGCTGGAGCTCTGTCCCTACGTGTTTGGTGGACAGGGCTGGAGCCCCGTCCCTACGTGGGCGACGGACAGGGCTGGAGCCCCGTCCCTACTCCAGCGTGAAGTGGCTCACGGTTTCCGTGAGGCCCGTCACGCTCCGCACCATGTGCTGCGAGGCGTCCTTGAATTCGCGGAGCGCCTCGGCGGCGGCCCGGGAGCCGTCGGTGAGCGTCACGAGGGCCTCGGTGATCTGGGCAGCCCCGGACGCCTGGGCCTTCATCCCCTCGTTCACGTGCTCGAACCGGCCGGTCAGGCCCTGCACCTTGTCGATCACGTCGGAGAACTGCGCGCTGATCGCGTTGACCCGCTCCACGCCTTCCTTCACTTCGCCCGCGAACGTCCCCATCTGCTCCACTCCCGCCGTCACGGCCTGCTGCATCTGCTCCACGAGCCGCTCGATGTCGAGCGTGGCCACCGCCGTCTGATCGGCGAGCCGGCGGATCTCGCGGGCCACCACGATGAA
>JBAXUY010000183.1:0-5195 GCA_037129475.1 Planctomycetia bacterium | reverse complement strand
AGGTACCACTTCCAGCGCCGGTCGCGCCAGTAGCGATACCACGCCGCCGAGTCGGCAGGCTTACAGAAAAACTCGATCTCCATTTGCTCGAACTCGCGCGAGCGAAACGTGAAGTTCCGCGGCGTGATTTCGTTGCGGAAGCTCTTGCCGATCTGGGCGATCCCGAACGGCACGCGCACCCGCGACGTGTCGAGCACGTTCTTGAAGTTCATGAAGATGCCCTGCGCCGTCTCGGGCCGCAGGAAGGCCCGGTCGTCGTCGCCGGCCATCGCCCCGATCCGCGTCTCGAACATGAGGTTGAACTCACGCGGGTCGGTGAGCGTGCCGGGCTCGGAGGCGTCGGGCCCGAGCACCGCGGCAAGCGTCGTGGTGCCCGCCGCCACGGCCGCCGACAGCCCCGTGAGGCCGCCCGCCCACTCGATCTCCTCGATCTGCTTGGCCCGCAGGCCGAAGAACTTTTGGGCTTTGGCCGTCAGGGCGGGCTGGGCCTCGTCGCCCGAGGCATCGGTGACGACGAACACCTGCTTGCCGCGGTGGCTCGCGAACCGGCCGCTCAAGTGGTCGTAGCGGTAGCGCTTCTTCGACTCGCGGCAGTCGATCATCCAATCGTGGAAGAGATCGAAGTGGCCGGAGCACTTCCAGACCTGCGGGTGCATGATGATCGTGCAGTCGAGGCCCGCCATCTCGTAGGCCTCGGGGGCCCCGGCGGGTGCGGCCAGTTCGTCGTGGCCGGCCACCATGTCGTGCCACCAGGCGTCTTTGAGGTTGCGCTTGAGGGCCACGCCGAGGGGACCGTAGTCCCAGAAGCCGTTCAGACCGCCGTAGATCTCGCTCGACTGAAAGATGAAGCCGCGCCGCTTCGCCAGCGACACGATCCGGTCCATCCGCGATTGATCGTTCTGCTTTTCCATGAAATCGGTGCCTGGCACCAAATTTGGTGAAACTGGGTAAAGACGAGCCAGATAACTTACCCAGATTTGGTGCCAGGCACCATTTCAATGAGGCGGCTGGTTGCGTGGTCGTAGCGGGGCACGAGCGGGAGTGAGTCGATCGCAGCGCATGCTTCAAGGTCGGCCTGCATGCCGAGGTCGACGAGATTGGCGCCGCCGGGAGATTGGCGAAACTCGGCGACGAGGGCGGCTTGTACGTCGCCGCCGGCCGCCACGCGGCGGAAGAACGCGCGGGCCGCGAGGGCGGCGGGATCGAGCACGTCGTCAGGGCCGGCGGCGCTCGCCGCGTCGAGAATCGCCCCCGCAGCGAGCACGTCTTCGCCCGAGACGGCCCCGTCGGTGCCGGCGCAGACGAGGTGCATATGGTCGCCATGCCGCGCGAGCCGCCGCACCGCGTCAGCCACGGCGGTGCGGTTCACGATCGCGCCGATCAGGACTTCGCGGGCATCGCGGCATGCATGGAGGGCCGCGGTGCCGTTGGTCGTGGTGATCACGACCGAGCGGCCGCGAACACGATCAGACGTGTATTCGAGCGGCGAGTTGCCGAGGTCGAAACCCTCGATCCGGACGCCGCCGCGTTCTCCCCCCAGCAGCCTGCCGCCGTGGGCCGCGGCTGCCTTGGCGTCCGAGACGCCCAGCACCGGCAAAACGCTCGATGCCCCGTGAAACAGAGCTGTCACGATCGTGGTGGAAGCCCGGAGCACGTCGATGACGACGGCGATCCCTCCCGCACAGGCCCCCTCGGGCATACCATGAAACGTGTCGTAAAATCGCCAGCGCACAGGATTTCCTTTCAACGCATGCCCGCAGCCACCACCATCATGGAACAGGCTCCCTCCGCCGTCGACAAGAGCGGGGCGAAAGTGCGCGGGATGTTCGCCGAAATCGCCCCGCGATACGACTTCGTGAACCGGCTGCTCTCCGGCGGAATCGACGTCTGGTGGCGGCACGTCACGGTCTCCCGGGCTCCGCCGCCGGCTGCCGGGGCGATCCTCGACTGCTGCACCGGCACGGGCGACCTCGCCCTCGCCTACGCCGCCAAGGCCGGCCCCGACGTGCGGATCGTGGCGAGTGACTTTTGCCGGCCGATGCTCGACCGCGGCGCCGAGAAGTCCGCCCGGGCAGGGAGGTCGATCGAGTGGGTGGAGGCCGACGCGATGGCCCTGCCCTTCCCCGACCGGTCGTTCGATCTCGTGACGGTCGCCTTCGGCCTCCGTAATATTGCCGACACTTCCCGCGGCCTCGGCGAGATGGCCCGCGTGCTCGTGCCCGGCGGCCGGCTCGCGATCCTCGAATTCTCACTGCCCACGAACAGGCTCGTCCGTGGCTTCTATCTCTGGTACTTCCGCCGCATCCTGCCGCTGATCGGCAACGCCGTGGCGCGCAACGCGTCCGACGCCTACACGTATCTGAACAAAAGCGTCGAGGAGTTTCCGTCGGGGGATGCACTGGCAGCGCTCGTCCGGGCCGCGGGCTTCGACCGCGTCGAGCAGGTGCCGCTCACGTTCGGAATCGCCACGCTCACGATCGCGACGCGGGCGGGGAGCGCGACCGCATGACCCCCTCCGGCCAGTTGCCGCTCGTCGTCGGCATCACGGGCGCGTCGGGCGCTCCCTACGCCGCCCGGCTGCTCGAAGTGCTGCTCGCAGCCGATCGGGAGATCCATCTGGCGATCAGCCCGTCGGGGCAGGCCGTGATCGAGCAGGAACTCGGCCGACGGATCGACCTCGATGCCTTTCGCCTCGACACGCTCCTCGGGGCCGCGCCGCCCACGGCGGGCCGACTCCATTACCACCACTACAAGAATCTCATGGCTCCGATCGCGAGCGGCTCGTTTCTGACCGCCGCGATGGTGATCTGCCCGTGCAGCGGCAGCACGCTCGGCGCGCTCGCGCACTCGGTCGGCGAAAACCTCATCCACAGGGCCGCCGAGGTGCATCTCAAGGAGCGGCGGAAGCTCGTTGTCGTGCCGCGAGAGACGCCGCTCTCCCTCCCGCAGCTGAAAAACATGCAGGCCGTCCACGAGGCGGGGGCCGTCGTGCTGCCCGCGTCTCCCGGCTTCTATCACGGCGCCGAGAGCGTGGCCGACCTCGTCGACTTCGTGGTGGCGAGAATCTGCGACCAGCTCGGCGTGGCCAACACGCTCATGACGCGGTGGGGAGTTTCGTGATGTTCGCCGCGACGGTGCGCACCTACCTCGAGCTCGTGCGGTTCAGCCACACGATCTTCGCCCTGCCGTTCGCGATCATGGCGACGCTCATCGCCCTGCGGTTTCAGGCGGATGGTGGCCCGGCGATCCACTGGCCGCGGGCGCTCGCCGGCATCCTTCTCTGCATGGTGACGGCCCGGACCGCAGCGATGGCGTTCAACCGGCTCGTCGACCGCACGATCGACGCGGAAAACCCGCGCACTGCGGGGCGTCACCTGCCGCGGGGCGCCGTGGGCACGGGCGAGGTGCTCGCCCTCGTGGCTGGCTCGTCGGCGGCGTTCATCGCGTCCACGCTCCTCTTCCTGCCCAACTGGCTGCCGCTCGTGCTCTCCGCGCCCGTGCTCGCCTGGCTGCTCGGCTACAGTTTTGCGAAGCGGTTCACGATGCTCGCGCACGTGTGGCTTGGGGCGGCGCTCGGGCTCGCGCCGGTCGCGGCCTGGATCGCGATCCGGGGCAACGTGCTCGTCGAGCAGCCCTCCGACATCCTCCCCGCCGTGATTCTCGGCCTCGCCGTCACGCTCTGGGTGGCCGGCTTCGACGTGATCTACGCCTGCCAAGACGCGCAGTTCGACGCCGGGCATGGCCTCGAGAGCATCCCGGCCCGGCTCGGCGTGCCGCGGGCGCTTGACCTCGCGAAGTGGCTGCATGCCGCCACCGTGCTCGTCCTCGCCACGCTGCCCCTGGCCGTGCCCGAGCTCGGGGCGATCTACTGGATCGCACTCGCCGCGATCGTGGCGCTCCTGGCCTGGGAGCACGCCCTCGTCCGGCCCGACGATCTTTCGCGTGTCAACGACGCCTTCTTCACGGCCAACGCCGTGATCGGCCTCGTGCTCCTGGCCGCGATCGCAGCCGACCTGTGGTGGTGATTCCCCGGCCCGTCACGGCTCCTTGTCGCCGCCGAGAATCTCCCGCAGCCGCGTGGCCGGCAGCCGCCCGAGCGCCAGCGGCTCCACGCCGGCGCCGAACGTGACCACCGTCTCCTCCCGCGACCTCCACTCGATCTGCTCCACCGCCGCGAGTTGCACGATGTACGACCGCCCCACCCGTGCGAACGGTCCGCCGGGCAGGACCTTGTCCCATTCGCTCAACCGCCGCCGGAAGAGCGTGAGCCGTGCCGGATCCTTGAGTGCCACCCGCGTGTAGTTGCGAAGCGCCTCGATCCAGCAGATCTCGCCGATGGCCACCACCGCCGCCGTGGTCTTCCCGGCCAACGTCACGCTGATCCTGTCGTCGAGCCCGACGCCGGCGGCCGCCGCGGTGGAATCGGCATCGTCGGCGGCGTCCTGCTTGGAACCGCCGTCCGCACGCGACCGCACGACCGCCGCCATCGTCTCGATGCGGGCGATCGTGTCGGCCAGCCGCTCCGGATCGACCGGCTTCACGAGATAGTCGATCGCCGAGGTGGTGAACGCCTGCACCGCGTACTTTTCGCGGGCCGTGACGAACACCACCTGCGTGCCTTCGGGCACGCTCGCGAGCACGTCGAACCCGCTGCCCCCGGGCATTTCCACGTCGAGGAACACGACGTCCGGCGGGCGGGCCTCGAGAAACGCGCGGGCCTCCGCGATGCCTTGCGCCTCACCGACGACGGTGATCTCCGGGTGCGCGGCCAGCAGTTCGCGCATCCGCTCCCGGGCTGGCGGTTCATCGTCGACGAGCAGGGCGGTGAACATGGCTTGCTTCCTGGGCGGGGCCCGCGCGGCGGAAAAAAGTCAGGTGGATTCCGGCGCCAGGCCAGGTTCGCTGCCCGTCACCGGCCGCCGCTGCGACCTTGGATCCGAAGCCGCTGGTGGCTGGGTGAGCGTCACCGGCATCCGGATGACGACGCGCACCCACCCGCCGTCGCGGTCTGGATCGATCACGGTGTCGACGGTGGCGTCTTCGTCGATGAGAAGCGCCAGCCGCTTCCGCAGTGAGCGGATCCCGGTGGAGGGAGACCGCGCGGTGTCGGGCGGCACCCAGCGGCCCGAGTTGGCGACCTCCACCTCGAGCCAGCCGTCGGCCACCTTGGCCGTCACCTCCACCTTCAGCGGCAT
>JBAXUY010000182.1:0-5229 GCA_037129475.1 Planctomycetia bacterium | reverse complement strand
GCGAACACCCGGCATCGTGCCGCTGTTCGCTTGGCGGGCCTCCGCCCGCTGGTGCAAACCCGGGCCTCCGGCCCTGACGCCGAAGGCGTGGGAGACGGGCTTCGCCCGGCGACCGTAAGCCGGAGCCGACGCCGGGACGGCGGCGACGGCGCGACAGCCAGCCCGTAGCGAACGTCCGGCGAGACGGTACGGGGTAACCCCGAGCCGGCGCGGGCGAGTTGAAAAGCTACGAGCTCAGCACACTGCGGACGAGATCGGCGTCGATGCCGTCGACGAGTTCGACGTGGCCGATGCGGGTCGGGAGCACGAAGCGGAGCCGGCCGTCGACGGTCTTCTTGTCACGGCCCATGATCGCAAGCAGGTCGGCGGAGGCAGGGGGCGTCCAGCGGAGGTCGGCCGCGGTCACGGGCAGGCCGAGCGCCCTGAGCAACGAGTCTTGCCGGGCGACGACGTCGGCGCCGATGCGGCCCATGTCGGCGGCGAGCCTCGCGGCCGCGGCCATGCCGATCGCCACCGCCTCACCGTGGAGAAGCGTGCCATAGCCGGCGGCCGTTTCGAAGGCGTGGGCGAACGTGTGGCCGTAGTTGAGGATCGCCCGCAGGCCGCTCGTTTCGTGCTCGTCGCGTTCGACGACGTGCGCCTTGAGGGCGGCCGAGCGTTCCACGATGTGCAGCAGGGCCTCCGGGGCGCGGCGGCGGATGGCCGCGGCGTTCGCCTCGATCCAGGCGAACAGATCGGCGTCGAGAATCACGCCATACTTCAGCACCTCGGCCAAGCCGCTCGTGAACTCGCGGTCGGGCAGGGTGGCGAGCGTGTCGATGTCGGCGACGACGCCGCGCGGCTGCCAGAAGGCGCCGACGAGGTTCTTGCCGGCGTCGAGGTTGATGCCAGTCTTGCCGCCGATCGCGCTATCCACCTGGGCGACGAGCGTCGTCGGCACCTGCCAGAGCGGGAGGCCGCGGGCGAACGTGGCCGCGACGAAGCCGGCGAGATCGCCGACGACGCCGCCGCCGACCGCGACCACGTGCGTACGGCGGTCGACGGCCAAGCGGGCACACTCGCTCCAGAGGCGGGCCGCCTCGCCGGCCGACTTCGACGACTCGCCCGCCGGCACCGCGAGCAGCGTCGTCTCGATGCCGGCGCCTCTGAGGCTCGCGACGGCGCGGGCCGCGTGCGTCGATGCGACGGCGGCGTCGGCGATGACGACGGAGCGGCGGGTGTTCGCGTCGGCGAGGGCGCGGCCCAGCGTGTCGATCACGCCCGTGCCGACGACGATGTCGTAGGAACGGTCGGTGGCCGCCGCGCCGTCGAGTCGGAGGCGGATCGTGCGGGGCGACACGGTCAGGCCACGCTCACGCGCTCGAGGTCGGCCGGCGTGACGGTGATCACCCGGGCGAAGCCCGTGTGCTGGCGCACGTAGTCGAGGTCGGCCGCGTCGGCCGGGCTCGCGTGCAGGAGCATCTCGACTCGGGCCTTGTCGGCCGGTGTCCAGTCTTCGTAGTCGTCGGGCCAGATCGTGTGGTGTTCGACGACCAGCGCTTCACGGTAGGGGTCCAAGGCGTTCGGCATCCGCGGCACTCCGCATCACTTCAGAAATCACGACGTCAAGAGTATACATGGCCGTCGGCAGCGATCATCCACTCCGAAGGAACAGGCCATGTCCCAGTCCGCGAGCGGTCCCGGCACGGCCCCGGCCCGAGGCCGCTTGCTCGTGGTGGGGCTCGTCCTGCTGGGACTCGCGGCCGCGGTCACGGGCATCGCGTACCAGCGGTGGCAGACGCTGCGGTGTCTCACTTTTTACGGACCCGAGGTGGCTCGGATGATTGCGTCGGCGCCGCGGGTCGAACTGCTGGCCGTGGCCCCGGGCGATGTGCCAGGCCGGCTCGTCGCCACTGCGATACGCGACGTAACGAACGCCAAAGGGCTCGTCCATCTCCGGCGCGGTCTCGTCGAGGACGCCAACTTCGCCTGGGAACGACCAGGCGAGGCAGCACGCCTGCCCGATCGTGCCTGGGATTGTGCACTCGTGTTTTCCGATCCGGAAGTGCCCGACGCCCGGGCGACGATCGTGATCGACCTCGACGAGCAAGGTGGGGCCCTGACGGTGTTGGGGAAGCCCGGGCGGGTGGGGCTGGGCCGCCTTGGTCGCGGCCTCGCAAAGTGGGTCCGGGGACTCTGATCCCGGGAGGAAATCGGCCTTTTGGCGCGACGACGGCGGGCCTATCCTCCTCGTCCCTCGGGAAGTCCGGGGCCGGAGCGAGGCTGGGCATGCGTGCGATCGCCGTGGCAAACCGAAAAGGCGGCGTCGGCAAGACGACGACGTCGGTGAATCTCGCCGTCGCGCTAGCGCGGTCCGGCCGGCGGGTCTGCCTCGTCGACCTCGACCCGCAGGCGCATGCCACGCTCCACGCGGGCGTGGCGCCGGGGTCGCATGCCGTGTCGGCGTACGACGTGCTCGTGGGCGGGGAGCCGCTGTCGGCGGCGGCCGTGGCCGTCGGCGAAAACCTCGTCGTCATCCCGTCGCACATCGACCTGGCGGCCGTGGAGGTGGAGCTCGGACCACGCGCCGGACGCGAGTCAATTCTTCGGACGCGGATCGCGGCAGATCCCCGCTGCTCGGGCGCGGCCGCGGACGCCTTCGATTACATGGTGATCGACTGTCCGCCCTCGCTCGGAATCCTGTCGCTCAACGCGATGGCGGCGGTCGACGAGGTCCTGCTGCCGTTGCAGCCCCACTTTCTCGCGCTGCATGGCCTCAGCAAACTGCTCGAAACGATCGAGCTCGTGGCCGACCACGTGAATCCGCGACTGCGGCTGCTGGGTGTCGTGCTCTGCATGCACGAGGCGGGCACCCGGTTGGCGACGGAAGTGGGTCGGGACGTCGAGGCGTTTTTCGCGGCGAGCGGCGACCGACATTCCGCGTGGTCCAACGCGCGGGTGTTTGGCACGCGGATTCGTCGCAACATCCGGCTCGCCGAGGCACCGAGTTTCGGGCAGTCGATTTTCGACTACGCCCCCGACTCGCACGGCGCCGAAGACTATGCCGCGCTCGCCGCCGAGGTCGATCAGGCGGCGGCTTGCGGCCGGGACGACGTTCGGCGTGCGGCCTGAATCGCAGGTGTGCCGATCGGCGCCACGGTCAGGTCGGCAGACTCACCGGCGTGGAGTTCGGGCATCCACCAATAACTCGACGCGCATGGATCGAATCCAGCGAGGATGCCCGTGCCGTCGAAGTCGTCTGGAGACACGAACAAGCTTTCACTTCCGGCCACGGCGACGCCCGGAGCGGTCGCAGCCCGCGACAATTCATACGGCCGCGGCGGATCGAGACGATTCGGTTCGAGCATGATGCTGACGGTCGGGCGTGGTGGTTCCGGGGACGCTCGGCGAGCGCCGGCCGGAGTGTCTTTCGGATCGCGGCGTGGGCGTAGGCCAATTCCCGATCCAAACGACGAACAAGCCGAGAGTTTGGTTTGGGCAATCTGGGAAATCAAGGAAATCTGGGGATTATGAGGTTTTTTTGCCGGATTTCGATGAAAACAGGCCGATTTCGTATTCTGAACCAGGTTCCAGAACGAAAGGTTTGCATGGCAGGGTGGCGCACTCTTCGCGGCTTGACGGTGGCTGTGGCCGTGGCTTCAGTGCCGGCCGGGACGCTTGGGCTCCGCGCCGCGGCTCCCGATGGCTTTCGGGAACTGGCGCCCGGGGTGCTGACCGTCATCCCGCCGGATGTCTCCACCGACGACACGATCCAGCGGGGTGACATCCTCGAAATCACCCGGGGCCTGGCCGACACGGCGTGGACGCCCAAACGCGATTCGATCGGCGGCACGCTCGTGGAGCGCGCCAAAGACCGCATCTACCCGCGTGACGTGTGGTGCCTCGAGTTCGCCTACAAACCGCCGCGGCACATCGACATCGATCTCCCCGGCCGTGACCTCACGATGCGTCGCAAGCGGGTGCTGTACCTGCTGTACCGCGTGAAGAACACGGGCGGCCGCCGCTCGACGGCGCCCGCCGCCGACCCGGCTGCGTTTGCACGCGAGATGTACGAGGGGCCCGTGCGGTTCCTGCCGCACTTCGTGCTCGAAAGCGTCGAGGGCCTCGCGCATCCCGAGGGCTCCATCCATTACCGCGGCTACCTCGACCGCGTGATTCCCGAAGCGATCGAGCCGATCCGACGCCGCGAAGGCATCCCGGGCCGCCTCCACGACAGCGCGAGCATGCTCGAGACGGAGCTCACTCCGGGCGAGGAGCGGTGGGGCGTGGCTGTGTGGACCGACATCGATCCGCGCATCGACTTTTTCTCGATCTTCGTGCGCGGCCTCACCAACTCGGTGCGGTGGCGCAGCGATCCCGACGTCGCCGTGTCGGCCGACGATCAGCCGGGGGCGGGCACGGAGCACGCGCTCGAGAGCCTGCGGCTCGACTTTTGGCGACACGGCGACGAGGTGTCGTTCGAAGAGGAGGAGGTGAGCGTCGGGCATGCCGGCCTCCTCGAACGGATGGCGATCGGCGTGCGGGTGCTCGAGGCGCTGGGCCGTCCGACACTCACGAAGGCAAAGGCCACGGAGGGGCTCGAACAGATCGGGATGTCGTGGCGCGACCTGCTCGTGCCGGCCGTGCCGTTCGAGGCCATCGATCGTGACGTGCCCCACAGTCTCGGGCCGCTCGTGCGGGTGATCGAACGGCTCGCCGCGATCAAGGAGCCGACGGCCCGCGGCGCCGTGGTGCGAGACCTGTTCGGCGACCACGGCATCGAATGGATCGAGGATCTTTCGCGCAGCCTCGCGGCACCGGTCGACGATGGCCGTGCTGCCGAGCGCGGGGCGGCCCTCGCGCGGGTCGGTGTCGCGCCCGACGACCTCACCACCCGACCGCTCGCCGCCCTCGCCAAGGCGATCGCCGCCGTCGATGCGATCGAGAGCAACGCCGCGCGGCGGGCGGAGGCAGTGGCCCTCTTCGGCGGCGCGGCCGACCGGCTCGAGGCACTGGCCAAGGAACTGTCGCTGGTGCGCGCCCTCGTCGTGCTCGACGACCTCGGTGTCGACCAGCGCCGGCTCGCCGCCTCAGGCCCGCGGGGGGCGTTCGACGCCCTGGCGGCCGCCGTCGACGCGGAGCCTGATCCGGCCAAACGGGCGCGGATCCTCCTCGGCATCCTGGGGGCCGAGGGCCCGACGATCTACGCCACGGCCACGGCCGTGAACGAGGGCATTGACCATGCCTGGG
>JBAXUY010000181.1:0-5242 GCA_037129475.1 Planctomycetia bacterium | reverse complement strand
CACTCGAAGACGACGATCCGAAGCTCGCCCGTGGCCACTTCGGCCGCGCCTACGAACTCGGCCTCCGGGCACTCGAAGCGGCCGGCAGCCCGCGGCCGCTCCCCTACGCGTTGGCCGGCAACAAACCGTTCTTCGAGGCGGCGAAGGGGCTCGTGCACTGCCTCGCTGCCACCGGCAAGTTGACGCTCGCCCAAAATGTCGTCAGGCAGGTGACGACGCTCGACCCGGCCGATCCGCTCGCCCTCGCCGCTCTGCTCGCCGCGGCCCGCAACCAGCCGCGGTCCGCGCCGCGAAAGGAGCACCCATGACGGTGGCCGGTCGCTTCATCGTGCTCGACGGCATCGACGGCGCCGGCAAGTCGTCGCAGATGGCGCCGCTCGTGCGGTGGCTCGAGTCGCGAGGCCGCACCGTGACAACCTGCCGCGATCCGGGCTCCACACCGGCCGGCGACGCGATCCGCGCGATCCTGCTCGACCGGCACGAGATCCATCTCACCCCCACGAGCGAGATGCTGCTCTACATGGCCGCCCGCGCCCAGCTCGTGGCGGAAGTCATCCGCCCCGCGCTCGCCCGCGGCGCGTGGGTCGTCTCCGACCGCTACCTGCTGGCGAACATCGTCTACCAGGGGCACGCCGGCGGCCTCGACCCGGACGTGATCCGCCGCGTGGGCGCGGTCGCCACGGGTGGCCTCGAGCCCGACTGTGTGTTCCTGCTCGACGTCGATCTCGCGACGGCTGCCAGCCGGCTCGACCGGCCGCTCGACAAGCTCGAAAACCGGGGCGACGAGTTTCGGACACGGCTCCGCGCGGGCTACCTCACGGAAGCGGCCCGCGATCCCGATCGAATCGCCGTGATCGACGCCACCGCCGAGCCGGACGTGGTCGCCAGCCGACTGCGGGCGGCGCTGGATGAACGTTTCCCTGACGTACGGTGACCAGATGGCGTGGCAGGGCATCGAAGGGCACGACGCGATCGCGGCGGAGTTCACCCGGGCCCGGGCCCGCGGCCGCATCGCCGGCACCTACCTGTTCATCGGCCCGCCCGGCGTCGGGAAGGGTACGTTCGCCCGGCGGCTTGCAAAGGCGCTCACGTGCGCCGCGCCGCGCGACGGGCTCGTGGCGTGCAATGCCTGCGCGTCGTGCGTACAGGCGGAGGCCGGCAGCCATCCCGACATCGAGGTCGTGCAGAAGCCCGAGGATCGCGCGACGATTCCGCTCGACCTGCTCATCGGCGACGCCGAACATCGGATGCGCGAGGGACTCTGCTGGCGGCTCCTGCTCAAGCCGGCCCTGGGCGGGAGGAAGGTCGCGGTGATCCTCGATGCGGATCATCTCTCGGAGGAGGCCGCCAACTGCCTGCTCAAGACGCTCGAGGAGCCGCCGCCGGAGGCGGTGATCATCCTCGTGGGCACGGCCTTGGAGCGACAGCTGCCCACGATCCGGTCGCGGTGCCAGATCGTGCGGTTCCGACCGCTCGCACCGGAGGCGATCGTGCGCGTGCTCCGCGCGGAACAGGATGCCTCCCAGGTCGACGAGCAGCGGCTGAGAACGTGTGCCGCCGGCGCTGCGGGGAGCCTCGAGCGGGCCCGCTGCCTTCTTGATGACGATCTGACGGCGTTCCGCGCGTCGTTGTTCCGGATGCTCGGAACGCGGCCGCTCCACGGCGTCGATCTCGCCCGCGAAGTGCTTGCCGTGGTCGACGCCGCCGGCAAGGAGGCTCCTCCCCGAAGGGCCCGGCTGAGGACCGTGCTCGATTTCGCGCTCGAGTTCTTCCGCACGGCGCTGCGCCGCGACACGACGGGCGACCTGCCGGCCGACCCCGCCCTCGCGGCGGCCGTGGCCTCGTGGAGCTGCGACGGCGAACGGGCCGCGACCTGCCTGACGCAGACGCTCGACGCGCTCGACGCGATCGACCGCAATGTGAATCTCACCATCCTCGTCGATGCCTGGACGGCACTGCTGGAAGAGCCGCGGCTTGCCCAGTCGACGTGAACTGCCCCGTTCGCGGCGATCTTCGGCAGACCCTGACGCGCCGGTCCATCTGGATCGATTTTTCGGGTCGTGCCTGACGATCCACTTGGTGGGATCAAGTCCAGGCGGCCGGCACGTGTGCGGAATTCGGGTGCGGCGCCGGCAAGTGGCAGGGGCGGGGGCATGTCCGACAAACGGGCCGGCGGAATCGTGGCCTCGTCGTTCGTCGCCGGGCTGTTGCTCGCGGCGGGCATCTTCGCCCCCCGCGCTTGGGAACCCGTGCCGGAACCCTACTTCGGGCTCGAAGAGCCGGGCGACCCAACCGGGGTCGATGGCGCGGCTCCGGATGACGGTCGGAATTCAGCGTCACTGATCGATCACCGGGCGGCGCCGCCGGCGGGCGTGGCCGGTGCGTTCGACCTTCAGGAACCGACGGTCCTTCCCCCCGAACGCCTGGCACTCAATGGACCCTCCGCGACCGCGGCCACCGACGTCGCGGTGCAGGCTGCCGCGATCGCCGCCCGCGAAGCACTCGCCGCCGCTCCACCACAGGTTGGCGCCGAGCCGGTGCCCGCCATCGTGGCGACGCCCGTGATCGTCGCCATGCCGGAATCCATGGCACGCGAAACCATTCCGCCCACGCCACCGGCTCCGCCACTGCCACCGGCTCCGGCCGCCCCGCCCGAGTCGCTCCGCGCCCTCGTGACACGGGTGCAAGCCGCCCGGCCCGCCACCGCCGTCGAGCCACCGCTGCCGCGGCGGATCGCACCTCCCGCGACGGTGGCCCCGATGGCACACGACGAGCCGGTCGCCGAACACCGTCTCGGCGCTGCACCGCTACCGGGCGAGGAGTGGGTCGACCCCGACAGCGTGAACTGGTCCGACGTGCCCCTGGTGCATCCGGCGATCAAACCAACCGTTCCGGCACCGCGGCTCGGCTTCCGGCCGCGACTCCGGGTGGGGGAACGTCTCCTCGGCCGTGATCGTACGGGCGATGCGGCAGGAGCGGCCGCGCCCGGCGAGGCGACGTCGACCCTCCCCGACATCCGCGCCTGGCCCGCACCCACGAAACTCATGGATCAAATCGAGCATCTCGGCGGAGCCACGCCCGAGAACGAGTCGGCGGCATGGGCGGGCGAATCGCTCGACAGGCTCCGCGGCGTTCTGGCCACCGCCGGGCCACGCGACGCCGCCGCGAGCCCCGCGCTCGTGACGCTCGGCGAATCGGTGCACGCTGGCGTAGGCATCGCCGATGCGACGACCGACCACTCCCGGGCCTCGGCCACCCGCCGTGCGGCCCTCGCGCTCGCCCGTCGCGTCGCCGTCTGGCGGGCTGCGGCCAGCCTGTGCACCACCATCGGCGACACCCGGCTCGAGGCCGAGGTGGCCCGGCTGCTCGACGCCGTCGAGCGGTTCGAAATCTCCTCGGCTCCCGAAGACGCCGCCGTGGCCGCGCGATCCACCGCCGTCCTGACGGGAGTCGGCCATCCCGAGGCCGACGGCCTCGCCAAAGCGGTCCGCGACCACTACCTCTCCGCCAACGTGCGGGTCGCCGTTCACCAACGGTTCCTGGAAAAACTCCTGCCGGCGGCCACGGTCACCACCGGCCCCGTCGACGACGTGGTCCTCGGCCGCAAGGTTCGTGGCACCCGCACGGTGCAGCGCACGACCACGGTGCGGTTCGTACCCGACTCCGACGAGATCTGCTTCGATCTCGAGGTGCACGGCGACGTGGAATCGCGGACGGTCACCGACTCGGGCCCGGTCTCGCTCACGTCGCGCGGCGACTCGTCGTTCACGGTCCGGAAGCCGATCAAGGTCTCGCCCGCCGGACTGCTGTTCGGCTCGGCCACCGGCGTCGCGACGAACCGCTCGCAGCTCGCCAACGTGCAGACAAGCTTCGACTCGGTGCCGATCATGCGGTCGCTCGTGCGCTCCATGGTGCGCAACCAGCACGAGGAGACGCTGCCGGAAGCCAATCGCGAGGTGATCGACCACATCGTGTCGCGGGCATGCCGCGAGGTCGATACGCAGGCCGAGCCGAAGTTCGTCGAGATCGCCGACCGGATCCGTGACCGCGTCTGGATGCCGATGGTGCGACTCGGCCTCGAACCGACGCCCGTGGCGATGGAGACGACGGCGACCACCGCGACGCTTCGTCTGCGTCTCGCGGCTGACGAACAGCTCGCCGCCCACACGCCGCGGCCGCGGGCGCCGTCCGATGCGCTCTTCAGCCTGCAGGTGAACGAGTCGACGCTCAACAACGCCTTCGAACGGCTCGGCCTCGCCGGCCGGCGTCTGACGCTCGAGGAGCTCATCGGAATGCTCTACGAGCGGGCCGGCTTCGAGCCCCAGATTCCCGACGACCTGCCCGAGGGCGTGCAGGTGACGTTCGCCCTCCGGCAGCCCCTGCGGATCGAATGCCGCGACGGCCTCGTGCACATGCGGGTGGCGCTCGAAGCGATCGAGAGCGGCCGCCGCAACTGGTACGACATCGTGGCGCAGGTCGCCTACAAGCCGTCGATGGCCGCGCCGCAGGTGTTCCTCGAACGCGAGGGCCCGGTGCAGCTCAGCGGCCCGGGCCACCAGGGCCGGATCGAGTTCGCCCTGCGCACGATGTTCAGCAAGATCTTTCCCAAGGAGCGGCCGATCCCGGTGCTGCCCGACCGGCTCGTGAAGAACCCGCGGCTCGAGGGCCTCCACGTGCTGCAGGCCGTGAGCACCGACGGCTGGCTGGCGCTCGCGCTCGGCCTGCGCGACGGCGAGACGACGGTGGCGCAGCCCGCCGCGGGCACGGGCAAGACGGCCGGCGACCGGCCGCGCATCTTCCGCTGACGACACGTCGGCCTACACTGTGCGTCGGAGGTTCCGATGCCCACACCCACAGGCCAGTTTCGCACCGAATCCGACAGCATGGGAGAGGTGCAGGTTCCCGCCGACCGCTACTGGGGCGCCCAGACGGAGCGATCGCGCGACAACTTCAAGATCGGCGTCGACCGCTTCCAGTGGGGCCGCGCCATCAAGCGGTCGCTCGGGATCCTCAAGAAGTGTGCGGCGCTCGCCAACGGTGAGCTCGGTCAGCTGCCGTCCGGCACGGTGAAGCTGATCGTGCAGGCGGCCGACGAGGTGATCGCCGGTACGCTCGACGACCACTTTCCGCTCGTCGTCTTCCAGACCGGCAGTGGCACGCAGTCGAACATGAACGCCAACGAGGTGATCTCGAACCGGGCGATCGAGATCGCCGGCGGCGTGATGGGCTCGAAGAAGCCGGT
>JBAXUY010000180.1:0-5268 GCA_037129475.1 Planctomycetia bacterium | reverse complement strand
TACAACTTCTGGCGCGATGCCAAGAACCCAAAGGGCGTGTGGCGGCGGACGACGCTCGAGGAGTACCGGAAGCCGGAGCCCGCCTGGGAGACCGTACTCGATCTCGATGCGCTCGCCGCTACTGAACAGGAAAACTGGGTGTGGCACGGGGCCAGCGTGCTCGAACCCGAGGATCGCCTGTGCCTCGTGTCGCTCTCCCGCGGCGGCGCGGATGCCGACGTGGTGCGCGAGTTCGACCTGACGACAAAGCAGTTCGTGGCCGGCGGCTTCGCGCTCCCTGAGGCGAAGAGCAGCGTCGCCTGGCGGGCTGCCGACAGCCTGTTCGTGGCCACCGACTTCGGCGCCGGCTCGCTCACGGAGTCTGGCTACCCACGGACAGTGCGTGAGTGGACCCGCGGCACACCTCTGGCGGCAGCACCGCTCGTCTACGAGGGCCGGCCCGACGATATGCGGGTGGTGGCATACCGCGACCTCACGCCCGGCTTCGAGCGCGACTTCGTGCAGCGGCAGGTCACGTTCTGGACGAATGAGCTGTTTGTGCGTCGCGACGGCACGCTCGTGAAGATTGCCAAGCCCGACGATGCGAATGCCGGGGTGCACCGCGAGTGGCTGTTGATCGAACTCCGGAGCGATTGGACCGTCGGCGACGCGACCTACAGGGCAGGGAGCCTGCTCGCCACGGATTTCGAGGGTTTTCTGGCCGGGGGGCGGATGTTCCACGTGCTCTTCGAGCCCACTGATCGCACGTCGCTCGTGGCCTGGGCCGGCACACGGCATCACGTCCTCATCACCACGCTCGACAACGTGCGCAGCCGTGTGGAATCACTCACGTTCGTCGATCGCGCGTGGGCCCGGCAGCCGCTGGCCGGCGTACCGGAATTCGGCACGGCCTCGGCGACGGCCGTCGACGAAATGGAATTAGACGCCTGTTGGCTCGTCACGTCGAGCCCGCTCGAGCCCTCGACGCTCGCACTTGGTTCCGCCTCGCTGCCTGCTTCGGCCCCGGAGAAACTCAAGCACTCGCCCGCTTTCTTCGATGCCGACGGCCTGACGCTCGAGCAGCACGAAGCCGTCTCGAAAGACGGGACGCGGATTCCGTATTTCCAGATCGGGCCAGCCGATCTCCCGCTCGACGGCTCCACTCCCACGCTCCTCTACGGCTACGGCGGCTTCGAAATCCCGCTCGTGCCGGGCTACAACGCCGTGTCGGGCTCGGCCTGGCTCGAACGAGGCCACGTGTACGTGATCGCCAACATCCGGGGCGGCGGCGAGTTCGGCCCGCGGTGGCACCAGGCGGCGCTCAAGGAAAAACGGCCGCGGGCCTACGACGACTTTATCGCCGTGGCCGAGGACCTCGTGCGCCGGAACGTGACGTCGCCACGGCACCTCGGCATCATGGGGGGCAGCAACGGCGGCCTGCTCGTGGGCAACATGTACGTGCGCCGGCCCGATCTCTTCGGTGCCGTCGTCTGCCAGGTGCCGCTGCTCGACATGCAGCGGTTCAACAAGCTCCTCGCGGGAGCGAGCTGGATGGGCGAATACGGCAACCCAGACAAGCCCGAGGAGTGGGCCTTCATTCGCACGTTCTCCCCCTATCACAACGTCAATCGCGAGACGACCTACCCACCGATCCTGATCACGACGTCCACCCGCGACGACCGGGTGCACCCGGGCCACGCCCGCAAGATGACGGCCCTCCTGCTGGAGCACGCCAAGGACGTTCTCTACTACGAGAACATCGAAGGCGGCCACGGTGGCGCGGCCGACAACAAACAGCGCGCCTTCATGGATGCACTCGGCTGGACGTTCCTGGACCGCCAGCTGAAGTAGGGCAGGCTTCCGCCTGTCTCAAGGAGACTGCTTCGTTGTGAGGCGGATCGGCACATGACCGGCTGAAGCCTGCGCTCCGTGCTTTGAAGTGCGACAGCGATCGCTGCAGTAGCGCACCTGCTCCCAGCACCGCTCCCATTTTTTTCGCCACGTGAACGGTCGGCCGCAGGTAGCGCAGGTTTTTTGTGGCAGCGCGGCCTTGCCGGCGCTTACGCGGTCTTGGCGGCGGCCCATCCTCGCGGCTCCGGAAGGCCTCCGACCCGGCCCGGCCCGCCAGGCCCCTGCGGCAGGGCGATCACGCGGATCGCCTCCACGAGCATCACGAGCGCCAGCACGAGCAGCACGAGGCCGGCCCACGGCACGGGATCCGCCGGCAGCGTGAATCCGGTCGCCGAGCGGAACCTCGGCAGGGTCATCGTGGCGAGTGCCCACGTGCTCATCACATACATGAACGCGGTCGGCAGCCCGGTCACGAGCCACACCCACGTCGCCCGACGCGTGCGCCACAGCCACACGGTCACGCCCAGGAGCGTGAGTGCCGCCAGCAGCTGGTTGCTCGCCCCGAAGAGGCTCCAAAACGTCTTCCACACGGGCACGGCGTTGCCGTTGCCGTCGAGCTGCGGCCGCATCAGAAAGATCATCGGCACGCCCGCCGTGAGCACCGTGCCGAGCCACGCCCCGGCCCGTCCCGTGAGGCCCGTCAGCTCCTGCACGATGTAGCGGCCCAGCCGTGTGCACACGTCGAGCGTGTCGTAGACGAACGTCGTGAAGGCCGTGAGCGCGAACGAGACGCCGATCGCGGTGGGCACACCGAGCATCTCCAGGAACCGGCCCAGGCCGAGCGCGTAGATGAAGTTCGGCGGCTGGTTCACCCGGTCGTCACCTGCGGTGAGCACCATCACGCAGCAGAGGCTCACGATCGCCACCATCGCCTCGAGGAGCATCGTGCCGTAGCCGATCGCGCGCGCGTCGGTCTCGCGGCGCAGTTGCTTGCTCGTGGTGCCCGAGGCGATCAGTGAATGGAAGCCCGAGCAGGCGCCGCAGGCGATCGTGATGAACAGCATCGGAATCAGATCGCCCGCCTTCGCCGTCTGCCAGGCCGTGAATGCGGGATAGCGCACCTCGGCATCGCCCGCCACGAGCCGATCACTGAGGATCAGACCGATCGCAGCCCCCGCGAGAGCCACGTAGAGAAAGCAGCCGCCGAGGTGACCACGCGGCTGAAGCAGCATCCACATCGGCACCATCGCCGCACCAATGCAGTAGACGAGCAGCGCCACGCCCCAGATCTTTTGGGCGACGAGGTCGCTGGTGCCGAGCGCCTGCCCGAGGTCGAACGGCATCCTCTGCCCGCCCCAGATGGCGAGGCCCACGAGCGGCAGAAACACCGCCGTCGCCGCCCACAGCGGCATCTTCAGGTATCGCATGCACACGCCCATCACGACGGGCAGCACGAGATAGAGCAGGCTCGACGTGGCGATGCCGCCACCCGACACCGTGTCGCCATTTTCGAGCGTCTGCCGGCCGATGAAGCTCGAGGCCGTGATGTCGGTGAAGGCCACGATGATGTACACCAGCGCGATCCACACGAACGAGAGGAAGAGCAGGTATCCGCGGCGGCTCATGTGATCGCGGACCACCTCGGCGATCGACCGCGCCTTGTGGCGGATCGAGGCCACGAGGGCCGCGAAGTCATGGACGCCGCCGATGAAGATGCTGCCGACGAGGATCCAGAGGAGCGCCGGCAGCCAGCCGAACGCCACGCCTGCGAGAATCGGCCCCACGATCGGCCCGGCGGCGGCGATCGCCGAAAAATGCTGCCCCATGAGCAACTGCGGGGCGATCGGCTCGTAGTCCACGTCGTCACGAAGCGTGACGGCGGGCGTAGGATCGGCGTCATCGAGGCGAAACAGCCGGGTGAGGATTCCGCCGTAGACGCGATAGGCCACGGCCAACACGACCGCGCTCGGCACGAGAATCGCAAGCAGGCTCATGGAAGATTCCTCACCATCGCCGCGGGCATTCCGCCGGGCACGGACGGCAGGGCTTCCGGCCCGCCGTGAATTTCACCATCATGATCGATGTTCGCGGCAACGTCGAATCGGGCACCTCACAGACCAGGGAGCGGGAGCATGGCGACACCCAGCGTTGAGAAACTGATCATCATCGGCAGCGGTCCGGCCGGCTGGTCGGCGGCCACGTATGCCGCCCGCGCCCAGCTCCAGCCGCTCGTCTACGAAGGGGCGATCAGTGAGAAGAACCGGATGGCCGGCACCCTTCCCCTCGGCCAGCTCGCCCTCACGAGCGAGGTGGAGAACTACGCCGGCTTCCCGCACGGCAACCTGGGCGCGTTCCTCGATTCAGCCCTGCCGCCGGCACGCAGGCAGATGATGGCCCCGCACGCCGGCGAGGGCGTCACCGGCCCCGAGCTCATGGAGCTCATGCGGCAGCAGGCGGTGAACTTCGGCACCCGGATCGTCACCGACGACATCGTGAAGGTCGATTTTTCGAAACGACCGTTCATGCTTCAGCCCGTCGACGGCGCGGCCGTCTTCGCACACTGCGTGATCGTGGCCACCGGCGCCAGCGCCAACTGGCTCGGCCTGCCGAGCGAGGAGCGGTTCAAGAACCGTGGTGTCAGCGCGTGCGCCGTGTGCGACGGCGCCCTGCCCCGTTTTCGCAACAAGCAGCTCGTCGTGGTCGGCGGTGGCGACTCGGCCGTGGAAGAGGCGACGTACCTCACGAAGTTCGCGAGCACCGTCCATCTCGTCCACCGCCGCGACGCGCTGCGGGCGAGCAAGATCATGGCGCAGCGGGCCCACGACGACCCGAAGATCACGATCCACTTCAACACCGCGCTCGCCGAGGTGCTCGGTGATGACAAGGCCGGCGTGACGGGCGTGCGGCTCGAGAGCACGACGGAGAAGGGCAAGGCGACGACGCTCGACGTGGCGGGCGTGTTCCTCGCCATCGGCCACACGCCCAACACAGCCTTCCTCGACGGCCAGCTCGAGCTCACGCCGAAAAAGTACATCGTGTGGAAGAAGCACTTCCGCACCGACACGAGCGTGGAAGGCGTGTTCGCGGCCGGCGACGTGGCCGACGACTACTACCGTCAGGCGATCTCGGCCGCCGGCACCGGCTGCATGTCGGCCCTCGACGCCGAGCGCTGGCTGGCAGCCCAGGGCACGCACTGAAAAGAAAAACTCGGCCGGGAGTCGCCTCCCGGCCGGGTGAGATTCAACGGCCCGCCGCGGCTCGGGGCAACCTCGGCTTGCCCCGCAGCCGCGACAAGCCCGCAGGGGCCAGGGATGGGCAGTATGTCGCGCCTCGGCATCCCTTCGGGCCTGCCTCGGCTTACGCGACGGCCGGCTGGATGCCGGCCGCCGCGGCTCGGGGCAACCTCGGCTTGCCCCGCAGCCGCGACAAGCCCGCAGG
>JBAXUY010000018.1:0-36663 GCA_037129475.1 Planctomycetia bacterium | reverse complement strand
GCCAGCCCGCAGTGAACGTCCGGCGACGGGATATGGGGAGCCCGAAGCCGGCGCGATGCTACTTCTTCGGCGCGATGAGCTCGACGATGTTGCCGTCGGGATCGCGGACGCAGGTCAGGAACAGCCCCTTGGCGATGGTCTCGGGGATCGCGACGGGCGACTTGGCGAGCGGCTTCACGCCGATCTTCGCCAGTCGGGCGAGGGCGGCGTTCGTGTCGTCGACGATGATCGTGAGGTAGCGGAAGCCGGTGTGGGAGTGGATGAATTCGGTGTCGCCGGTGCGGGGCGCCGTGCCGGCCACGCTCATCAGTTTGAGCTTCGTGGCGGAGTCGCCGTCGCCGAGCACGAGCACGCGCACGGAGAGGGGTTTGCCGTCGGTGAGGCCGGCGCCGGCGGCCACGTCGGCCGGAACGGTGAAGCCCGGCAGCTCGCGGAAGCCGATCCCCTCGGTGTAGAACCGGACCGACTTCTCCACGTCGGTGACGACCGTGCCGAGGTCGATCGTCGTCCGCGGAAACGCGACCGGGTCGGCGGCGAAGATCCCGGTCAGCGACAGGACGGACGACAGGACGATCGAGAGTTGCAGCAAACGGCAGTGCATCGCGTGGGCTCCTTCGGGGTATGAGAGAGGAGCATACCGGCGCGATGACGGTGGGCAACACCGCGACGCGTCAGCCGAGCGTCGTCAGGTCATGATGCCCTTCACGACGTTACCCGCGATGCCCGTGAGCCGGACGTCGAGTCCCTGGAACTTGGTCGTCAGCCGGTGGTGGTCGATCCCGAGCAGGGCGAGGATCGTGGCATGGAGGTCGTGGACGGCCACGATATTGTCGACGGCCCGGTAACCGAGCTCGTCGGTTGCGCCCCACGTCGTGCCCGGCTTGATGCCGCCGCCGGCGAGGAACACGCTGAACGAGAGGATGTGATGGTCGCGGCCCGTGCCCTGGCCCATCGGCGTGCGGCCGAACTCTCCTCCCCAGAGCACGAGCGTGTCGTCGAGGAGGCCCCGGCGGGCAAGGTCCTCGATGAGTCCCGCGGAGGCCTTGTCCACGGCGGCCGACGCATCCTTCATGCCCTCCTCGATGCCGCCATGGTGGTCCCAGTTGCGATGGTAGAGCTGGATCATCCGCACGCCGCGCTCGGCGAGCCGCCGGGCGAGCAGGCAGTTGGAAGCGAACGAGCCATCGCCCGGTTGCTTCACGCCATAGAGATCGAGCGTCTCCTGCGTCTCGCCGGCGAAGTCGGTGAGCTCGGGCACGCTCGCCTGCATGCGGAAGGCCATTTCGTATTGGGCGATCCGCGTGGCGATCTCGGGGTCGTTCTGCTCGGCGGCGAGGAAGCCATTGAGCTTGCCGATCTCCTCGACCACCTGCCGCTGCGTGCTCTGGCAGACGCCTTCGGGGTTGCCGATGTAATGCACGGCATCCCCCTTCGATTGGAACATGATGCCCTGGAACCGGCTGGGCAGGACGCCACTCGACCACTGCCGGGCCGAGATCGGCTGCTGCCCCGTCTTGCCGGCCGACGTGAGCACGATGAAGCCCGGCAGTTCCTGCGTGGCCGATCCGAGGCCGTAGAGCAGCCACGAGCCCATGCTCGGCCGGCCCTTGATGATCGAACCGGTGTTCATGAAGGCGTGGGCCGTGTCGTGGTTGATCTGCTCGGTCTGCATCGAGCGGATCACGCACAGCCTGTCGGCCTGCCGAGCGATATGGGGAAAGAGGTCGCTGACCTCGATGCCCGACTCGCCATGCGGCTTGAAGCCGACGAATGAGCCCCGGGCCTTGAGCACAGCGTTTTGCAGCTGGGCGAGCTGCTGCCCCTTGGTGAACGACTCGGGAAACTCCTTGCCGTCGAGCGCCTTGAGCGCCGGCTTCCAGTCGAACGATTCAAACTGCGATGGCCCGCCCGCCATGCACAGGAAGATCACCCGCTTGGCCTTCACCGGGAAGTGCGGGGCCCGGAGCGTGCCGCTCCAGTCGTCGGGCTTCGGGAGGCCGGCGGGCTTTGCTGCGCCTGCCTGCGCCTCGCGGCCCAGCATCGCCAACGCGATGCCACCGAGGCCGTAGGCGCTCTGCTCGAGAAAACTTCGTCGGGCGATCGTGACAGGATCGAGGTGCATGTCAGTACCTGGTGATCACTTCCTGGGTGTTCAAAAGCACGCGGGCCACTTGCGTCCAGGCTGCATGGTCGATCGGGTCGAGCTGTGCTCGTGGAGCGAGGCCCACAGCGAGCAGTTTTTCCGCATCGGCCGGGGCGGTCCTGAAGGCATCACGCTGTGTGGCGAGGAAGCCGAGGAGTGATTCGAGTTCCTTGTCGCGCGGCTCGCGGTTGACGGCCAGCCGATAGGCGAGGCGAATCCGGGCTGCGTCGTTGTCGGCGCGATCTTCAAGGAGCCGTGTCGCGAACGTCCGCGCGGCCTCGACGAATGCCGGGTCGTTCAAGAGCGTAAGCGCCTGTTGTGGCGTGTTGCTGCCGCTCCTGGCCGCGGCACACTCGTCGCGGGCCGGCGCGTCGAAGTTGGCCAGCATCGGATGGAGAAAAGTCCGCTGCCAGTGCATGTAGAGGCCGCGGCGCCACTGGCGACCGTCGGAGTCGGCCGCGTAGTCACGGTTGGGGAACTGCAGCGACGCGTAATAGCCGGCCGGCTGGTATGGCTTCACGCTCGGGCCGCCGAGCGCGTCGAGGTCGAGGAGGCCTGCGATCGCCAGCGCGTTGTCGCGGACGAACTCCGCCTCGAGACGCCGCGGGTTTTGCGAGGCGAGCAAACGGTTGGCCGGATCGACGGCGATCGCCGCCGGCACCAGCGAGCTCGACTGGCGATACGTGTGGCTGGTCACGATCAGCCGGATCATGTGCTTCATGTCCCAGCCCGACTCGCGAAACTCGCAGGCCAGCCAGTCGAGGAGTTCGGGATGCGTGGGGAGCTCGCCCTGCGAGCCGAGATCGTCCACGGCCGCACTCAAGCCCGTGCCGAAGAACAGCGCCCAGAGGCGGTTCATCACGGCCCGGGGAGTGAGCGGATTGCCGTCCGACACGAGCCAGTTGGCGAGATCGAGCCGCGTGAGCCGCTTCGTGTCGGTGCTTTCGAGCCGTGCGGGCAGGAACGACGGAGTGGCCGGCAGCACCACCGGCCCGGTTTCGTCCTGCCAGTTGCCGCGTGGCAGCACGCGCACGGGGAGCGGTGCGGCGGCGGCCTGCGTGACCATCGTCCATGCCTTGCCGTCGGACAGACCGCGAATGTTCGCCGCGAGCGTCCGGACGGCGTCGTACGCCGGCCGGTCATGCGCGGTGGAAAGCAGGAATAGCGCTGCCGCGCGGCTCGCCTGCTCCGGCGAGCGTGCCGAAGAGGGCGTCGTGAGCGCAGCCAGATCGTCGGCGAGGGCGACCGTCTTCGGGTCAGTGGCCCCGAGCGGGCTGGCGGAGAGTCGCACGGGAATGCGGCCATCGCCACCGATGGTCGCCACGAGACGGTCGCCCGGCTGGATGACGAGCGGGTCGATGAGCCACACCGCGTGGGGACGGTCACCTTCCGGAAGCTCGAACGGGAGCCGCCATTCCCGTTCCACGCCTGGTACTTCAGAACCCGAGACATAGACGGGACGGCGATGGGTGGCGTCTCCGGCACGCAAGGCGAGCGGCCGTGGCTTGCCCGTCGCTGGATGGAGTGCCAGCGCGAGCGTCACAGCCTTGCCGGAGACCGAGCCGCGTTCGTTGGGCTCGAGCGTTTCGACCGGGATCTCCAGCCGCACGGCGGCGACGGACCCCACCCCGGCCAGGTCCGCGGGCACGCGAAGTGTCTCACCCTTGCCGAGTGGCTTGATGCTCATGACGACCGCGTCGGATGAGATGGTCACCTCGCGGTCGGGGACGGGCTTGCCGTCCTTCACGACCTGGGCTTCCGCCGGCGAGAGCGTGAGCCAGCCGTCCGGGTGCGCTTCGAGGAAGGCTGCGGTCTTCGATTCCCACGCGGCCAGGGCGGCCACCCCCTGCGGATCGGCCGCCAGCCGCTCCGTCGCCGACGTGAGCTGGCCTGCGAGCGCCTGCCGAGCCCCCGCCACCTGCCTCTTGAGCCATGGACTCTCGACCTGGATCTCCGGCGGAAAGGGATGCTCGTTGTCGAACCCGCGGAGCTCCGGCTCGGGCGTGTAGCCATAGCTGCTGTAGACGCCCCACTGCTTCACGTCGGCGAAGAAGGCCTGGAGCTCGTAGAAGTCGCGGGCCTTGATCGGGTCGAACTTGTGGTCGTGGCACTCGGCACAGCCGAACGTGCTGCCAAACCAGGCCGCCGCCACGCTCCGCACCCGTTCGGCGCCGTACTTGGCGAGATACTCCTTGGGCTGCGCGCCCCCTTCGCGGGTCATCATGTTGAGCCGGTTGTAGCCCGTGGCCACGAGCTGCTCGGTGGTGGGATTCTGCAGGAGGTCGCCGGCGAGCTGCTCGCGGGTGAAGTCATCGAACGGTTTGTTGGCGTTGAACGCGTCGATCACGTAGTCGCGGTAAGGAAAGATCCGCTGGTTCTGGTCGCCGTGGAAGCCGACCGTGTCGGCGTAGCGGGCGATGTCGAGCCACCACACGGCCATCCGTTCGCCGAAGTGGGGCGAGGCAAGGAGCGCGTCGACGAGGGCATCGCCCGCAGGCTTCGCGACGCCCTTCGGCAGCGCCGCCTCCGGCGGCAGGCCGGTGAGATCGAGCGACAAGCGTCGTTCGAGCACGTGCGTCGGCGCTTCCGGCGATGGCGTCAGCCCCTTGGCCGCGAGCTTCGCCTCGATGAAGGCATCGATCGGATGCTTGCCTGCAGCACCGGCGGGAAGCGCCGGCCGCGTCAGTGGTGCGTACGCCCAGTGCGGTTCGTAGACGGCCCCCTCGGCCACCCACCGCCGAAGCAGTTCCTTCTGCTGTGCCGTGAGCGGCTTGTGGGCCGACTCGGGCGGCATCGGAGCGTCCTCGTCGAAGATCCGCTTGATGATCTCGCTCGCATCAGGGTCGCCCGGCACGATCGGCACCACACCGCCGTCGGTTTCCTTCAGGGCGGCATCGCGGACGTCGAGCCGCATGCCCGCCTCCCGCGTCTTGGCGTCGTTGCCATGGCAGTGGAAGCAGGTGTCCGACATGATCGGCCGGATGTCGCGATTGAACGACACCGGTTCGACGGCCGTGGCGACCGGCCCGGCGAACAAGACCGTGAGCACCGTCATGGCGACCGGCGCACGCACCAATCTGGCTGAGCGATTTGCCATTGGAACGACTCCGCTGGAAAACGCCCGCGTCGCCGTCGGCCCCACCGGGCTCGACGCGGACCCGCATCGCAAGCGAGTCGATCGGCGGACTGACATCGACAGTATATCGTCCGGATCGTGGGCGAGGATCAACTCGGTAAACGCCGGCTCGGGGCTGCCCATACTCCGTCGCCGGACGTTCGGAGCGTTCGAAGCGCCGGCTTCGGGCTCCCCGCATCCCGTCGCCGGACGTTCGCTGCGGGCATCCTGCCCTTCGCTCACTCGGATGTGCCTGCGCTGCGCCATCCATGGCTGCGCTGGTCACATACGCCGGCTCCCGGGACACGGGGAGCCCGAAGCCTCCCTCGTGGCGACAGAGCTCCAGCTCTGTCGATCGACAGGCCTGGAGGCCTGTCGCTACAGCGCTCGGAACTTTCGGCGGAGTCGGTCGGTGGGCACGCGCAGACGCAGGGAGTCGTTGAGGATGAAAGATCACCAGGCCTGGAGGGCCGGGTAAGCACCAGCCGACGGAGGTCGGCCAAGGAACGGACGGCACGATGCCGGGCCGGTTCCGTGAAGCATCCATCGAGCATGCCTGCCTTCGGCTCCGAATGCGGGCAGATACACCTCTCCTGCCGTCCGGCGTGCGAGTCGACTACCTAGTCCAGGAAGCCGCTCAGCTCTTCGCTGCGGGCCGGGGCCTGCAGTTTGCGGACGGCCTTGGCTTCGATCTGCCGGATGCGCTCGCGCGTCACCTTGAAGATGTGGCCCACTTCCTCGAGCGTGTAGCTGTAGCCGTCGCCGAGGCCGTAGCGGAGCTTGATGATCTCACGCTCGCGGTACGACAGCGACTTCAGCACCTTTGCAATCCGGTTGCGGAGCATTTCCTGCGCCGCGCCCACGGCCGGGTTTTCGGCACCCTGGTCGGGGAGCAGGTCGCCGAAGTGGCTGTCCTCGCTGTTGCCCACCGGGCGATCGAGGCTGATCGGGTAGCGGCTCATCGCCGTCACCCGGCGCGTCTCGTCCACCGGCGTGCCGGCGCGGGCGGCGATCTCCTCGATCGTCGGTTCGCGGCCGTATTCCTGGAGGAGTGTGCGGGCCACGTTGCGCACGCGGCTCATCGTCTCCACCATGTGCACCGGAATCCGGATCGTGCGGCTCTGGTCGGCCACCGCGCGGGTGATCGCCTGCCTGATCCACCACGTGGCGTAGGTGCAGAACTTGAAGCCGCGGCGGTATTCGAACTTGTCGACCGCCCGCATCAGGCCGGCGTTGCCCTCCTGGATGAGGTCGAGGAACGACAGGCCGCGGTTGCGGTACTTCTTCGCGATCGAGACGACGAGCCGGAGATTGCCCTCCGACAGGCCACGCTTCGCCTTCTGGTAGTGGGCGTATATCTGGCGGATCTCGGCCACTCTCCGCCGGAGGCTCTTCGGCGTTTCCTGGCAGGCCTTGAGGATCATCCGATACTCGTCGACGAGCTTCTGGCGGGCCGAGGGCGGCTGCTTCGACTTCTTGTGGGAGTCGATCTTCGACTTGAGTTCCTTGAGCCGCGCCACGAATCCTTCGAGCGTCGGGATGAGCGACTCGATCCGCTGGGTGCGGAGGCCGAGTTCCTCGATGAGCCGCACGCAGCGCCGGCGCCTGCGGCCGAGCCGGGCCCAGGCCTCGCGCCGCTCCGCCATCTTCCGCTTCTTGGAGAGCGCGATGCGGTAGTCGGACTTGTTTTGCTTGAGCAGCACTTCGAGCGTCCGCAGGTTGTGCGGAAGGCGGCCGAGAATCTGGTCTTTCTCCAGCCGGTCGGTCACCGAGACCTGCACCGTGCGGTCGAACGGGAGTTCGCCCCGGTGCACGCGGGACAGGACCTTGAACGCCTGCTGACAGACGTATTCGCACTCGAGCAGTTTGGCCCGGAACTGGGCCCGCGTCGTCTCGATCTGACGGGCGAGGTAAATCTCCTGGGCCCGCGTCAACAGCGGGATCTCGCCCATCTGCGTGAGGTACATGCGGACGGGATCGTCCGACCAGTTTTCCACCTGTTCGATCAGCGACTCTTCCGCTTCGCTCGAGCCTTCGACCTCAGCTTCGGCTTCGGCTTCGATTTCGCCCTCGGGGAGCGGGCCGGCGTCCTCGTCGACGAGCAGGTCGGCGTCGGCCTCTTCGGCATCGACCACCTTGACAGTCAGGTCTTCCACTTCCTGGGGATTGGAGACGACGTCGTCCTCGAGTTCATCCAGCAGCGAATCGTACAAGGCTATTGCTCCTTCAAGGATCAAGAAGTCCCGGACGCGAAGTCCGGACGGTAGCTATCCATCGGGGTGCCGTTCCAGTGGCCACCCGCCGTTCTGCCGAGTCCATCTTTCGTGTGGCCGACAGTGTGATTCAAGGCGCGGCCAAGTCCAGTGGTCAAAAAAACAGCGTTGTCGCGAACCGCAGGGGCGAATTGGGGAGACTGCGGCCCCGGGGGTTGGGAGGAGGGGAACCATCGTCGTGGGCGAGGGTTTCCGAAAGGCGTACGATTATGGCCCTGTCGGGTACGGAAGGCCAACTTTTTTTTCCGGAAAACGGAGGAAATTTCCTGAAAAACGTCGGTCAATGGTAAAAAAATCCGGCCGGCGAATCTCTGCGGCCACCCCGTCGGACTCCGCCACCCGCTGCGACCCCAGCCGCACCGTCGGCTGCGACGTGCAGCGTGCCATTCGGATGCGACATCGATGACCACGTACCTGCTCCCCTGCGAATGCACCGCGGATGTCGTCGTGACGGCCGGCCAGGCAGGCGGGCGGGTCACCTGCGGGCGGTGCGGCCGGGAGCTCCTCGTGCCGAAACTCGGCGACCTCGCTGCGATGCGCCGGCAGGAAGCCGTGGTGCCTGCCGGAAACCCGACCTGGCGACCCGCCCAGGCGGCGGCGTTTCTCGGCGTGATCGTGTCTGCGGGAGCCCTCTTGGCGACGTTCTGGATCGCACCACGCGCCACGGGCGTGCTCGACGAACGGGCGCTCCGGGCGGCGGTGCTCTCGGCCGACGACCTCACCGTCTACCGCGTGTGGAGCGAGGGACTGTCGCGGACCGGCGTGCGCCGACCGCCCGCCGACGAGGAACTCATGTTGCTTCGTCAGTCGCGGTTCGCCGATGGCATGCGAGGCGTGCTGCACCTCGTGGCGGCGTGCGGCGCGGTCGCCGCGATCGCCGCCGGCCTCCGGCTCGCGCTGGCCTCGAAGCCAGTGGCGAGCGGTGGGGCGCCGGGCAAGACGGCAGGGCATGTCGGGGCGTACCGGTCATGAAGGCGGCCTTCATCACCCGCACCGGTTCGCCCGACGTCGTCACCGTGGGCGATCTCCCCGACCCGGTGCCCGGCCCACGGCAGGCGCTCGTCCGGGTGCGGGCCTGCGCCGTCAACCCGATCGACACGTACATTCGCGCCGGCAGCGTGGCGACGCCACTGGAGTTTCCGTTCGTCGTGGGCTGCGACCTCGCGGGAGAGGTCGTGGCCGTGGGAGACGAAGTCGACGGCTTGGCGC
Organism: Planctomycetia bacterium; assembly: GCA_037129475.1. GTDB lineage: Bacteria > Planctomycetota > Planctomycetia > Pirellulales > UBA1268 > RGVT01. Next base: position 27,923 of record JBAXUY010000018.1, on the reverse strand, counting down.
CCGGCACCCGCGTCTGGGGTTCCAATCAAGGCGTGCTCGGCCGCCAGGGCACGTTCGCGGAGTTGGCCGCCGTCGACACACGCTGGCTCTCCCCGACGCCCCCCGGCGTGTCCGACCGCGACGCCGCTGCGGCGGCGCTCGTGTCGATCACCGCGCATCTCGGCCTCGTCGACCACGCCGCACTCGTGAGAGGTGAGACGATCTTCGTCAACGGCGGCTCGGGGGGCGTGGGCTCGGCCGTGGTGCAGATCGCCAAGCTGCTCGGGGCCCGCGTGATCGCGACGGCCGGCACCCCCGAACGCCGGCAACGTGTCGCGACACTCGGTGCCGATCTGGTGCTCGACTATCGCCGCGACGATCTCGTGACGGCGGTGCTCGAGGCGGCACCGGGCGGCGTGCAGGTGTATTGGGAGACGCAGCGGGAGCCACGGTTCGATCAGGCCGTCGCGATGCTCGGCGAGGGTGGGCGGATGGTGATCATGGCGGGCCGTGACGCCCGGCCGGCCTTCCCCGTCGGCCCGTTCTACGTGAAGGGCTGCCGGCTGTTCGGCTTCGTGATGTTCAAGGCCGACAGTCACCGCCAGGCCGCGGCCGCCGTCGACATCAACCGGTGGCTGGCTGCCGGCCGGCTCCGCGTGCCGATCGACCGCGTGTTGCCACTCGCCCGCACCGCCGAGGCACATCGGCTCCAAGAAGAGAGCACCGTCGGTCTCTCCGGCGCCCTTGGCGGCAAGATCGTGGTCGAGCCCTGAGGCGACCTAGCGGAAGAGGCCGAATCCGCGGAACATCGGCCGCGTCGGCTGCTCTGCGTCGCGCTCGGAAGTCGTCTCACCCCCGGCCGTGGGCTCGGCCGCGCCCATGCCGAGCGACAAACTCGGAACCATCGACCGCAGGAACGACGTTTTCTCGGTCTGCTTCGCCGGTGCCGCCTGGCCGCCCGCCGACCGGGGCGGACGCTGCGGCTGCCGATCGCGGCTCGACGAGGTGCGCTCCACCGGCCGCGCGACGCGGCCCGTCTGGACCTGTGGCCTGGAAGGCTGCTTCGGCGGAGCCGCGGCGGTGGTCTCGGGAGCGACGACGGCCGGCGTCGTGTCGGGCGGCTGCACGAACGATCGGTCTGCTTCGAGCGCGATCCGTTCGGGGATGACGAGGTAGCGCGGCACTGACTCCCGCGACTGCGCGGGCCCGGCCTCCGTCGCACTGGCCACGGCCGTGGCCACGGGATCGATGTCGGTCGCGGTGGGCGCGGCGACGATCACGGGCTCGGCGACCACGGGCTCGGCGACGTCGGCCACGAGCGTCTCCGGCACCGCTGCAGGTGCCGCCGGTTCCGCGGTGATCGATTCGGTGGGCGGCGCGTGCGTTTCGACGGTCGCCGTGGTGGATGATTCGATGTCGACGGATTCGCGGACCATGTCCGGGGCCGCGACGGCGGGCCGGGCTTCCGAGACCGCTTCGGCCGGCGGCACCGCGGCGGGTGGGACGTCGGCGGGAGCCCAGAGGTCGGTCTGCGGAACCGCCGGCTCGACGGGCCGCTTCGGCGTGGCGGCAGCCTCGACCATCTGCTCGCTCCCCGCGGCGACGGCCTTGACGAGCTGCACGCTCAAAATCGGCTGCCCTTCGCGGAGCGGGTGTTTGAGCACCATGCCCTCGAACGTGTCCCGTGGTCGCATGGCGGCCGCCGGCAGCATCGCCTTGGGCCAGTCGCGAAGCGCCACGTCCCAGACCGTCACCGGCGCGCCCTGGGGGAGACTGCGCAGCGCCACGAAGATCGGCTCGCTCTCCACGCGTGGCTGCCTTTGGGCGAGATGCACGTCGAGCGTGCGGTTGAGCCCCACCGCGGCGGCTGCTCCCGCAAGGAAGGCCGCGGCGAACACGGTCGTCGCCTTCGGGCGCTGCGAACGGGCCGGAGCGCGGCGATCGGCTTTCGAGACGCTCATAGACGGACTTCCTCGCGGGTCGGTGTGTCACGGAGGCAGATGACACCCGCTTTCACCGGGAAATATCGACCGATCACCGGCGGCCCGCCCACCCCTTCTCGGCAGCGCGCACCCGGGCTGCTCAAGTTCCGCAGTCTGCCATCGCGTTGGCGATCCGGGGCGGCAAGGTTCGCTCAGTTTGCCGCACTTCCCGGTGGAGCAGTCTCACGCTCGATCACGTCGGTGAAGAGAGGATCGATCGGCCTGCCCTGGGGCCGGATCGCAAGCAGCCGGCGCGTGCGGCGCGACGACGAGTCGTCGCGAAAGAACGCATCTCCGGCCGTGGAGGACGCGTCACCGGTGGCTCCGATGAGCAGCGTGCCTCCCTGTGGGATCGTCGTGGTGAGCGCGAGGCGTTCGAGGGGCTGCCGCTTCTGTCCGGTCTCGAGGCGGAAGGCCCCCTCCTCGCCCACCCACTCCCGCTCGATCGGTCCGTGCTTCACCGTGGGCACCATGTCGAGTCGCATCCGTCCGTCGGCGGCCGGCCATGCCTTGAGGGCGAAGTAGGCGGTCGCGTCGTGGTAGGTGCCACCGTGCACCTCCCCGCCGTCGTGTTCGAGGAGGATGAGTTCGTCGAGGCCCGTGGCGGCGATGACCTCCGTGTCCCGACCGGGCAGCAGCGACAGCAGACGCCGCATGACGGCCGGCCGATCTCCCGGCGGGGCGGCACGATCATCGGCCTCGCTCGCCGGCAGCGCCGGCTCGAGCCGGGCGGCGAGGTGAGGGGGCAGGGGGCCGGTCAACAGTCCACTCCGCAGGCCGTTCGCAGCGAGTCGCCGACGGAGGTCGTGGTCGAGGAACTGCTCGTCGGCGAGGTTCCAGAGTTCGTCGTGCCAGACCACGTCGTGGTCGTCGATCCGGGCAAAGACGATCTCCAATGGCAAGGTCTTGGGAGCGGGCTTGCGCGTCGTGGACGCGGCGCGGGCCGAGTCCACCGCTGCCGGCTGCCGCCAGGCCCATCCCTGGTCGGCCACGAATGCAAACCGACAGCCGGCGAGCGCGCAGGCGCACACGACGGCGCACGCAAGCTGGCTCGGGGCTCCGCGCATGGCCGGACGCTCCATGAAAAACGGGGCGGGATGGGGCGGGGAGGGTAGCGACGGTCGCCCGGGTGGGTCAACGCCGTCGCCCGCCGTCAGGAGACGGTTTTCACCGCGTTGGCGAAGACGGCCAGGCCCGCTCCGGCGGCGGCACCGTCGATCCGGCCGCTCCACGCCGGGTGCTGTGTCGCGTCGATGAAGCGTTCCGGGTGAGGCATGAGCCCGAACACGCGGCCGGTCTCGTCGCACGCGCCGGCGACGTCGGCCTCGGCACCGTTGGGGTTCGTCGAACAACCTGCCGGATCGGCGGCGTAGCGGAGCACGAGCTGGCCGGCGGCGTCGAAGGCATCGAGGTCGGAGCGTGATCTGGCCACGAACCGACCCTCGCCGTGGGCGATCGGCAGGTCGAAGGGGGCATCGAGTCCCTGGAGGAACGGACACTTCTGGCCGCGGACCTCGAGCCGCACCCAGCGGTCGATGAAGCGTCCCGAGCGGTTGTGGGCCAGGGCGGCGCGCGGCCGGCCCTCCGTGTCGGCGAGCAACAGGCCCGTCTGCAGAAGCACCTGAAACCCGTTGCAGATGCCGAGCACGAGTCCGCCGCGGTCACGGAAGCGCCGCATCGCATCGCCGAGCCGCAGCGCGAGCTCGAGCGCGAAGATCCGGCCGCTGGCGATGTCGTCGCCGTAGGAGAAGCCGCCAGGAATGCAGAGCACCTGGACGTCGTCGAGGAGGGCTGGCTTCTCGGCGAGTGCCCGCACGTGAACCCGCCGGGCGATCGCACCGGCCCGCTCGAAGGCATGGGCCGTCTCGTGGTCGCAATTCGTGCCCGGGGCACGCAGCACGAGCGCTCTGGGGGAGAGCATCAGCCGGCACTCCTTTCTGCGCGCCACGCACGGGCGAGACGGTCGAGCGGCAGCGTCGTGGTCGCACCGGCGGCGCCGACCGTGAGCACGGGCGCCGCGTGGACTTCGCCGATCCAGGCCCAGGGCACGCCCTCCATGGCCGCCGAGAACCGATCGGCTGCCGGCGCCGGCACCGCACAGACGAACCGCCCCGGCGTCTCGGTGAATGCCAGAGCGAGCGGACGTGCGGCGGGCGCGATGGCCATGTCGGCAGGCACGGCATCGAGGTCGAGCGTGGCTCCGAGACCACCGGCCACGGCCATTTCCGCCACCGCGGCCAGCAGGCCGCCGTCGGAACAGTCGTGGCAACTTGCGAGCAGTCCGTCGCGGCCGGCCGCCGCGATGGCGCGAAACACGGCGCGGCAGGCGGCGGCATCGACCCGCGGCACGGGGCCGCCGGCGACGTAGCCGGCGAGTTCGAGCTGGCTGCCGGCAAGCTCGTCGCGCGAGAGGCCGACGATCGCCAGACGATCACCTGCCCGCTTGAGGTCGGGAGTCAGCGCCCGTTTGACGTCGTCGAGCTGCCCGAGGGCGGTCGCCAGGAGCGTGGGCGGGATCGAGAGTTCGTGGTGCTTCCCGGCGGCATCGGTCCAGGAAAACACGTTGTTGAGGCTGTCCTTGCCGCTCACGAACGGCGCCAGGAACTCGAGTGCCATGTCGTGGCAGGCCCGACAGGCCTCGACGAGCGTGCCGAGCGATTCCGGGCGCCGGGTGTCGCCCCAGCAGAAGTTGTCGAGCAGCGCGATGCGGTCGGGATCGGCGCCGGCGGCCACGACGTTGGCGATCGCCTCGACGATCGCACCGGCGGCCATCTGATACGGATCGCGCGCGCCGAGCCGATGACGGAGCCCGACGCCGAGCACGATGCCGCGGCCACGGCCGAGCACGCCCCGGATCACGGTGCCGTCGGCAGGACCGGCGCCGGGGCCCACGAGCGGCTTGACGACGCTGCACCCCTGCACCTCGTGGTCGTATTGCCGGATGATCCATTCCTTGCTCGCCACGTCGGGGAGCGCGAGCAGGTCGAGGAGCGTCGCCCCCAGATCGCCTGTCGCCGTCTTCCACCGGATCGGCTCGACCGCCGGGGGCACGAACCGTGACTGCAGCCGCTGCTTCGGCCGTCCTTCGTGGAGGAAGTGGCAGTCGAGTTCGCCGGCCGTCCGTCCCTGCCAGCGGAGGAGCAACGTGCCGGAACCGGTGAACGTGCCGATCGCCGTGGCTTCGACGCCCTCGTCGGCCGCCGCGCGGGCGAGCTTTTCCCAGTCGGCAGGATCGACGGCGAGCACCATCCGTTCCTGCGCCTCCGAGATCCAGACTTCCGTGGCCGACAGGCCTTCGTATTTGAGCGGCACCGTGTCGAGGTCTACCGTGGCGCCGAGCGTGGCGCCCATCTCGCCGACGGCGCTCGAGAGTCCGCCGGCTCCGCAGTCGGTGATCGCGTGAAAGAGATTTTGCCGCGACGCCTCGAGGATGAAGTCGGAGAGCGTCTTCTCATGAATCGCGTGGCCGATCTGCACGGATCCGCCCGACTGGGTTTCGCTCGCGCTCGACAGTTCGATGCTCGAGAACGTGGCGCCGTGGATGCCGTCGCGGCCGGTGCGGCCACCCGCCACCACGACGAGGTCGCCGGGTTGCACGGCGGCGTCGGCCGAGTTCCGCGGCATGATCCCCACGGTGCCGCAGAACACGAGCGGATTGCACAGATAGCCGGGGTCGAAGGCGACGGCGCCGGCGATCGTGGGGATCCCCATCCGGTTGCCGTAGTCGCGCACCCCCGCCACCACGCCTGCGAGCAGCCGCCGCGGGTGGATCACGCCCGGGGGCAGGTCGGCGTCGGGCGTGTCGGGCGCACCGACGCAAAACACGTCGAGATTGGCGATCGGCTTCGCGCCCAAGCCCGTGCCGAGCACGTCGCGGATCACGCCGCCGAGGCCCGTGGCCGCCCCGCCATAGGGCTCGATCGCGGAAGGATGATTGTGCGTCTCCACCTTCACGCAGATGTCGTGGTCGCCGTCGAATCGCACCACGCCCGAGTTGTCGCGGAACACGCTCACGCACCAATCCCGCGGCCCGAGCCGCTCGCGGATCTGCCGCGTGGCTGCGAACACGGTCTCCTTGAGGAGGTTGTCGAACCGCACCGTGCCGGCCGGGCCGTCGTGATCGACGGGACTGCCGAGCGTCTTGTGGCAGCAGTGCTCGCTCCAGGTCTGCGCGATCGTCTCGAGCTCGATCTCGCGGGGCTCGCGGCCGAGCGTGCGATAGTGGTCGCGCACGGCTGCAAGCTCGCGGGGCGAGAGCGCGAGGCAGCGGTCGCGGCTCAAGGCCGCGAGCGCCGGGTCGTCGAGCCCCTCGAGCCGCACCGTCTCCTGCGCGAACGTCCACGGCCGACCTCCCGCGAGCGTCGTGAGCGCAAGCGGGCCGATCACGACGTCATGGATCGCCTCGCTCGCGAGCAGCTTCCAGGCCAGCCGCTCGGCATCGGCCCGCGGCAGCGCCGGCAGCCAATATTTGCGGACACTGCGCACGGCCACCGGCTGCACGCCGAGGAGTGCGAGCGCCTCGTGCGCGCTCTGGCCCGCCGGATCGGTCACGCCGGCCCGGGGGAGCACATGGACGGCCAGCGGCAGATCGGCCGGGCCGGCGACGAGCACGGGATCGCCCACTTCAGCGATCGTGAACGACTCCGTCACCGGGTCGGCGAGCAACCGCGTCGCGAGCCGCTCCACGTCGGCATGCGACAGGTTTCCTTCGATCAGCCAGCCGGCGACGGTGCGGGCCTGCGCGCAGCCGGCGATGCCGAGTTCGGCGGCTCCCGCCACGAGGGCGCGGGCCGCGTGGTCGGCGGCAACGTCGGTCGGATGGACGTCAACTTCCCACAGCATCGCGGGCTTCCTTGGCGGCATGGAGCAGGGCGACGAGCTTGCGCCGGTCTGCCTTCTCGAGGGCCGTGAGCATCTTCTCGGTCGCCCCCGCGATCCGCGACAGGGCTTTGGCTACCGCGGGTGCGTTGTCGAGCAGGATGTCGGCCCAGAGGTCGGGGTCGCCGGCGGCGATGCGCGTGGTGTCGCGCCACCCGCCGGCCGTGAACTGCCGCGCTTCCGGAGGAGTGGCGGCCGCGAGCGCCGCAGCCAGCACGTGGGGCGCATGGCTCGTGGCCGCGAGCAGCCGGTCGTGCTCCTGTGGCGGCATCGTGAATACGGTCGCACCGAGAGCCGCCCAGAATTCTCCCGCCTGCTCGACGTCTGCGGCGGGCGTCGCCCGGCCGGGCGTCACCACCGTGACTCGGCCCGTGAACAGGTCGGCGGCGGCTGCGGCCGGGCCGCGCCGGTGGCTGCCGGCGATCGGATGGGCGCCCACGAACCGGCCCCGGCGCTTCCGGCGGCGCTTTTCCCAGGCGGCCACGATCGAGGCTTTCGTGCTGCCCGCGTCGGTGAGGAGCGTGCCGGGGCGGACGGCGGCGTCGGCCGCGTCGAGCAGGGCGGGAATGGACGCCACGCCGGTGGCGACGACGACGAGGTCGGCCGCAGCCGCGGCTTTCGCCAGGTCGGTCGTTGTCTCGGTGACGGCGCCGAGCCGCTTCGCCTCCGCCAGCGAGGCACCGGAGCGACCGACGCCGATCACGCGGGCCGCAAGCCTGCGGGCGAGGAGCGACAGGCCGATCGATCCCCCGATCAGGCCGACGCCGACGATCGTGACGACGGGCCAGTGCGGTTTCGTGGCGGCGGCGGGCATGGCGGGTTTTTAGCAGATGGATCGGCGGTGTGTTAGAAGGTGCGTCAATCGACGCTCCGCGAGATCGAGCCTGGGGGCGACGAGGTCGTTCCTGGGGTGCAGATGCCGGTTCGCACGCAACTCCCCGCGCCGCTGCTCGCCGACCTGCTGGGCCGGCTGTCGACGGCGCTTGCCGCCGGGATCGACCTGCGCCGGGCCTGGGCGGGTGAGACGGCCCGCGCGCCGGCACGCTGGCGGCCCGAGATGGAGGCGGTGGCGGCGGCGCTCGCCGGCGGGGCCGGGCTCGGCGAGGCGCTCTCGGCGGCCGGACCGGCGTTTCCGCCGTTCGTGCGGGGCATGGTGGCGGTCGGTGACGAGACGGGGCACGAGCCCGAGACGCTGCGCGACGTGTCGGAGGCACTGCGCGCCGCCATCCGGGTGCGGCGAGCGCTGCGGCAGAGCCTGGCCCAGCCGGCGTTTCAATTCACCGTGGCGGCGGCGGTCGTCGGACTCCTGATCCTCGTGGCGGGCCTGCTCCGCGATGCGGCGGGGCGGCCGATCGATCTCCTGGGCAGCGGGCTCGTCGGGCCGACCGGCCTGATGTGGTACATCGCCCTGCTCGTCGCGGCGATCGCCATCGTGACGGGTGTCGCCCGGATCGCGGCGTCGAACTGGCGGGCCGGCGGCGTCGTGCGACGTCTGGTCGCCCTCGTGCCCGTCGTGGGGCCGGCTGCCCGGGCGGCCGAGGCGGCGGCCTGGTGCCGCGCCGCCAGCCTCGCGAGCGGGGCCGGGCTGCCTGCGGGTCGGCTCATGCGCCTCACGGCGCTCGTCGCACCGGGGCTCGCGCTCGATCCGGACGACATCGAGGAGGCACTCCGCGGCGGCGCGACGCTCGCCGACGCGCTCCACGCGACCGGGCGGTTTCCCCGGGTTGTCGTCGAGGCGGTCGACGTGGGCGAACTGACGGGCACCACCGCCGAGACGCTCGACCGGCTGGCCGGCACCCTCGACGACGATGCACGCCGCGGGATCGCCGCCGCGGCGCGTGGTGCCGGGTTTCTCGCCTGGGCCACGGTGGCGGGCCTGATCGCCCTTGTGGTGTTCCGGATTTTTTCGTCCTATCTCGGCATGATCCACGACGCCGCCGGCGGAATCCGATGACACTCTCCCAACACGTGCGTCTCGACGGCTCGGGGCTGCCCCCACCATTTCGCCGGACGTTCGCTGCGCCCCGACCAATCCGCCTACGGCGGATCGGTGCCCGGGCTCCCGCTCACTCGGGTGTGCCTGCGCTGCCTCGATCGCATTCGCTTCGGCATCCATGCCTGCGCTGGTCACACACGCCGGCTCAACGGCAGGGGCAACCCCTCGCACAATTTCTCGTCGTCATCACCTGGAGTGCGGCCTGTGCGACGGTCGCCGGTGCGCAGTCGTCGACGGCGCCGGCAAAGACCCAGCAGGAGGCGATGGCGGAGCGGGGGTATGTGCGGTATCGCGGCGGGTGGCGCACGGCCCAGGAGATCGAACTGCTCGAGCGATCAGAACGCGCGCAGTTCGCCCGCACGGAGTGGAAGCAGAAACTCGAACGACTCCGCCGGCAGCTTGATCAGCCGGCGCACGGGGAGCAGGCGGCCGAAGAGATCGCCGAGATCGCCGATCCGGCAGCGGTGCCTGCCCTCGCGGCCGCGGTCGCCGCGGAACGAACCTTTCGCGCCCGCGCATTGTTCCTGCAGGCGCTCGCCCGGATCCGAACCGGCGACGCGACGTCGGTCCTCGTGTCCGTGGCCATCGATCACGCCGATTCCGAAACCCGCATCGCGGCCGTGGAGCGGCTCGCAGCGATCGCCCCCGAGGCAGCGCTGCCGGCTTTCACGGCGGCGCTCGCGAGCCCCGACAACGCGCGGATCAATCGTGCCGCCCTGGCGATCGACCGTCTGCTCGCGGCCGTGCCGACGGAATCATCTCTCCGGCACGACGATGCCCTGCCCGGCCGCCTCGTGGCCGTCCTCGAGACCGAGCACATGGGTCTCGTGGGAGACGGCACGGCAGAGGGCTCGACGAGCGCCACCTTTACCCCGTCGGGTGGCGGGCTCGCGCTCGGCGGGGGACCGAAGCGGGTGCGGGCGATCGTCAAGAACGAGGACGTGCTCGACACGCTGGCGTCGGTGGCGGGGGTCAACTTCGGCTGGGACGTGGCCGCCTGGCGGGCCTGGCTCGCCACCCGCGACGCGCCCGCCGACCTCGACCTGCGCCGGTGGTGACGTCAGGCCGCGCGGCGGCGGAGGAACCATTCGGCGTCGAGCACGAGGAGGGCGACGCGGTTTTCGAGGTTCGGCCGGAACACGGCGAGCAGCAACGCGGGCAGGAACCACGCCATGAACAGGCCGCCGTTGTGCGCCTTCCAGAACTGGCTGCCCAGGAGCACGGCCGCCGAGCAACTCAGGAGCGTGCCGAGATTCTTCGGGGCCGGCCAGATCGCGAGCGTCGCCATCATGGCGATGAAGGCGGCCAGGACCGGCAGACGGAAGACGGGGTCGTTGACGGGCAGGGCCCAGAAGCCCTCGAGCGACACCTCGTTGGGGAAGATCCAGCCGAACATCTGCCGCAACTGGCCGGCGAAGACCGCCGCGTTCGGCGACGTGAAGAACAGTGCGAGCACGAGCAGGAGCAGGGCGGCACCGACACCGAGGGCGAACCGCCGGATGCCGCGCTCCCAGTAGAAGCCACACCACAGTGGCAGCAGAAAAACCGGATAATAGATCGTGCCGATGGCCAGGCCGATCAGTCCGCCCGAGATGAGCGGCCTGCGATAGGCCGCGATCGCCCAGATGATCAGCGCCCCCGGGAGCGCGTGGTCGACGCGGCCGGTCATGAGCGCGGTGTAGGGGAGGAGCAGGTAGAGCACGGCGGCCGCGATGCCGAGCCGCACGTTCTCGAAGTGCAGCCAGCCGATCGCCACCATGCCGGCCACGATCGCCACCTGCGAGATGATCGCCATCACGCGGGCGGTGGTCTCATGGAGCGCCCGCCGGTTGCCCTCGGCGGCCGGTGCGGCGCCGTCGCCGGACGTGTCAGGGGTGAAGAGCCGCTGGGTGGAGAGCTGTGGGAGCAGGAAGAGCAGCGGGTAGCCGGGCCCGAGCCGGGCGAGCTGGTCGGCATCGACCTCCGTCGCGCGCGTCTCGAGCTTGGTCGCCGCGGCCGCGCCGGCGAGATCGTCGCGCTGCGGGCGGGTGGTGATCACGTTGGCCAGCAGGAACACGAGGAGCGAGATGCCGAGGAAAGACAAGCCACCGACCGAGAGGTTCGGCTCGAGCAGCGGCCGGCGGACCATCAACGAGTCGAAGAGCATCCGTACCAGGAACGCGGCCGACACGGCGAAGATCCAGATGAAGCCCATCTGCTGGACCGCCGCGCTGGCCTTGTAGCCGCCATACTCGACGGCCAGGAGACCGGGGGCGAGGAGGATCAGGCCCACGAGGTCGAGGTTTCGGACGCTCCACACCCGGTTGAACTTGAAGAACAGCGCGATCGAGAGGAGCGACGAGAGGTAGAACCACGTCGTGGGATTGACGCGGTAGTACTGGAAAAGAATGTCGCTCATGCGGTCGCGGGCCTTCGGACCGGGAAACCAATCCAGAAGCATACCGCGAGCGGCCCCGTGGGGCGACCGTCCCGGTCGCCGATCGCAAGCGAGAACCTTGCCCAACGTGGGGTAGTGATGCTACCGCCCCACGGGGCGGGTGCTTCCGATCACCGCTGCGTGCCCTGCGGGGCGGCCGGCGTCATCGACGAGCGCGAATACGGTGACGTCGTCGATGATGAATCGGCGCCCGGTGAGCGAAACTCGCACGCCCGAGTAGCCGGTGACGAAGCCCTGGTGGGCGAGCACGTCGAAGAGTGCAAGGCGATCAGCCGTGGCGTCGGCGGGGGCGGTGTCGGCCGACGGCCGGCCGAGGAGTGTTTCAGGCGTGGCGTCGAACGCGCGGGCGGCGGCGAGGTTGGCCCAGTCGAGGAGTGGCGCCGGTGACGTGTCGTGGGCGAGCACGGCCTGCGGCAGGTCGAAGAGCCGGCGGGCGTCTTCGGCCGGATCATCGGATCGCTCGACGAGGTCGCGGCCAATGTGGCGGCGAAACGAGTCGAGGATCACTGCGGCGCGACGCACCCAGGCGGGGCCGGTTTCCGGATCGCAGACCATTATGTTCCGTACAAGCGTAGCAAAGCGTGGGAGTGAAAAACGCGGAGGCCGGGCCCGGGGTGCACCCCGAGGCCCGGCCTCTCGGTTGATCACGCGGTTGCCCGGCCTGTTTCAGGCCGGGTCAGGGACTTCACTCCTGGCTGGCGACGCCTTCACCGCCGGCCCGGGTCACGAGCGCGGCGAACACGCGAATCGAGACGCTGTCGTTGAAACTGCGCACCGACCCGTCGCCCATCACGGCGTTCACGATGCCCGGATGGAACGAATAGGGGTCCGCCGTGCCCTCCTTGCCGTAGTCCGCACCACCAAACGTCGCCGTATCGACGCTCTCGCCGTTGGTGACGTTGATCGCCTGTTCGGCCGACGATCCGACGGCCGAGCCGTCCGACTTCTGCCCCTTGAACGCCAGATCGCTCGCCGGCCGGCACCAGCCGCCGCCGTTGACGCGCGCGTTCGTCTGGTTCACGTCGCCGCCGATGATCCGGCCGCGAATCACCTTGTTGGGCCGACCAGCCGATTCCACGAGGGCGATCGTCTTCGACAGCCCGTCGGTCGCCTGCCGCAGGTAGACGGTCGTGGTGCCGTCGTAGTCCTTCGAGAGGAGCCCCAGGCCGGGATCCGACTTGGCGCCGGCCCACGTGCCCGACGACACGATCTTCTGGGATACCGGCACCTCGACGTCGGCAAGGGCACCCAGCCGATTGTCGACGAACGTGGTCGCGGCGTAGTCGTTGGTCGCGCAGAACAGTCCGGTCGATTCGTTCAGGCTGCTGCCATTCGCACTCACCGTGCGGTTCGACGAGCCGAAGCCGGTGGACGACGTATCGGGGTCACCGTCCAACGTTTGGGTGGGGTCGGACGGGCATTCGAATGCCTTGATCCGGGTGCGGGCGAGGACGCCGTTGGCAAACTTGTCGGTGCCGACCGGCGCGATGTCCGTCCAATTCGCAGCCGTGCCGGTATTCCAATTGGCGGCAACGACGGGCTCCTCGATATAGGCAACGCTGCGGGTAACCCACGACAACCGGCCCTTCGTGCCGACCTGGGGTCGGGTGCTCGTGGGAAGTTTTTCGTCGTTAGCGCTCACGAAGTTGTGGATCATGAGCCCGCACTGCTTGAGATTGTTGGTGCAGCTCGACCGGCGGGCGGCCTCGCGGGCGCTTTGCACCGCCGGCAACAGCAGGCCAACGAGCACGCCGATGATCGCGATCACGACCAATAGTTCGACGAGGGTGAAGCCGCGGACATGCCGCGGAGTTGAGACGGTCGACATGGGAAACGCTCCTTTCAGGGAAGTCTGGAAAACGGAAAAATCGTCCATTGGTTCGGTGTGAAGACTCACTGGATCACGAGGTCGAGAGCGGTGTTGGCTCCGTTGATCTCGACGGAGAGCGGCGTGGAGGTCATGGCCGCGTACTGAGCTGGGGTGGCGACGACCGAAGGCCGTCTGGCATCGGCCGCTCGCGGGCGGCGCGCGTGGACGACGATCGCATACGTGCCCGGTGGCAGGCCGGCCGCCGGGGCGCGGCGGAACGCGCCCTGAGCATCGGTATGGATTACGGTCGAGAACGGTGCGTCGCCCGCCGCCTGGCTCTTGCGGTGAAATTCGAGTATGCCGTTGGCGAGCGGCGCCTCTCCGACCCGCACCGAGCCGGCGACGCCGTGCAGCGTCCGGTCCCTGCTGACGATGCGATACGTGGCCCCGGCAAGCATGATCGCGACCAGAGCCACGGCGATCGCCTTGGGCGCCTGGCGGGCGAGGCTTCCTGCCGGGATCGATTCGCGGATCGTCTCGGCCCAGCCACTCAGAGCGGCCGAGACCGCCCCTTCGGAGCGGGGCTGGTCGGCAGCGAAGCGCTTGCTGGCGAGGTGACCGTCGATGATCCGTCGGAGGGCCTCGTCGGCGGCAGCCGATGTCGAGGCTCCCGACGGAAGGCAGGCCCGCTTCAGCGGATTGGATCGCTGAGGGCTGTTGGGAACAGGAAAGGATGCGGTGGACATGTCGAGGGCTCCTCGGAGCCGTCGCGGTCCTCCGGTGCTTCCGGTTGGCGTCGCGGGGAGGCGGGTGTGAAAGTGGGTAAGGGCTATGGGCGGGGGGAGGGTCAGCGGTCGGATTTGTCGAGCCGGGTCTTTTCGGTGCGTTCGATCTGGACGACGACGCCGTCCTGGACGATCGCGAGCACCGAGCCGTAGCGGAGGCCTTGCAGGGCGTCGCCGATCCTTCGCAGGGCGGCGCCGGCCGCCTGGGCGGGCTCGGGCCGATCGACAGGATGACGATTCGTCTGGCTCATATCACGTATTCAGGGTCGGGGACGAACACCCGGGCCTTCCGCGGCGTGATCGCCACATGGGCCCCGGGCTCGAGATTTACCTGCAAACGTCGTGCCGTTTCCGTCGGAATATCGACCTGCAGTTCCTGATCGGAACCATGGGGGCGGCAGGAGACCCGGGTGATCAGTCCGGACCGGGTCACTCGCAGGACGCTTGCCTGCAGGCTTGTGCCCAGGCGGTTGGCCGCTGCCGCCGGGGATGAGATTTCGAGTTCGTGCGGCCGCAGGTAGACGCGGGCCTCACGGGCCTGGGCATGCGGATACTCGGGGTAGTCGATCGGGATCCCGTGCCAGAACGCTCGGCCGTTTTCGACCCGGCCGTGATACACGTTCACGTTGCCGAGAAAATCCATCACGAACGGCGTGGCCGGATGGTCGAAGACCTCGTCGGGCGTGCCCTGCTGCTCGATCTTCCCGTGATTCATGACGACGACGGTGTCGGCGAGTTCGAAGGCCTCCTCCTGGTCGTGCGTGACGAACACGCTCGTCATCCCGATCTCGTCGTGGAGCCGGCGCAGCCACTGCCGCAGCTCCACGCGGACCTTCGCATCGAGGGCCCCGAACGGCTCGTCGAGGAGCAGGATCTTGGGCCGGATGGCAAGCGCCCGGGCAAGCGCCACGCGCTGCCGCTGGCCGCCGGAGAGCTGTGCCGGCTTGCGGCCGCCGAGCCCTTCGAGCCGCACGAGTTTGAGCAGTTCATCGACGCGGGCGGTCACTTCCGCCTGGGGCACCTTCCGCACCCGCAGGCCGAAGGCGATGTTTTCGAACACGCTCATGTGGCGGAAGAGGGCGTAGTGCTGGAACACGAAGCCCACCTCGCGCTGCCGGGCGTGCCGCTCGGTGATGTCCTCGCCGTCCTCTTCGATCACGCCCTCTTCCGGGAATTCGAGGCCGGCGATGATCCGCAGGAGCGTGGTCTTCCCGGAGCCCGAGGGGCCGAGCAGGGCCAGGAGCGTGCCTTCTGGCACGTCGAGCGACACGCGGTCGAGCGCCTTGAAAGAACCGAACGACTTCGAGATCTCGCGGACGTGAATGCTCATGCGACTGCACCCTCCACCTTCGTGTGGTCAAGCGACTCGGTCTGGGAACGGTTGGCCTCGAGATCACGCGACTCGGCTTCCAGCCGCCGTTCGATCACGAACTTGGCGACGAGCGTCACGAGCGCGAGGCCTGCGAGCACGCTCGCGACCGCCATCGACGCCGGCTGGCGGTATTCCTGAAAGAGCTTCTCGACGCGCAGGGGCATCGTGTCGGTGGCCCCGGCAATGTGGCCGCTCACCACGTAGACCGCGCCAAACTCGCCCATCGCGCGGGCGTTGGCCAGCACGATCCCGTGCAGGAGCGCCCAGCGGATGTTCGGGAGCGTCACCCGCCAGAACACCTGCCAGCCGCTCGCGCCCAGGCTCACGGCGGCCATCTCTTCTTCCGGGCCGATCGCCTCCATCACGGGGATCAACTCGCGGACGACGAGGGGGAGCGTGACGAACGTGGTGGCGAGCACGAGCCCAGGCCAGGCGAAGATGATCTTCCAGTCGAGCCAGGCGAGCGTCGGCCCCAGAAGCCCTTGGCGGCCGAAGATGAGCACCAGCGCCAGACCGGCCACCACGGGCGACACGGAAAACGGCACGTCGAACAGCGAGATCAGGAGGGACCGGCCGGGGAAACGGAAACGGGCCACGAGCCAGGCCGCCGCGATCCCGAAGACGGTGTTGATCGTCACGGCGACCGGCGCGACCGTGAGCGACAGCCAGATGGCGTGCCGGGTGTCGGGGTCGTGGGCGAGGGCTTCCCACCAGGCGCCGGGTCCACGGGCGAAGGCCTCGTAAAATACGCTCACGAGCGGCACGACGATGAGCAGGCCCACGACGCCGACGGCGGCGGTGGCGAGCAGCACTGCGAGCGGCTGCGAGTGGTTCGTGCAAGGGCGGGCGTGGGCCATGGGAGCGAGTGCGGGTGGAACGATGGTTACTGGGCGTTTCTGGCGAGCCGCTGCTGGAGCGTGTTGACGATCACCAGGATCGTGATCGACATGGCCAGGAGCAGCACGGCCACGGTCGTGGCCTCGGCGTAGGCGAATTCCTCGAGCCGAGCCACGATCAGGACCGGCGCGATCTCCGTCTTGAACGGCATGTTGCCCGAGATGAAGACGACCGAGCCGTATTCGCCGAGCGCGCGGGCGAGGGCCAGCGCGAAGCCGGTCACGACGGCCGGTAGGATCGCCGGGAGCACGACCCGCAGGAAGGTCTGTACGCGCGAGGCGCCGAGGATCCGCGCCGCCTCTTCGGTGTCGCGATCGAGGCTCTCGATCACCGGCTGCACCACGCGGATGGCGAACGGCAGACTCACGAACACGAGCACGAGCACGATGCCGAGATACGAATAGGCGCCCTGGATTCCCAGCGGCACGAGCCATTGCCCGAGCCACCCTTTCTTGACGTACAGCGCCGAGTAGACGAGCCCCGCCACGGCTGTGGGCAGGGCGAGCGGCACGTCCACGAGGGCGTCGAGGATGCGGCGGCCCGGAAACGACACGCGGGCGAGCACCCAGGCCACGAGCAGGCCGAGGAGCGAACTTACGACCGCGGCGATCACGCTCGCCGAGAGCGACACGGCGTAGGCTGCCCGGGCCCGCGGCGTCCAGGCGGCCGCGAGGAACCCGGCCGGCCCGAGCGACGCCGCCCGCAGCACGAGCACGGCGAGCGGAAACACGATCAGCGACAGAACCACGAGCGATGTGATCGCGGCGCTTGTGCCGAAGCCAGGCAGGACGGTCGCATGACGCCGCCTGCGCCCCGCGCGGGCGGCGCCGCGCCCCGTGGGACCGGGGGCGAACAAGGCTGTGTCGGCGAGGGCGATCATGGCTGGTGTCGGGCGGGGCATGGGGTATGTGCGTGGGGATCAGCGACCACCGGGCTGGTAGATGCGATCGAACACGCCCCCTTCACCGAAAAATTTCTTCGTGGCCGCCGGCCAGCCGCCGAGCGTGTCGATCGTGTAGGTTTCGATCGCCGGCCAGGTCTCGCCAGCCGCGGGCGTCGGCGGATTGTCGCCCCAGGGCCGGTAGTGGTGCTTGGCGATGATCGCCCGCCCCTCGGGCGAGTAGAGAAACCCGAGATACGCCTCGGCGGCGTGCCGCGTGCCCTTCTTGTCGACGTTCTGGTCGACGACGGCCACGGGCGGATCGACGCGGATCGACTTCTTCGGATAGACGATCTCGAGATCACCGCCGGCTTCGTCCACTTCGAGGTGGGCTTCGCTCTCGAACGTCAGGTGTACGTCCCCGAGGCCCTTCTGGGAAAACGTGGCGGTGGCGGCGCGGGCGCCGGTGTCGAGGACGGGCGTACGCTTGTAGAGCTCGGCGACGAATGCCTGCGCATCATCCTCCGAACCTCCGGCGGTGATCACCGAGCCCCAGGCGGCGAGGAAGCTGTACTTGCCGTTGCCGGAGGTTTTGGGATTGGGCGTGATGATCGACACGTCGCCCTTCACGAGATCGCCCCAGTCCTTGATGCCCTTGGGATTCCCCTTGCGGACGACGAACACGACGACGGAGTGATAGGGCACCGATTGGTTGTCGTAGCGGTTCTGCCAATCGGCCCGCACGAGGCCCGACTTCGCCACCGCCTCGACGTCGGGCCACACCGCGAGCGTGACGACGTCGGCGTCGAGACCGTCGATCACCGCCCGAGCCTGGCTGCCAGAGGCGGCATGTGACTGCTTGATCGAGACGGCCCGCCCGTGCTGAGCCTGGTAGTTCTTCGAGAACGCGTCGTTGATCTCGCGGTAGAGTTCGCGGGTCGGGTCGTACGACACGTTCAAGAGGGCGATCGGACCGGAGTCTGCGGCGAATCCGGCGGTGCCAGCCACCACGGCGAACAGTGTCGCCACGAGGCTCCGGCGCACGGTGCCCCACGTCACCAACGCCGTCGTCCAACCAATCGCGCGACTCGTGTTCGTAGTGCCCATGCGCTCCTCGATGCGGTTCCGACCGACACAAACTCCCTGGGAAACATGCAAGAAACGCGCCAAAGCCGCGAAATACCGGAGCTTCATGGCCTGCCGCCCATCCTCACAATCGACATTCTCGGCACACCAGATAAGCCGTATTATTTCGCGGGTGAACTGCCCAATAAGACGGGCTGCCGTGATATATGACGGATTTCAAAAGAAGGTCGCGGCGTTTTCGGCGTGATCGATCGCGCCCGGCATGCCGACGAGCCGGTACAGCCGAGTCGTCAGGTATCGCTCGCCGCTGCTGCACGCGAAGGTCACGATCGTTTTGCCGGCGTTTTCCGGTCGGATCGCGATTCGATGGGCAACGGCCACGTTGGCGCCGGTGCTGATCCCCACGAGCAAGCCCTCTTCCCGCGCGAGTCGGCGGGCCCAGTCGAACGCCTCGTCGCTCGTAACGGTTTCGACTTTGTCGACGACGGTGGGGTCGTAGTTCCGCGGGATGAACCCGGCTCCGATCCCCTGAATGCCATGTCTTCCGCTGCGCCCCCGCGAGATCGCGGGTGACTCCTCTGGTTCGACCGCGATCGCCTGCACGCTGGTCTTCATCCGCTTCAGAAAGCGGCCGACGCCGGAGATCGTCCCACCCGTGCCCACTCCGGCCACCACGATGTCGACCGCCCCGCCCGTGGCTGACCAGATTTCAGGGCCGGTCGTCGTTTCGTGGATGGCTGGATTTGCCGGGTTTTCGAACTGTCGCGGCATCCACGCCCCCGGAGTGGCGGCCGCCAATCGCTCCGCCTCGTCGATGGCGCCCTGCATGCCGAGCGTCGCTGGCGTGAGGACGAACTGCGCTCCGAGGCCGAGGAGGAGGGCACGGCGCTCGAGGCTCATCGAGTCGGGCATCGTCAGCGTGATCGAATACCCCTTCGCTGCGGCCACGAAGGCCAAGGCGATCCCCGTGTTGCCGCTGGTCGGTTCGATGATGTGGCCGCGGGCCCCCAGTTCCCCCGCGGCTTCGGCGGCCTCCACCATGGCCAGGCCGATGCGATCCTTGATGCTCGCCAGTGGATTCCGGCACTCCGCCTTCACAAACACCGCCGCCATGCGTCCCGGCAGGCTGCGGTCCAGACGCAAGAGCGGCGTGCCTCCGACGGTGTCGAGCACCGAAGTTTGCGCCGCGCGCGCGATCGGCCAGGCGCGCCGTCCTATGCATGCAGGCTGCGACACGGCAGCCGGTTGGCCGAGGCGCGTATCGCGGCCGTCGTCGTGCATGGATCGTGATCCTGTTCTGCGGTGTGACCGGGCTCGCGTGCGGACTCTTTCGCCGCAAACCTCGTGCCGACGGCCACCGAAAGCGATCGTGGCCCGCGGCTTGGCATGCGAATTGCGGTGTCGGGGCGGCATGGCATACATCCCGATCCCGGGCGTCGACTCCCGCATCAAAGGTCGCTGGATCAACCTGTCGCCGCAGCGCCGGTTCGTCTGCGACCTGCTTCACTTCGCCGGGCGAGTGCCGAGCGTGCCCTCGCAGCGGCGCATGCACCTTGCCGACGTCATCGAGGCCCGCGGCCGGACCGCCACCCGCGTGAGCTGGTGTGCGATCTTCATCAAGGCCTTTTCGATCGTGGCGGCCGCTCGGCCGGAGCTGCGCCGCTGCTACCTGCCCTGGATCTGGCCGCACCTCTACGAGCATCCGATCAACGTGGCGAGCTTCACGCTCGAACGTGAGTATCGCGGCGAGCCGGGCGTGTTCTTCGGCAAGGTTCCGCGGCCGGAGCAGAACTCGCTGCGCAGCCTCGACGCCGTGGTGCGGCATTACCAGCAAGCGCCGGTCGAGACGGTGCCGACGTTCCGGCAGGCGATGCTCCTGAGCCGGTTTCCGCTGCCCGTGCGTCGGCTGGTGTGGTGGCTCGGGCTCTATTCCGACGGCGCCTGCCGCGGCCATTTCTTCGGCACGTTCGGAATCAGCGTGGTCGGGTCGCTCGGCGCCGCCGGCCTGCACATTCTCTCGCCGCTGACCACGACACTGAACTACGGCACGTTCGAGCGTGACGGCACGCTCGACGTGCGACTGACGTACGACCACCGGGTGCTCGACGGGGCGCCGGTGGCACGGGCACTCGGCGAGCTCGAGGACGTGCTGCATGGCGAGATCCGCGCAGAGCTGCTCGCGCTGGCCGACGAGGAGGGCGCGACCGAGGATCTGCCGGCGGAGTGCCCGGCTCGACTCGTGCCCGGAGTCGCGTAGTGTCGCTGCTCGACGTCATCCGGTTCGCCCGCCGCACGGCCGAGCTCGGCGCCGTGTCGCGGTGGTCGCCCGAGCGGCGCGAACGGCTCGTGGCCCGCCGCCTGCGCAGGCTCGTGGGTCAGGCTGCGGCGCGGTCTCGGTTCTACGCGCGGCGCTATGCAGGGATCGAGCTCGGCGCTTTTAGGCTGACCGACCTGCCCCCGACCACAAAAGAGGAACTGCGAGACAACTTCAACGACACGCTCACCGATCCGCGCGTGCGGCTCGACGAAGTGCGGGCGTTCGTCGCAGACCCCGCCAACCTCGGCGCCTGGTTCCTTGGGCGGTACGCCGTCAGCCACACATCGGGGAGCCAAGGCCCGCCGCTGCCCATCGTGCAGGACCGGGCCACGGTCGAACTGTTGTTCGCGGTCATGAGCGCGCGGGCCAACGCGGGCCGGAAGCCGACGATCATCGAGGCGCTGCGCCGGCTCCGCCGCCCGGCCCGCGTGGCGGTGGTGGCGCTGCATCGCGGCTTCTATCCCTCGGCTGCGGCGTTCGAGTTCATGCCGGAACTCACTTGGCCGTTTACGAGCGTGGCGCGGTTTTCCGCCGCCGATCCGGATCTCATTGACCGGCTCAACGCGTTTCAGCCGCACTCGCTCGTGGGCTACGCGAGCGTGCTCGAGGGCCTGTCGCTGCGGGCTGGTGAACTGCAACTCGCGGTGCTGCGGCAGATCGCCAACTCGAGCGAGCAGTTGACGTCGCGGGCCCGCGACCGGATCGAGAATGCGTTTGGCGTCACCGTGATGGATCACTACGGCACGGGTGAGTGCCTGTTCCTCGCCGACGGGTGTCCGACCAACGGCGGCTGCCACGTCAACTCCGACTGGGCGATTCTGGAAAACGTCGACGACGAGTATCGGCCGGTGCCGCCGGGAGAACCCGGGCGGAAGGTGCTCGTCACGAACCTGGCCAATCGCGTGCAGCCATTCATCCGCTACGAGGTCCACGACCGGATCGTGATGACCGACGCTCCGTGCCGTTGCGGCAGCCGGCTGCCGCGCATCGCGCGCATCGAAGGGCGCTCGGCGGACGCGCTGTGGTGCACCGCGCCCGACGGCAAACTGCGGCCGCTGCCGGCCGTGCTCATTCACGATTGCCTCGACGCGCTCGACCTGGTCCGGGAGTGGCGGGCCACGCAGACCGAACCGGACCGCATCAGGTTGGAGGTCGAACTGCTCCCCGGCGGCCCCGGTGCGATCGATGCCGCCGCCGTGCTCGCCACGCTGCGGGCCTCTGGTCTGCCCGAAACTGCGCGGGTTGACCTGGTTTGCGTGCCACGACTGGAGGCCGATCCACGGACGGGGAAGTTTCGGCGCGTCATCAGTGAGGTTTTCGGGAGCAATCAGGATCGCCGGAGCCGGGCTATTTGACGGGCAACGGGCCGTGAAATAACCTAGCTACGCCGTGTCATTTGGTTGCTTTTGGCTTCCGGACTGAGGACGCAGTGCCTGCCGAGACCGCAATCGTTGCCGACGTGTGGCGGGAGGCGTGCCGTCACATCGAGATCGAGACGGCGGCAGCAGCCATCGCCCGCAGCCTGGCCCCCCGCCTTCCGATCCGTGCGATCCTGGTGCTGCGCGCGGACGCTGCCGCCCGGTCGGTCGAGACGCTCGCCGTCGGTGCTGCCCGGGACTCGTTCAAGGCGGCTCCGCGAACGGGCGAACTGGCGGCCACAGCTTGGCAGAAGCTGCTCAAGTGGCTGCGCACTGGACGTGTCGTGGCCGTCGCGAGCGGCGAGGATTCGTGGCTGCGATCGAGCCTGCCCGAGGGGCTCGACGGGCCCCTGCTCGTCGGAGCGTTGCGCACGGCCTCCGGCGCGCTCGGGATGGTCGTGCTCGTCGCCACGGCGGCGGAAACGTTTTCCGCTGCGGACATCGAGACGGCTGAGCGACTGCTCGAGCCCCTCGCAGTGGCCCTCGACAACCACAGCCGCCTGCATGAGCTGCGGTCGCTCCGTGAGGCCGCCGAGGCGGACCGGCAGACGCTCCTCTCGCGGCTGGGCAGGCAGGACGTCAACGAGGAGGTGGTGGGCGCCCGCACCGGGCTGCGGCACGTGATGGAGCGGGCGGAGCTCGTCGCCCAGTCGGACGTGCCGGTGTTGATCCTCGGTGAGACCGGCACCGGCAAGGAGGTCGTGTCGCGGGCGATCCACACCCGGTCGAAGCGGGCCGACGGCCCCTTCATTCGCGTCAACTGCGGGGCAATCCCGCCCGAGCTCGTCGATTCCCAGCTCTTCGGCCACGAGAAGGGGAGCTTCACGGGCGCGTCGGGGCAGCACCAAGGCTGGTTCGAACGCGCCGACCGCGGGACGCTGTTCCTCGACGAGATCGGCGAGTTGCCGCTCCCGGCGCAGGTGCGGCTGCTCCGCGTGCTGCAGGACCACCAGATCGAGCGCGTCGGGGGCAAGTCGGCGGTGCACGTCGACGTGCGGATCGTCGCTGCGACGCACCGGGACCTTGCCACGATGGTGAAGGACCGCACATTTCGCGAGGACCTGTGGTATCGGATCAACGTCTTTCCGATCCTGCTGCCGCAGCTTCGCGAACGACTGGAGGATATTCCCGCGCTCGCGCGGCACTTCGCCCAACGGGCGGCGACACGGTTCGGGCTGCCCTACGTCGAGCCCACCGAGAGCGACCTGCGGCTGCTCACGAGCTACCACTGGCCCGGGAACATCCGAGAACTGGGGGCCGTCATCGACCGGGCTGCGATCTTGGGCGGCGGTCGCACCCTCGATGTCGACGTGGCCCTGGGTTTGAGCCGACAGCAGGCGGCGCCTGCCCTGCCTCCGTCGGAAGCCACGCTCTACGAGGTGATCCCGGAAACGGTGCCGCTGGTGGCACAGTCGCCTCCGCCCCTCAGCGGCGACATCGTGCCGCTTGCCGCCGCGATGCGGCAGCACATCGAGCGGGCCCTCGCCGCGACTCGGGGGAGGATCGAGGGGCAGCGGGGAGCCGCCGCCCTGCTCGACATCAACCCGCACACGCTCCGGGCTCGGATGCGCAAGCTCGGCATCGACGCGACGCGCTACCGGGAGTGACGCGCGCCGTCGCCGGCCACGGCCTCCCGTGATAGGTGCAGGGCGGCGCCGGCAGGGCCTTGATCGGCTCCCAGCACGGTCGGAAAAACCGTTGCGCTCGGAACCGGATCGGTTACCTGGCGAGTGGCACGCGACGTGCTCTTTCCAGCGGCACCATGAGCCAGTTTGTCTCCATGTGCCGGATCGGTCCAGTGCCGTGGATGCGGTGGTGTTGTTGTCGCTGTCACGAGCTTCGCCCCTGTTCGGGGCGCCGACCGCACGACTCCACTCTCCACCCCACGCATCCGAAGGACCGACGACCATGGCTCATGACACGCCTTCCGCACCGCATACAACCCGCCGCCTACTCGCTCCCGTGTCCGCGATGGTAGCGCTGGCAGTCGGCGGAGGCATGCTCCCGGCCGGCGTTATCCGGCCGGCATCTCTCCAGCCGGCGGCCGCGATCGTGCCCCGTGAAGCGGGGTTGTTCGAGGCCCCGCAGCCGGACGACGTGCGCAGCGTCGCCAAAGAGGCCTATGTGTGGGGCTGGCCGATGGCCTACGTGCATGCCCTGCGGCTCAAACTCGAGCGGGTGCCCGCCATCGGCAAAAGCGGCGGCATGCCGGTGGCACCACTCAACCGGCTGGCGATGCTCACCGACCGGATCCAGCCGCGGTCGACGCTCGTGGCCTGCCCGAACCAGGATGTGATCTACGGCTTTGGCATCTTCGACCTCGCCGCGTCACCGGTCGTGCTGCAGATTCCCGACTTCGGCGAACGGTTCTGGCTTTATCAGCTTGGCGACCAGCGGACCGACGGCTTCGCCGACGTCGGCTCGATGCACGGCACCCGGCCCGGCTGCTATCTCGTCGTCGGTCCGGCGTGGGACGGTCGTGTGCCGCCTGGCATCACCGGCGTCTTCCGTTCGCCGACCCGCTTCGCCTTCTGCATCCCGCGCATCTTCTTCGCCAACGACGAGGCCGATCGCCTGGCAGCGTTGCCGGCCGTGAACCACGTCGTCGCGTATCCGCTCGCCGAGTTCACGGGCGAGTTGCAGCGGCACGATTGGTCGCGCGTTCGCTGGCTGCCGGACCTCGCGGCCCGCGGACGGCACCCGCGCGGCGTATCCCCTGAATCATTCTTCGAGGCATTGCCGGAACTGCTCGACGACGTGCCGCCGCTCCCCGGCGAGGAGCCGCTCTACGCCCAGTTTCGACGGCTCGCCCGCACGATCGCCGCCGATCCGGCACGTGCCGCCGAGGCGATCGCCGCCGCAGAGGAGTCTGAGCGTGAGGTGCTCTCGCCATTGTTCGAGTTCCGCAACGTCGGCCTGCCGCTATCGGGCCACTGGACGACACTCGTCAACGGCGCCGCCTTCGGTACCGACTACCTCACGCGCTTGGCCGTGGCGAGATCGAATGTGTTCGTGAACCGGCAGTGCGAAACCAAGTATTACTATCAAGATCTCGACGCCCTCGGTCGGCGGCTCCACGGCAGCCGCAGCTATCGGATCACGTTTCCGCCGACGGCGCTTCCTCCTGCCAGGGCGTTCTGGTCGCTGACCGTCTATGACGAGCGGCACGCGTTGCCCCAGGGGAACGGCGGACGGCGGACGATCGGCTCGCGTGATCCTGACCTCGTGTTCGGCCCCGACGGATCGCTGACGATCGTCATTTCGGACGTGGATTCGATCGCGGCCGGCACGAGACTGGCTGCCTCACCGGAGGCCAATCGCCTCGCGCCACCGCCGGGCGAGTTCTCGCTCTACCTGCGGATTTATTGGCCGGAAGAAACGGCCGTGGCCGGCGAGTGGACGCCCCCTCCCGTGCGCGTCGAATCCGACGGTCCATCGTTGGCAATGCTTCACAAAACCGATGGCGTCAGGTAATTTGGGCAAACTTTTCGGGTTGCGGCACGGTTTCAGGATCGTGGGCCGCTGTCCGCGGACGGTTGAGACAATTTGTTTTACGTCGCTGACCGGACTGCTTGGAGGCGCGATTCCTCACTCGGGAGCAGGAGGCCCCCCATGCCGGTGTATGCAGACAATGTAGACTCGATCGGCCGCACGCCTCTCGTGCGGATCAACCGCCTGACGCAGGGACTCGACGTTCGCGTGCTCGCGAAGATCGAGGGCCGGAATCCGGCCTACAGCGTGAAGTGCCGGATCGGCGCGGCGATGATCTGGGACGCCGAGCGATCGGGCCGCTTGAAGCCCGGCCAGCACGTCATCGAGCCGACGAGCGGCAACACGGGCATCGCGCTGGCGTTCGTCTGTGCCGCCAAGGGGTATCCCCTCACGCTCTTGATGCCCGAGTCGATGTCGGTCGAGCGGCGGCAACTGCTCAAGGGACTCGGTGCGAACCTCGTGCTGACGCCGGCCGCCGAAGGGATGCGCGGCGCTGTCGCCCGGGCCGAGGAGATGGCGTACGACCCGCAGTACTTCATGCCGCAGCAGTTCAAGAATCCTGCCAATCCCGAGATCCACTTCAAGACCACCGGCCCCGAGATCTGGAACGACACCGAGGGCAAGGTCGACGTGTTCGTGGCGGGCGTGGGCACCGGTGGCACGATTACGGGCGTGTCGCGATTCTTCAAGCATGGCCAGGGCCAGAAGCTGCATGCGGTCGCGGTCGAGCCCGAGGCGAGCCCGGTGCTTTCCGGCGGCAAGCCGGGGCCCCACAAGATCCAGGGCATCGGCGCGGGCTTCGTGCCCGACGTTCTCGATCGTTCGCTCATTGACGAGATCTTGACGGTGACCAACGACGAAGCGGTCGCGATCACCCGCCGGCTCGCGAAGGAAGAGGGCATTCTCTGCGGCATCAGTTGCGGCGCCGCGATGCACGCGGCGCTGCGGGTCGCCGCCCGTCCCGAATCCGCCGGCAAGACGATCGTGGTCGTGCTCCCCGACTCCGGTGAGCGGTATCTCTCCACCGGCCTCTACGAATCATAGAAACAATCCCGGAGAACACTCGATGAGCGACAGCCTGCTGCAGCGCAGCGTGACGACGGCGGTGGCCCGCAATCTGGCCACGACGTCGAAGACCCGGCCGATGATGATGTCGATCACGCCTCGGCATCTGCTCCACCTGCTGCCGTGGGTGCAGGTGGAGGGGGGCACCTACCGCGTGAACCGCACGAAGGTGGAGCTATCCAAGGCCGAGCGGATCGAGATCAACGCGGCGCCGGATGGGCTGTCGTTCGCGCCGGGAGCCCTGCGGAGCGTGCCGCTGCTGGCGAAGCTGCCCGACTCCGTGCTCGAGCGGATGCAGCAGCGGTTCCGGACCGAGGAAGTGTCGCTCGGCAGCGATCTGCTCATCGAAGGTCAGGATCGGAGTACGTTCTTCGTGATCGCCCAGGGGCAGGTGGAGATCCTCTCGAAGGGGGCCCACGGCCGCGACCTGCGGGCCGCCCTCCTCACGGAAGGGGAGTTTTTCGGCGAGGTCGATCTCGTCAGCGACCGTCCGAGTGACATCACGGTCCGCACGATCACGCCCTGCGTGCTGCTCACGTTCTCGCGGCGTGACCTCGACGCCGTACTCGATGAACTGCCGAACCTCCGCGACGATTTCAAGAAGGCGATCGACGAGCACCTCGAGCTGCGCAGCACCGTCAATCGCTATGGCGAGCGCAACATCGACCTCGTGAGCGGCTTCGCCGAGAACGTCGAGATCCCGGAGACGTTCGTCGACTACGCGGCCAACCCCCGCGAATACTCGCTCTCCGCGATCCAAACCGTGGTGCGCGTCCACACCCGCGTGTCGGATCTCTACAACGGTCCCTACGACCAGCTCGAGGAGCAGATTCGGCTCACGATCGAGGGGATCAAGGAGCGGCAGGAGTGGGACCTCATCAACAGCCAGCGGTTCGGCCTCCTGCATTCGGTCGATCCGGCGATGCGAATCAGCACGCGGTATGGTGCTCCGACGCCCGACGATCTCGATGAACTGCTCGCGCTGGTCTGGAAGAAGCCGGCCTTCTTCCTGGCGCATCCCAAGGCGATCGCCGCCTTCGAGCGGGAGTGCACGCGGCGGGGAGTGCCGCCGCCGACGACCACCATCCACGGCACGCCCGTGATCCTCTGGCGCGGTGTGCCGCTCGTGCCCTGTGACAAGCTCGAGGTGAAGAGCCGGTCGGGCTTCAGCCAGTCGTTCGGGACGACGAGTATTCTCCTGCTGCGCGTCGGCGAGACCGATCAGGGCGTGGTGGGGCTTCACCAGACGGGTATCCCGGGCGAGATCATGCCGAGCCTGTCGGCGCGGCTGATGGGGCTCGACAGCCTGGGCGTGGCGTCGTATCTGCTCACCAACTATTTCTCGCTGGCCGTGCTCACTGACGACGCGCTCGGCGTGCTCGAAAATGTGGAGGTGGGCTACTACCACGATTACCGTTCCGACGGCCGGACGGCGTTTGGTGAAGGGTCGGGCATCTGATGTACGGCGCGGACGACATCGCCGCGGCAGCCAAGCACCTGCTCGCCGACGCCGTCGCAGCGAGCGGGCC
>JBAXUY010000179.1:0-5329 GCA_037129475.1 Planctomycetia bacterium | reverse complement strand
ACGGAGTTTGCGGTCGAAAACCTCGCCAAGCAGGTGGGCGGCCTCTCCAATGCCCTCGGCGGCAGCCTCGAAGACTTCGCCTGCGACCTCGTGCCCGAGATTCTCGAAAAGCACTGGCGGCTCGACGTCATATCCGCCCAACCCGAGGACATCGAAATCGGCGACGCGCACTGCGAAATCGACCTCGTCGTCCGCGGCACGATCGATGCTCGCCCCGTGATGGTGGTATGCGAGGTGAAAAGCGCCGTGAGCACGACGGAGGTGGCCCGGTTCATGAAAGTGATCCAGCGGCTGCGAACCGCTCACCTAGGCCAAGACATTCGCGCCCTCTTCTTCGGCTACAAGGCCGACCGCAAGGCCCGCGAAGCGATCGTGACCGCGGGCGCCGCGATGCTGTTTACCCGCGGCGTGATGATCCCCGCCGCGTGACAATCCCAAACCGGGCCAGGAGCGCTGCCGGGGCTCCTGACCGGGTTGGATTTCCCTGCACCAGGAGTTCCAAGGCAGGCCAAGGTGGCCTGCCTTGGAACTCCTGATCCACGCCGTGTTCACTCGGGGGCGGCCGGCAGCCTCGAAGACTTCGCCTGCGACCTCATCCCTGAGATCCTCGAAAAGCACTGGCGGCTCGAGGTGGCTTCCGCTCAGCCTGAGGAAATCGAAAGTTCCCGGGGCCATCACGAGATCGACCTCGTCGTCTGCGGCACCATCGATGCCCGCCCCGTGATCGTGGTGTGCGAAGTGAAGGCCGCCGTGAGCCCGACGGAAGTCGCACCGTTCATGAAGGTGATCGAGCGGCTGCGAGCCAC
Organism: Planctomycetia bacterium; assembly: GCA_037129475.1. Lineage (GTDB taxonomy): Bacteria > Planctomycetota > Planctomycetia > Pirellulales > UBA1268 > RGVT01. Next base: position 4,523 of record JBAXUY010000179.1, on the reverse strand, counting down.
CCACCCCGATCAAGATATCCGGGCGCTGTTCTTCGGATATAAGGCCGACCGCAAGGCCCGCGAAGCGCCAGGATCTCCAAGGCACGGCCGCCTCGCCCGGCGGCGGAAAGGCTGGGCACGACAGGCCTGGAGGCCTGTCGCTACGTCAGTCACGACAGGCCTGGAGGCCTGTCGCTACGCTCTTCGGGCTCGCTCGACCATGAACGCCACGCTCTCGTTCATGCCCGTCGGGGCGAGAACGATCTGGGGATGGCCGGCGGCGAACACGCGGAACACTTCATCGCAGAATCCCTGGCCCACGATGTCGACCCCCGTGAAATCGATCGTCACATGCCGAAACCGCTCGAGCCCCACCGTCACCCTCCGGGCTTCCGAACGCGAGAGAAGTTGCACACCGAAGCCTGCGAGCCGCACGGTCGTGCGCGTGCGGTCGAAGGCCAGGGTGTCGGGATCGGTCCAACGCTGAAACACGTCTGCCAGCACGAACACTTTCCCCGGCACGAAGGTCAGCACCACCCGCGTGCCGGAGCGCGGCGTTGGCTCGATTTGAATCGCCGTATCGTGGGCCTCGTTGTCGGTCAGCCATGCGACTTTTCCAGACGCCAGCAGATAACGGTTGGCGGCTTTCGATGCAAAGAAGATTCCCTCGCCACTATGCCGAGCTGGCTGCGTGGTGAAGCGGCCTTTTTCGAGAACGAACACCGCCTCGACGTCGTCGGGCAGGCCTTGCGATTCACGGATGGAGCGGAACACGCCAATGCCGTTGTCCACGATCTCGATGACGATGCCAGCCGGCGACGCCGCTGCCGCCACGCACACGAGGTCGCCCCGGCTGTGATCGATGGCATTGTTCACCATCTCGGTGAACGTGTAGCCCACGGTGCCGAGCTCCCGCTCGGAAAGCCCCAAGTCGGCCAGCGAGGGACGAACCTCTGCCCAGAGCCGGTCTTCCTCGAGCCCCGCAAGCGGCCGCTCCCAACGGGTCTTGGGAAGCACATAGTGAGCCCCGCGGCCAGCGCCCTGTCGCACCAGGCGCCCGTCGGCCGCGAGTGTTCGCAACCGCCGTTGCGCGGTTGCCCGCGACGCGCCGAGCAGCCGCATCGCCTCATCCGTTGAAATCGCCCCCTGAGCCCTCGCGTGGGCGACGAGGGAATCGAGGCTTTCTGGTCGCATGACCGATTGTGACCTATTTTTTGAAAAACGCGTCAATTGATGATACGCTGCAAAAATGCCCGGTTCAATCGGGGCGAGCGGGTAGGACGACGGAAGTTGCATGGTTCCTGAAGATCGCAGACCGGCTGCGAGCCGCTCGCCCGGATGAGGATATTCGTGCCCTGTTCTTCGGCTATTGGGCCAATCGCAAGGCCCGAGAAGTGCCAGGATCTCCAAGGCACGGCCAGCGTCAGTCTGCCCGACTGATCCCAAACCGGGCCAGGAGAGCTGCCGGAGCTCCGATGCCGAGCACGTGCACGGCGCCTGTAAACACCTGGGCCCCGGGTGCGGCAAACCCCGGCTTGGGCGCGACGAACGTGGCTGTGGCATCGGCCCGCACGCAGGCCCCGGGCCGCTCGCCCGTGTCGCCGTCCATTCCGGAGGGGATGTCCACGGCCAGCACCCGCGATCCCCCGCCCTCTCCCGGCGCCTGGCCGCGCACCTCTTTGATCGCCGCAATCGCCGTGGCCACCGCGCCCCGCGGGGCTCCCACGGCGCCGGTGCCCAGCAGGGCATCGACAATCCAGGCGGCCCCGTGGAGAGCCTCCAGCCAGTTGCCAGCCGACGCCGCCGCGAGATCGACCATCCGCAGGCCCGAGCGTCTCGCCACCTCCGCATTCACGGCCGCATCGCCCGAATAGCCAGCGAGCGAAGCGGCGAGCAGGAGCCGCACGTCGTGCCCGAGCAACTCGAGGTGCCGGGCGATCACGAACCCGTCGCCCCCGTTGTTGCCCCGGCCGCAGGCGATCGCCACGGGCCCATCGATGCCGAGCGAGTGCAGGAGCCGGGCCGCGTTTCCGCCGGCATTCTCCATGAGCACGATCCCGGGCAGGCCATACTCCTCGATCGCGAGTCGATCGACCTCCCGGACCTGGGCGCGAGTGAGCGTGTGCATGGGACAGATATCGTACTCAACCGGCAACTATGGGGCTTGACCTACAACTGTTCGCCTGTACACTCTTTGCGGCTCGCATATACTTGTCACAGGAGACGCGACCATGGCCAGCATCCCTCAAATCCGCAATCGACTCCTCGAAGGCTTTCCCGAGAAGCAGGCCGATCTGCTCGCCCACGTGGTGATCGAAGCCCACGACGACCTGGTCAACCAGGCCGACTTCCACGCCCTCACGGGTGTCGTAAAGGAACTGGCTGACGCACAGAAGGATCTCGCCGACGCGCAGAAGGAACTCACCGACGCACAAAAACGCACCGAGAACACCCTCACCAACGTCGTGAAGACCCAGCAGAAAATGCTGATTCGGCTCGATCGCCTCGATGGCCACATGCTCGAAGACAAGATCGCGAAGAACCTTCCGGCCTTTCTGGGCCGAGAGTTTCGCAAGTGCCGCGTCTTGGAGCGGGCGGAGTTCGTCGAAGGGCTCGAGGGACGGCTGCCAGAAGAAGAGTTGGCCGACCTGATGCGGGCCGATGTCATCGCCACCGCGAAACGTGCCGAACAGCTCGTGCATCTCGTCGTGGAAGCCTCGTGCACGGCGGATGCCGACGACCTCGACCGCGCCACGCGCCGGACGGCGGCGCTCTCGAAGGCGGGCTTTACGGCAATCGGAATCGTGGCCTGCGAGTCGATCTCCCCGCAGACGCTCGCCGCGGCCCGCGGGCACGGCCTGCGCGTGCTCACCAACGGCTGGCTGTTGCCCGAAGCGGCCTGACCCCCAGGCAGCCCGTCGTGCTGGCCTTGACCTCCTCTCTAAAATAGGAGCGGTTTTGGGGAGCACGAAACGCTTTCTGAAAGGGCATGGACATGGCCATCAGAAGGGATCGGGGGCTGCGCCACGCGGCCCGGGGATTTACGATCGTCGAACTCTTGGTGTCGGTGGCGATCATCGGCACCCTCTCCGGCCTGCTGCTGCCGGCCGTGCAATCAGCCCGGGAAAGTGCCCGCCTGACGACCTGCAAGAACCACGTGTCGCAGATCGCCAAGGCGATGATCCGCCACGAGACGGCGATGGGGCACTTTCCGTCGGGGGGCTGGAGCCCCGCGTGGCTCGGCGTGGCAGAGCGGCCGAGCGATCCCTCCCAGCCCGGTGGCTGGACGTTTGGCATCCTGCCCTACGCCGAGGAATTGGCCACCCGTGACATCGTGGCCGACGCCACGGCTCTCACGGCACCAAGTGTCTACCAGCGTCTGGCCACGACACCCGTGAGACTTTTCTCATGCCCGTCGCGGCGGACGGCCGGGCCGATCACCGTGGTCGGATCGGGCCCCTTCTCCTCGGCCGCCGCCACCGGGCTCACACTTTCCCAGGCCACCCGCAGCGACTATGCCGCCAATGGCGGATCGGTGGGCAACTGCCCGCCACTCTCCGTGCTCAGGAAGGTTTCGGGCGCCGTATCGAACGGCACGAAGATCACGATCAGCCACGCCCCTCCCGGCAATCCGAACAACTGCCAGTCGCTGAACCTTCCGTACAACGCCGTGGTCAACGCCCACCTCACCGCAAACCATCCCGCCGACAGGCTCGGCCCCTGCTCCGGCTGCTCGGGATCGCTCGACGCCACGATCTACACGCCGACCTCGCTCACCGACGGCGACGCCTGGCGCAAGGCCACGCTCGGCCAGAAGCTCGCGCTCTCCGACATGGGCATTCCCGACCTGCAGGATGGGTTCGTGCATCGCATGAGCCGCGTCACGGCCGGCCACATTCTCGACGGGCTCTCCATGACCTACCTCGCCGGCGAGAAGTTCATGGCCGCCGACCGCTACCGCACCGGCACCGACGCGGGCGATGCCGGCATCCTGTTCGCCGGCTATTCGAGCGGCAACACCCGCTTTGGCGTCGAGGCCCCGCGGCAGGACGAAGCCAATGTGACGGCGCCGACGGCCTTCGGTGGCCCGCACCGCGCCGGGTTCACCGTCGCCTTCGGCGACGGGTGCGTGCGGACGATCCCATACGAGATCGATCCCGCCGTGCACAAGTCGCTCTCCGCTCGGGCCGACGGAGCCGTGGTGACGATTCCCTAGCGAACGCCGGGATTCAGGGGATCTCCCTCGACGCTGCGGGCCGCTTGCCTAGAAATTTCCGTCGGGCAACCGTCTCGGTTGCCCGACGTTGGCACACCTGACGCCCCCCACGGACGCCCATGATGCTTCTCTCCCCACCCCGCCTCGGCCTCGATCTCGGCGATGCTCGCGACCGTCTCGTGAGCCATCGCCTCTACGCACTCATGAATTCGCCCGCGCGGATGCGACGATTCATGGAGCAGCATGTGTTCGCGGTGTGGGACTTCCAGTGCCTGCTCAAGGCACTCCAGCAGAAGTTCACCTGCACGACCGCTCCCTGGCTGCCCAC
>JBAXUY010000178.1:0-5505 GCA_037129475.1 Planctomycetia bacterium | reverse complement strand
GACGAAGCTCAAGGGGGGCAACTCCAACTGGCGGGGGCCGATCTGGTTTCCGACGACGTTCCTGATCATCGAGTCGCTGCGCAAGCTCGGCACCGCCTTCGGCCCCAGCTTCACCGTCCGCACGGCCGGCGCCGGCGGCGGGCCGATCGCCCTGCGGGAGATGGCCCGCGACATCGCCGGCCGCCTCACCTCCATCTATCTCCAGGACGGCACGGGCCGGCGTCCCGCCTGGGGGCAGGCGAATCCATTCCAGGACGACCCCCGCTGGCGGGACAACCTGCTGTTCTTCGAATACTTCCACGGCGACACGGGCGCCGGGCTCGGGGCCAGCCATCAGACCGGCTGGACGGCACTGATCGCCAATCTCGTCGACGAGTGGAAATGAGTCTTTCCAAACCGCCGCACGAGGGCGTACCGTAGGCCGAGATGATCATCCAGGAACTCCACCACATCCAGCAGCGGCATCGCTATCTGCCCGAGGCGGAACTGCGAAAGTTGGCGGACCGCACCGGCACGCCGCTCCACCGGCTGCAGGAGGTCGCCAGCTTCTTCCCGCACTTCAGGCGGTCTCCCGCGCCCGCCGTGGAGGTGCTCATCTGCCACGACATGGCCTGCCACCAGCGCGGCTGCGCCGGACTCAAGCGCGACCTCGAGCAACTGCTCGCCGACGAACGTGCGCAGGGCGTGGCCGCGGTGAGATACGCCTCCTGCCTGGGACGCTGCGACCGGCCCGTCGCCGCCTTGATCAACGACCAGCCCCACGTGGCCCGGTCGGCTGCGGACCTCGCACGCATCGTCCGCGAAACCCGGGCCGGAGGCCGGCCGGCCCCCGACACCGACGCCGGCTACGAACTGCATGCCAACCGGCCCTGGCGGATCGATCCCTACGCTGATGCGCCCGACTATGCCGCGGTGCGATCGTTCGTGACGTCGTTCGACCGGCAGGCTGCCATCGATTTGCTCAAAGCCTCCGACCTGCGGGGCATGGGGGGCGCCGGCGTGCCGGCCCACCAGAAGTGGACCGACGTCTGGAAGGCGAAGGGGGACGAAAAATACATCGTCTGCAACGCCGACGAGAGCGAGCCGGGCACCTTCAAGGATCGCGAGATCCTCACGCGGCATCCGCATCTCGTGCTGGAGGGGGTGATCCTCGCCGGCCTGTTGACGGGCGCCACGCGGGGCACGATCTACATCCGCCACGAGTATGCCGAACAGATCGCGATCATGAACCGCGAAATCGCCCGGGCCACCGCCCGCGGCGCCTGCGGGGCAAACGTGTTCAACACCGGACGGAGTTTTCCGGTCGACGTGTTCACGAGCCCGGGGGGCTACATCTGCGGCGAGCAGAGCGCCTTGATCGAGGCGATGGAAGACCGCCGGGCCCAGCCGCGAAACAAGCCGCCGCAGCTCGAGACCAACGGCCTCTACGACAAGCCCACGCTCGTCAGCAATGTCGAGACCTTCGCCTGGGCGCCCGCGATCATGATCAAGGGGGGCGACTGGTACGCCGCCGAGGGCAGCAACGGCTGCAAGGGCCGGCGGCTGTTTTCGATTTCGGGCGACGTCGCCCGGCCGGGTGTCTACGAGGTGCCCAACGGCATCACGCTGCGGGAGTTTCTCGACGATCTGGCGGGGGGCGTCGTAGGCGGGCTCAAGGCGTTTGCCCCATCGGGGCCGTCGGGTGGATTTCTGCCGGCGCAGCTGCCGGTGACGGCGCTCCCGCGCGGCTGGGAGAAGAGGGCTCCGGCCCGGCTCGTGGAGGCGGTGGCGGCCGTGGGCGGCACCCACCTCGACATTCTCGAGTTGCAGCTCGACCTCCAGCGGTTTCGTGACCTCGGGCTCGCGATCGGGGCCGGCCTCGTCGTCTACAACGAATCCCGCGACATGGTCGCCGAGGCGGTCAACTGCTGCGAGTTTTTTCGTGACGAATCGTGCGGGAAGTGCGTGCCCTGCCGGCTGGGGTCGCAGAAGATCGTGGAGGTGGGCACGCAACTCGCCGGCAACGGGCTGAACCAGGCGGCGCTCACGGCGCAGCGGCAGCTGGTGATCGAACTCACCCGCGCGATGGAGATGACGTCGATCTGTGGACTGGGCATGGTGGCCGCCAAGCCGCTGCAGTCTGTATTCGAATTCTTCCCGGACGATGTCGCGGCACACCTCCGAAAGACCTGATGCCATGCCTGAATCCATGCCTCCCGCCATGACGGCCCACCGCACCGAGTTCGACGATCGCGGCCCGATCCTGCCGGAAGAAGACGGCCTCTTCGCCCGCGACATCGACGGCCAGCTCGTGCGGATGGACAAGGTCACGGCGGCCGATTTCGAGAAGCAGATCACGATCAAGATCGACGGCCGCGAGGTGACGGTGCCGAAGGCGGTGCCGCAGACCGACTCCCAGGGCAAGATTCTTCGCGATGCCGAGGGGCGGCCGATTCCGCGGGCCACCACGATCTACGACGCCGCCACGAAGGCCTACGCGGGGGATCCCGCCGGGAATCCGATTCCGATTCTCTGCCACCAGGAGCATCTCGATCCGGTCGGCGTCTGCCGCGTGTGCTGCGTGGAGATCGCGAAGGTGAAGCGTGGCTCCATGCAGCGCGAGCGGAAGCTCCTGCCGGCCTGCCACCATCGCGTCGAGGAGACGATGGAGGTGCAGACGATCCGCTCGCCGGACTTGGCGGCGCGGAAGCGGGTGGACGCGAACGTGCGCACGCTCGTGAACCTGCTCGTCGCCGATCATCTGCCCTCCGATTGGAAGGCCGACCTGCCGGCCAACGAGCTCGGCCGGCTCACCACGAGCCTCGACGAGCTCGCCCGCGATGCGCGAACCCTCGAATTGGCGGCCGACCCCTCCGCCGATCCCGCGGCCGTCGAAGCAAAATGGCCGCTGACGGGAACTCAGGCGTTTGCCCCCCGAGCGCTCGCCCGTGGCCAAGACGACAGCTCCTCGCGGATCGCCGTCGACCACGACCAGTGCATCCTCTGCGACCGGTGCGTGCGGGCCTGCAACGAGGTGAAGGAAAACCACGTCATCGGCCGGTCGGGCAAGGGATATGCCACGCACATCGGCTTCGACCTCGACGATCCGATGGGCTCGTCGAGCTGCGTCTCCTGCGGCGAGTGCATGATTTCGTGCCCCACCGGGGCGCTCGTGTTTCGCGAGCTGGTCGGAGGATCGACGGGCGAGAAACACGACCGCGCGTGGGTCGACGCCCTCCGGCAGCATCCGCTGTTTGCGGGCATCCCCGCGAAGTTTCTCGAGTGGAACTCGCAGAGCATCAACCGCCGGCGGTTTCGTGCCGGCGAGGCGATCTGCCACGAGGGGGACTATGCATCGACGGCGTTCGTGATCGTCAATGGACGCGTGGGCGTGTCGATCGGGGCCCCCGCCGCCCGGACCAGCCCCCAGGCGGCCGGCGGATTCAAGGCCTTCGTCCGCTCGGCCACCGACTGGCTGCAGGGTTCGGCGTCGGGGCGACCAAGCCGGCGGCGCGAGCAGAAGAAGAAGGCCGTCGCGATCGACAGCGGCCGGTCGCTCGAACTGGTCGACGGGAAATGGGTGGGCGAGCTGACGACCGCCGACGTGCTCTTCGGCGAAATGGCGTGCCTCAACGCGTACCCGCGGTCGGCGACGGTGGTGGCGCTCGAAGAGACGGAAGTGATCGAGATCAACCGCAACGTCCTGTACATGCTGCAGCGCAGCGAGTCGTCGCGGCACATTCTCGATCAGGCCTACCGCAGCCGCACCCTGGCCCAGGAATTGTCCCAGCTCTCGATGTTTCGCGGCCTCTCCGCCGAGGAGCGGCAGCGGTGCGCCGAGTTTCTGCGGGACCGGGCGGAACTCGTGACCGTGGACAAGGGGCAGCCGATCTTCCGCCAGGGGGACGTCGCGACCGACTTCTACAAGGTGCGTTTCGGGTTCGTGAAGGTGTCGCAGCGGATGGGCGAGCACGAACGTGTGCTCGACTATCTGGGCCCCGGCCGGACGTTCGGCGAGATCGGGCTCATTTCATCGATGGTCGATCTCGACTCGGAACTGGTCGCCTCCGGCGGCGCACGCACCCTGCGTACGGCCACCTGCACGGCGCTCGACACCGTCGAGCTCGTGCGCATCCGCGGGGAGGATTTCCGCGCGATCGTCGAGCGGTCTCCGGTGGTCCGCGATGAGCTCGTCGCGGAGGCCCGGCGGCTGCTCAACCTCAACATCGAGCGTGGCCAGCAGATCGACGAGGGGCTCGAGGATTTCATCGGCAACGGCCTCTACAGTGCGCAGAAGCTGCTCGTGCTCGATCTCGAGAGCTGCACGCGGTGTGACGAATGCACGCGGGCCTGCTCCGACACCCACGAGGGTGTGACACGGCTGATCCGCGAGGGGCTGCGGTTCGAAAACTTCCTCGTGGCCAGCTCCTGCCGGTCGTGCCTCGACCCGTACTGCCTCGTCGGCTGCCCCGTCGACGCGATCCATCGCAAGCCCCGGGAAAACCACCCCGGCGCGGTCGAGATCGTGATCGAAGACCACTGCATCGGTTGCGGCCTCTGCTCGAGCAACTGCCCCTACGGCAACATCTCGATGCACAAGGACGAAGAGGAGAATCGGCGGGTCGCCACCACCTGCGATCTCTGCCGCGATCTGGTCGGTCCCGACGAAGACCCCAGTTGCGTCTACGCCTGTCCCCACAACGCCGCCTTCCGGATGAGCGGGCAGGAACTTCTGAAGATCGTCTCCAGCCGCCACGCAACGGCGCCCTGAGGAGGACAGGCTCGGCCTGTCAGGTCTCAACTCGCCCAACCCGGCTTCGGGCCACCCACGCCCCGTCGCCGGACGTTCGTTGCGCCCATCCTGGGCTCCGCTCACTCGATGCTGACTGCGCTGCGCCATCCATGGCTCCGCTGGTCAGCAACGCCGGCTCCCGGGGCATGGGTAGCCCGAAGCCTCCCGATGCGCGTTCACTGCAAAAACCAGAAAGCGGGAAGGCACGGGGCTGCCTGTGCCCTCGAGCGGGCTATGGAAGCAAGCGAAGCCAGGATGGCGAAGCGCCGCGGACATGCAGAGAGCCGAGGCCAGGAGGGCAATCCTGTTCGGCACGAGATTTGCGCATCGGACCTGACGACGATTGCGAAGATAGGGAACTTGCGCTCTGGTCTTGATGGCGTTATCGTTCCCGCCATGGCCGGACGTAAAAGGCGCGGGATTCGCGATCAGGATGTCCAGGGACTGAAGTTCCTGCGGAAGATCCGTCCCTTGCTCTCGCGGCTCCGCAAGGTGGGCACGGAACGTGACACGGCCGGCAACCGCCGGCTGTTCATGGATCAGTACTGCTCGCTGATCCTGATGTCGCTGTTCAGCCCTATGATCCAGAGTCTCCGTGACCTGCAGCGTGCTTGCGCACTCGACAAGGTTCGCAAGCGGCTGGGCGTGACCCGTGCATCCATAGGCTCTCTCTCCGAGTCGGTGGCGATCTTCGACCCTGCGCCGCTCAAGGAGATCGCGGTGGAACTCGGCCA
>JBAXUY010000177.1:0-5596 GCA_037129475.1 Planctomycetia bacterium | reverse complement strand
TGCCGTTCCGTGAACACACATTCGAGCATGCCTCCCTTCGGCTCCGATTGCGGGTAATTGTCACCTGCCCTGTGATCGGCAGGGGCAGCCCCGAAGCCGGATTGGGCTCGAATGAGGCAACTTCAGTGAGGACGGGCTCAACGCAATCCCCCGAGCGAGCCGTTCGTTTGACGCGTCCTCCGGCCCGGTTTAGCGTTGCAGGGGGTTTCGGTCTTTTTGCCGCAGGAATACGCATGTCGTTTCGTCGCTTTCTGCTCGTGCTCGCCGTCGCTGCCATTTCCGTACCCGTGGAAGCCGCCGAGCCGGCGACGTACACGGTGAAGCCGGTGCCCTTCCGGCTCGAGGCGAAGCTCGAGGGCACGTTCGAGCCGCCCCAGATCGCGGAGGTGCGGCCCGACATGCGGCGCTGGACACAGCTCGTCGTCGAAGATGCGGTTCCCCACGGTACACGGGTCGGCCGGGGCGACGTGCTCGTGCGGCTCGACACGACGAAGATCGACGAGACGATCCGCGACCTCGAAATCTCGGCCCGCCTCGCGACGACCGCACTCGGCCTCCTGGAGCGGGAGCTCGTGCTCCTCGAGAAGGCGACGCCGCTCCAGCTCGAACTGGCCACGCGGAATCAACGCATGGTGCGTGAGGACGTTGAGCGCTACGAGACCCGTGAGGCTGAGCTCGCCGCCGCCGCTAACGACAAGCAGCTCGAGGCCGCGGAGTTTTCGCTCGCGAACGCCGAAGAGGAGCTCGCGCAGCTCGAGAAGATGTATGAACAGGACGATCTCACGGAGGAGACGGAGGAGATCGTCCTCAAGCGGGCGCGGTTCGAGGCCGAGATGGCTCGGTTCAACGCCGCGATGACGCGCGACCGTCACGAACGGATGACGGGCTTCGACCTTCCGCGGCGACGCGAGTTCCTGAAAAACCTCGAGCGGGCGGCCGAGATCGATTTCGAGCGAACCGAGGCGGGGCTGCCCGTGGCCCTGGAGAAGCAGCGGCTGGAACTCGAGAAGGCGCGGAACGAGCAGCGCAAGGCCGGTGAAAACCTGGCCGAACTCAAGGCCGAGCGCGAGCGGATGCCGATCCGGGCTCCGGCCGACGGCATCGTCTACTACGGCAAATGGCGGCAGGGGAAGTGGACCGATGCCGATGCGGCTGCCGGGCGGTTACGGCCGGGCGGCCAGCTCGACGCCCGCGACACGATCATGACGGTGATCGGCCCCGGCAAGCTCGCGCTGCGGGCCGGCGTGCCCGAGAAGGAGCTCGCCCGGGTGACCGCCGGCCATCCGGCGAAGGTCGTGCCGAAGGCGTTTCCGGAGGTGCGGCTCATGGCGCGGGTGCGCGGCGTGTCGGCGGTGCCGGTGGCGGCCGGAAAGTTCGATGCCCTCCTGGATCTCGCCGAGGAGCATCCGCGGCTTGCCGCCGGGATGGAGGCGGAGGTGCGCGTGATCGCGGAGAGCAAGCCCGAGGCGCTCGCCATTCCGAAGAAGGCCGTCTTCAGCGAGCCGCTCGATGACGACTCCCGGTTCGTCTACGTCGCCGGCGGCGACGGCAAGCCTGCGCAGAAGCGTTCGGTCGCTGTGGGCCGCGCGAACGACGACCTGGTCGAGATCACCGCGGGCCTCGCTTTCGGTGATGAAATCCTGCTCGAGAAACCCAAGGGCGACGACAAGGCAAAGAGCGAGGAGAAGCCCAAGGCCGACGACAAGCCGAAGCCCGACGAGAAACCCGAGTCGGCAGCGAATGCGCCACAGGAAGCGAAGGCGGCACCAGACGCGAAGGCGGCCCCTGACCAAAAGCCGGCGGAAAAACCTGCCGGTGCGCCAGTTCCGGCTCCGCCGCCCGCCAAGGGATGAAGACCGCCACGATCATTCGTCGTGCCGTCGCGTGTGCCAGCATCGGTGCCCTGGCCTGGCACGGGTGCATCGCGATCAAGCCGCTTGCGGCCGACGAATCGCCCATGGCGGAGGTGGGTCGTTACACGGCCGCCGAGGTCGGTCCCATGCCGGCGGCCGTGGAGCCCGTGCCGCCCGAGGAGCTCGAGGCCGCGATCGGCCGCGGTGTGGCGTTCCTCCTCGAAAGTCAGCGGCCCGACGGCTCCTGGGGCTCCGCCGACAACACGAAGGGGGGCGTCGACATCTACGCGCCGCCGCCGGGCGCACACCATGCCTTTCGCGGTGCCGTGACGAGCCTGGGTGTCTCGGCGCTCATCGAGTCGGGCGCTCTTGATCCTGACGTGTCGGCGGCGATCGACCGTGGCCAGACGTGGCTGCTCGACCATCTGCCCGATCTGCGGCGGGCCACGCCCGACACGCTCTACAACGTGTGGGGGCATGCCTACGGCATCGAGGCCCTCGCCCTGCTTCACCGTCGGGCCGCCGGCGACGCCGCACTCCAGGAGCGGCTCGCGGCGTGCATCGCCGGCCAGGTCGAGTTGCTCGACCGCTACGAATCGGTCGACGGCGGCTGGGGCTACTACGACTTCCGGATCGGCAGTCGCAAGCCGGCCGCCAGCCCGAACAGCTTCACCACCGCCACGGTGCTCCTCGCGCTGGCCGACGCCCGCGATCTCGGCATCGACGTGCCGCAGAAGCTCTTCGACCGCGGCCTGGCTTCGATCAAGCGGCAGACGAAGCCCGACCGCAGTTACATCTACGGCGAATACCTCAAGTATCGCCCGGAGCACCCGGTGAACCTGCCGGGGGGCAGCGTGGGTCGCTCGCAGGCGTGCAATGCGGCCCTGCGCCGGCTTGGCGACCCGACGCTCACCGACGCGGCGATCCGCACGTGGCTCGAGCGGATCGTGGCCCGCAACGGCTGGCTCGACCTCGGCCGCAAGAAGCCGATTCCGCACGAATCGTGGTTCGCGGTGGCCGGCTACTTTTTCTTCTACGGACACTACTACGCCGCCGTGTGTCTCGACGCACTGCCCGCGGCCGACCGGCCCGTGCTCCAGGACCAGCTCGCGACGATCGTCATGGCGATCCAGGAGCCGAACGGCTGCTGGTGGGACTACCCATTTTACGACTACCACACGCAATACGGCACCGCCTTCGCGGTGCGTACGCTCGTCCGCTGCCGCCACGCGGACTGACGCGAGTTCTACAGCAGCACGCTCGCGATCGCAGCTGACAGGAAGTTCGCGAGGGTCGCGACCACGAGCACCTTCACGCCGAGCTGGGCGAGTTCGGCCCGCCGCTCCGGCACGAGGGCGCCGATGCCGCCGAGCTGGATCCCGATGCTCGAGATGTTCGCGAAGCCGCAGAGGGCGATCGTGGCGAGCGAATACGATCGCGGGTCGAGCGACGCCTTGAGCCGGCCGAGGTCGCCGTAGGCGACGAGCTCGTTGAGCACCGTGCGGGTGCCGAGTACGCCTCCGATTGCCCGACAGTCGCGGCCCGGCACACCGAGCAGCCAGGCGAGCGGTTCGAGCGCGAGGCCGAGAACAGCCTGAAGCGAGAGTTCGGGCCAGCCGACATGGCCGCCCAGCCAGCCGAGGAGCAGGTTCACGAGGGCCACGAGCGCCGTGAACGAGATCAGCATCGCCGCGACGTTGGCCGCGAGCATCAGGCCCTCGCGGGTGCCCCGCGCCGCGGCATCGAGCACGTTGTCGTCGATCCGCTCGTTGGCCACCTGCACGGTGCCGAGCGTCTCGGGCGTGCCGGTCTCCGGGATCGCGATCTTCGTAAGGTAGATCGTGGCGGGAAAGCTCATCAGGATGGCCGTGAGCAGGTCGCGGGAGGTGCAGCCCGTGGCGAGGTAGGCGCCGAGGATGCCTCCCGACACGAGCCCCATGCCGCTCACCATCACGACGGCGAGTTCCGATCGCGTGAGGCCGGCGAGGTAGGGCCGGATCACGAGCGGGGCCTCGGTCTGCCCGAGAAAGATCGAGGCGGCGGCATTGAGCGTTTCGGCACCGCTCGACCCGAGCACACGGGCCGTCACCACCGCGAAGGCCCGCACGACCAGCTGCATGACTCCGAGGTGGTAGAGCACGGCGAACAGCGCCGCGGCGAACACGATCGTGGGGAGCACGCGGAAGGCGAACACGAACCCGACCGGCCCGGCGGGGTCGACGAGCCGGTCGCCGAACACGAACCGGGCTCCCTGCTCGGCGCACGCGAGGACCGTCTCGACCCAACGGCCCGCGATGTCGAGGGCCGTCCGTCCGGCTTCGAATCGGAGCAGCAGAAACCCGAGCAGCGTCTGCATGAGGAGGCCGCCGACCACCATCCGCATGGAGATCGCGCGCCGATTCTCGGAGAGCGCGACCACGGCGGCGAGAATGGCCGCCACGCCGAGCAGGCCGCGAAATCGGTCGAGGTCTTCCATCGTGATCGCTCCGGGTTGTGAGGCTTGTGATTACGTGAGCCGGTCGATCACGAGCGGCCGCCGTGCCTGCGCCTGCGGGCCGATCGTGCAGGCCCCGCGGAGCAGTTCGAGTGCGGCCGGGACGCTCGCAGCCCGAGCCGGGTCGTGGTGCAGTTGAGCGATCACGTCGCCCGCCGCCACGGCGTCGCCCGTGCACCGCACGAGTACGATCCCTGCGGCCGGGTCGATCCGCGAGGTGACGGTCTCCCGCCCCGCGCCCAGGAGCATCGACGCCTGCCCCACCGGCCAGGCCGCGAGGTGTGTGATGAAGCCCGCGCGGTCGGCGCGAAAGGGCGTCACTTCGCGGGCCCGGGGCAGCACGCCGTCGGGATCGTCGCAGACCCGCGGCTCGCCCCCCTGTGCCGCGATGACGCGACGAAAACGCTCGAGCGCCGATCCGTCGGCGATCACGCGCCGGCAGCGGTCGCGGGCAGCCGCGAGGTCGGAAGCGACTCCGCCGAGCAGGAGCATCTCGGCGGCCAGTTCGAGCGACACCTCCATGAGATCGGCCGGCCCATCGCCCCGCAGGCAGGCGATCGACTCCCTGACCTCGAGCGCGTTGCCGACCGTGCGGCCGAGCGGCTCATCCATGCGCGTGAGCAGGGCCTGCACGGGCTTGCCGAGCGCACGACCGATCGTCGTCATGCTTGCCGCGAGGGCCCGGGCATCCTCCTCACGCTTCATGAACGCGCCGTCGCCGCACTTCACGTCGAGCACGAGGGCGTCGATTCCCTCGGCGAGTTTCTTCGAGAGGATCGAGGCCGTGATGAGCGGGATCGACTCCACCGTGGCCGTCGCATCACGAAGCGCATAGAGCACACGGTCGGCCGGTGCGATCTCGGCCGTCTGGCCGGCGAGCACGAGGCCGCACTCACGGGCGATCCGCCGGTAGGCGGCGAGGTCGACGTCGACACGAAAGCCGGGAATGCTCTCGAGCTTGTCGAGCGTGCCGCCGGTGTGGCCGAGTCCGCGGCCCGACACCATCGGCACGGTCACGCCGCACGCGGCCACGATCGGCGCCAGGATGAGGCTCGTCTTGTCGCCGACGCCGCCCGTCGAGTGCTTGTCGACCTTCGGTCCCGGAATGTCGCCGAGGTCGAGAACCGTGCCCGAGTGAAGCATCGCCTCGACGAGGGCGGCGGTTTCGGCCGGCTCCATCCCGCGCCACACCACGGCCATCAGGAAGGCGGCCCACTGGTAGTCGGGCACCGCGCCGGTGGCGATGCCG
>JBAXUY010000176.1:0-5616 GCA_037129475.1 Planctomycetia bacterium | reverse complement strand
CGCCCAGGCGGATTGGTCGACGCAGCGAACGTCCGGCCACGGGCGTACGGGGAGCCCGAAGCCGGCGCGCGCCCAACGTCACCACAGATGGTGCACGAGCGGGCGGATGGCGTCGTCGTAGATCTCCTGCACCGCCGCCATCGTGGCTGCGTCGAGCGGGGCGAGGCCCGACGAGGCCGCGTTGTCGGCCACCTGCGCTGGCCGCTTCGCGCCGGGGATCACGCAGGTCACGGCCTCGAACGACAGAATCCACTTGAGTGCGAACTGGGCGAGCGTGACACCCTTTGACACGAGCGGCTTGAGCCGCTCGACGGCAGCGAGACCCGTCTCGTAGTCGACGCCCGAGAATGTCTCGCCTTTGTCGAAGGCGGCGCCGTCCCGATTGAACGCCCGATGATCGTCCGCGGGAAAGGCACTCGACCGTGAGAACTTGCCCGAGAGCAGCCCGCTCGCCAGCGGCACGCGGGCGATCACGGCCACCTGCCGCCGCATCGCCTGCTCAAAGAAGAGTTGCGCCGGCCGCAGTCGGAAGAGGTTGAAGATGATCTGCACGCTCTGCACGTGCGGATACTCGATCGCCTTGAGCGCCTCCTCGACCTTTTCGACGCTCACGCCGTAGAAGCGAATCTTCCCGGCGGCCACGAGGTCGTCGAGGATGCCGAAGACTTCGGGGCGGTAGTAAACCTCGGTCGGCGGGCAGTGGAGCTGCACGAGGTCGAGCGTCTCGACACCCAGGTTTTTCAGGCTGCGGTCGATGAACGCAGTGAGGTTTTCTCGGGAGTAGCCGGCCGCCGTCTGGGCCGGGAGCCGCCGGCCGGCCTTCGTGGCCACGTAAAACGGCTCGCGCCGTTCGCGACGGAGCCGGGCGATGAGCCGCTCGGAGAGGCCGTCGCCGTAGACGTCGGCCGTATCGAAGAAGTTGATGCCCTGATCGAGGGCCGCGTGGAGCGTGGCCATCGATTCGTCCTCGTCGGCGCCGCCCCACTGGCCGCCGCCGATGCCCCAGCCGCCGAAGCCGATCTCCGAAACCTGCCAGCCGGTGCGGCCAAACGTGCGTGTCTTCATGGCGACGAAGTCTACACTGATGCGGTCATGGCAGGCTCCTTTCTTGCATCCCCGGTCTGGGACTGGCGACTCGACGTCCGTGGGCGGCCGCTGTTTCACGTCGGCGTGATCCTCGTCGCGAGCGGCCTTTTGCATGCGGCCGTCTGGGCCGTGACGGGTGGCCCGTGGGAGGGACCGGTCACGTGGCGGAAGCCGATCCTGTTCGGCATCTCGGGCGGGCTTACATGCCTGTCGCTCGGCTGGGCCTGGGCATGCCTGCCGCGGCGAACGGGCGACGTGTGGCTCGCCACCGCCACCGCCTGGGCACTGCTCGTCGAGGTCGCGCTCATCGACCTGCAGGCCTGGCGCGGCGTGGCGAGCCACTTCAATCGGGCGACGCCGCTCGACTCGTTCCTCTACGACGCGATGGGGGGCCTGATCCTGTTCGTCACGCTCGTGTCGATGGACCTCACGATCCGCTTCTTCCGGCAGCGCACCACCCTCCCGGTCGACATGCTCCTCGCCGCCCGGGCAGGGCTTGTCTTTCTCGTGATCTCCTGCCTGCTCGGTATCTGGGTGAGCGTCTACGGGGACATCCGAGTGGCGGAAGGACTCTCGCCCGAGATTTTCGGCCGTGCCGGTGTGCCAAAGTTTCCGCATGGCGCCGTGATTCATGCCCTGCAGTGGCTACCGCTGCTCGCCTGGGCGGCACGGCAAGCGGGCCTCACGGAGCGGAAGCGGCTCCGGCTCGTGTCGCTCGCCACCGCGGGCACCGCGCTCGTCGGCATGTTCGCCCTGCTCCAAACGCTCACGGGGCACGCCCGCTTCGATGCCACCCTCCCCACGGCGGCGCTGCTCGCCGCTGGTGTCGCGGGTCTGGCACTGCCGATGCTCATCACCGCGACGGCATGGGTGCGGCGGCGTACGGCCTGACGGGAGCCGGTCGCTTCAGCGCTTTCGCGCCGCGGCGCGGTATTTCAACGGTGTCATGCCGGTCGTCTTGCGGAGCAGCGTCGCCAGATATTCACCGGTTCCAAATCCACTCGCCTGCGCCACCTTGGGGACCGGCATGTCGGTCGTGGAGAGGAGGTGCTTGGCACGTTCGAGCCGCACACGACGGATCTCCTCCGACGGCGAGCGGCCCAGCGATTCCTGGAAGAATCGCTCCAGGCTCCGCCGTGCGACCGGCACCACCCGGAGGATGTCCTCGACCTGGATCGATTCAGTGGCGTGCTCGCGGATGAAGCCGATCGCCTGGAGGAGGGCCGGGTTGTCGAGCAGCAGTGCGTCGGTGCTTTGTCGGGCGATCACGCCGATCGGTGGCACGTTGATCGGCGTCGGCGGCAGCGGCCGCCCCTGCATCATGAGATGGAGCAACTCGGCGGCCTTCTCGCCGATTCGCTCGGTGGCCACGTCGATCGCCGAAAGCTGCGGGAGGCAACTCTGGCAGAGCAGCGGATCGTCGTTGCCGGAGAGCACCGCGACGTCCTCCGGAACGAACAGGCTGGCCCGCCGGCAGGCGTGGATCACGGCGCGCCCCTGGGCGTTGTTCCACGTGAGAACGCCGACCGGCTTCGGCAGCCTGGAGAGCCACTCGACGAGCGTCCCCAGACGGCCCACGACCTCGGGCCGGTCGCCGAGCCCGAGCACCTCGCAGGAGAACCCCTCGCGACGGAGTGTATTTGCAAAAGCCTCGCGGTGCTCACGCACATAGGAAAATTTCTGCAGCCCGACGTAGGCGAAATTTCTGAATCCACGTTCGAGCAGGTGGCGGGCTGCGATCGAACCGCAGGCGGCCACGTCATTGCTCACGCGGGGCACCGCGGCAGCCCGACCCGCGATAGCGATGCTCGACACGTTCACCAGTGGCACTCCGGTGTCGAGCAGCGCCTGCGCGACCCTCGGCGTGGAGAGCCGGGCGATGATGCCATCTCCCTTCCACCCGCGCGGCAGGAGCCGGCGTTCCCCGTCCGGCTCGACCTCGAGAAGCCAGGGGCCGTGATGGTTGGCAAACGTGGAGATGCCGCGAATGATGCCCCGCCCCCAGCCCGTCGCCGCCGACACGAGCACGGCCACGTGCGGTGACGATGCGAGCGAGCCCCGCGACGAACGTGCTGCCTTGGAATGCGGCACCGGAATCCTGCCCTTGCGCCATGCCCCGCACGTGCGGAACACCCGAACACCCAGGCAATCTACCACGAGTCGGAGGCCGTTGTCGCAGGGAAGAAGATTTTTTACGCGTTTGCGTCTGGCGCTCGGAGCATCACTGTGGCCCGAACATTCCCCGGCCATTTTTTCAGGGGCGGTTCGACCGGTCCGTGCCCCTCAACTCGGGAACGTCCGCCGCATGGCGATTGCCGGCGATACGGAGGTGCGTCGCGCCGTCGGCCGTGATCCATGCCCCGTCCTTCGGTGCTGTCGAGGAGACAAACGCGTTGTCAGTGATCGTCACGCCGTCGCAACCCCTGATCGCGATGGCCGCATCACGCGCTTCCTCGATGCGGTTGCCTCGCACGATGATGTTGCCGCCCAAGCCGGATGTGGACCATACGGAGATGGGCGTCCAACCGCAGCGCACGATCGTATTGCCGCTCACCACGACGTCCCGCGCCCCGTGCCCTGAGACCTCGGACGTGTAGCCGGCGAGCACTGCATTGCCATTGATGTTCTCGAAATGGTTGTCGGCGATCCAGCCACGGGTGCCGTTGAACTTCACGCCGTGCGCACGGCCGCCGACGTGCCTGTTGCGCCGATACACGAAATCCTCGTTGCTCGGTGCGTCACGATAGAGAAACACGCTGCTCCAGCCATCCTTTGCATCGCGGCCGATGGCCGCCGACAACCCGGCGAGAGCGCAGTCGAGCCGCACCCGCGCCCCCTCTACCGCCACGGCGACCGCCGCCACGCCGCGTCGGGTCTTCGCATTCACGAGCGCGACGTGATCCCCCGCCCGCACTGCATGCCCGCCGAGCACGACGGTGTCCGGTTCGTCGACGGCCTCGACGACCACGCGAAACGACTGCTCCGCGGGGCCGTCGTCGGGCAGGCAGGCGAACTCGCAGCCCTCGATCCACTCGCCGATGCGGCCGCTCCCGCACGCCGCGTGGCCACCGTAGAAATCCTGCGGTGATCGCGGCTTCACCCGGCACGACAAGTAGCTTTTCGCGGAGTTGTTGCTGCCGCCGCAGAACGCGCCGGGCAAGTCCGTCACCGTCACGTTGCTGAACGTGCATTCGTCCGTGCGATTCATCTGTATCCACTGCCTGTGATATACCGTGACCACGGCGACGCCTCCGAGCGGGATGCGTTCGAGTGTCGCCGGTTCCACCGGGCTGAACACGAACCCGCTGGCACCGTTCGGCGCGGCCGCCACGCCCGTCGTCCGCGCCGAAATCCCGGCGCCGACGAGATACCGCCCATGGTGCACGGGATCCATGCAGCCGAGGAAGCTGCCGCCGTTGCCGTCTCGCTCGAAAAACCGCAGCACATCGGGATCGTGGCCCGGCTCCGGCGTCACGGTGACGCTCCGCGCAGCTGCGTCTTTGCCCACGATGCGGACGAGCGTGTGACCGGGCCGGTTCGGCAGCACGAGAACATTCCGGATCGTCACGCGGGCGCTGTCGTTCACGACGAGGAGCGTGCCGTCGAGCACGAGGCGGGCGCCGTGGCCGTCGATATCGAGATCATGGACCTTCGTGAGTTTCACGACCTCGCTGCCATCGGGCGGCGCGAGGGAATAGTCGCCCGGCTCGAAATCGACCCGGGCCGGGCAGTGCGCCGCCGCCTCCCGGATCGCGCGCGCCACGGTCGCCGCATCACTGCCGGCCGCGATGGTGTGCACGCTCGCCGGCGTGCGGAACTCGAAGGCCACCCCGCCGGACCACGGCCCATCCCCGCGTCGCACCCGCCACCAATACCTTCCCGGCTGCAGCGGCTGCACGGGCACATACCGCGAAACGACCTCGAGCCGATCGTCGCAGACCAGTTGCGCGAACGCCTCGTCGCCCGCGATCTGGATGCAGTGCACCTCGTCGATCGCCACGTCAGGCTCGCGTTCCCAGCGAAAGTGAGGATGCGGCACGTGGACGACGTCGCCGGCCGCGGGCGACAGCGGTGTTGGCGGCACGGCCGCTGGAAGCCGCGACGCCACCGTGAGCAGAATGACTGTGAGCAGGATGCGCATGACACTCACGATAGAGTGGCCGGGTGCCCGTTCGCAATGCCCCGGCCGAAGCGGGTGTCGGGCGATGCGCAAGCTCTCGCTCACGGGTACGGCGCTGTGGCGCAAGATGAAAGATATTTGACGCATTCACCCTGCGTGTCGCTTCGCGTTGCAGGGCGTACATTCGTGGTCATGATCGTCTCCCGATCGCTCACTCGTGCCGCCCTCCTGCTCGTCGCATTCGCGTCGGCTGCGATGGCAGATGACGCCGCCTGGCTGAAGTCGGGCACGCTGATCTTCGAGGACTCGTTCGACCGCGAGGAAGATGGCAACCTCGCCGGTGCCATCGGCAACGGCTGGAACAGCGCCACGGCCGACCGCGTGCCCGACGTGAAGCAGGCCGACCTCGA
>JBAXUY010000175.1:0-5653 GCA_037129475.1 Planctomycetia bacterium | reverse complement strand
GTAGCGACGGAGCTCCAGCTCTGTCGTTCGACGCCGTAGCGACGGAGCTCCAGCTCTGTCGTTCGACAGGCCTGGAGGCCTGTCGCTACTTCCCGCGGGCCTGGAGGCCTGTCGCTACGTGCAGCGGTGGGCGGATGAAAAACGCCAGTCTTCCGCCCGTACGCAGAGGCCGGCCTTCACTGGATTGAATTCAACATATTGAACGCATCGCTCAAATTCGCTTTCGTCTCGCACGACTCGATCGTACGACTCGGCTTGCCAAAAGGGTGTCGCCAAGCCCAGCACTCGATTGCACATCCGCCCCGAATACGACTTGATCGATCGCATGATGGCTGACCTGTCGCAACATTGCGCGGCTAACCGTCGTGTTCTGCTCGAGAGCGAGCCCGAGGGACGAACAGTGAACACCAGGTGGATGTGGCTGGGCATCACGACATACGCATGCACATCGCAGCTGGTTTCGGCATGGTGCAGAATCGCCGCCTCAACAATCTCGGCACATGTTCGATGCTCCAGCCAGCGAGCCGCCGGCTGCCCGTCGAGCCACTGTTCGCCCAGATCGAACATCTTCGCCTGCTGGCGACGGCTCCACTCATCGGCAGGGCAATCGGCTGGACACGGAAGTCGCCGCAGCGTTTCGCGTTGTCGCCTCAGATTCAACACGCCAGACGCTGGAATACTGCCGGCGAGGCACGCGGTGATGAAGTACGTGGCGCGGTCGACATCGTAATGCGGCAAACGTCGACGCTTGAATGTCTCTGGCACGAGAGCGTGTCCTTGGTGTGTAACTATGTACACTACCTGATGGGCGGGTGGGCGTCAAGGCGATAACGTGCAGGGCGGCACGGATCGGGTCTGTCGTTCGGCGCCGTAGCGACGGAGCTCCAGCTCTGTCGTTCGACAGGCCTGGAGGCCTGTCGCTACTTCCCGACAGGCCTGGAGGCCTGTCGCTACGTGCAGCGGGAGCGGGCTACTTCTTTTCGTCGAGGATGATCGACGCGGAGTTGATGCAGTAGCGGAGGCCCGTCGGGGGCGGGCCGTCGTCGAACACGTGGCCCAGGTGCGCCCCACAGCGGCGGCAGGTCACTTCGGTCCGCACGCCGAAGCCCGGCACGCCAGCCAGCGAGTCGTCGGCATGCTCCGCCACGGTCTTGTTACGCGTCTTGTCGATCGGCGCGTAGAAGCTCGGCCAGCCGCAGCCGCTGTGAAACTTCTCGCCCGACGTGAAGAGCGGCTCGCCGCAGCAGACGCAGCGGTAGGTGCCCGGCGTCTTCGTGTCGGTGTATTTGCCAGTGAAGGCCCGCTCGGTGCCCTTCTTGCGCGCGATCTGGTATTGCTCGGGCGTGAGCCGCTTCTTCCACTCGGCCTCGGTCTGCGGGATCTCGGCGTCGGGCAGGCGGCCGAGCACGGCGGGATTCTTGACGGCATCGGGGGCGGGTTCACCCGTGGGTTCGGCGGCGGTCACGCACGTGGCTCCGAGGAGGAGAGAGACGACGATTGAGAGATGTTTCATGGGGAAGCGTAAGCGTGTGGCGAAGGAGTTCCAGCGGTGTCGTTCGACAGGCCTGGAGGCCTGTCGCTACTTCCTGGGGTCAGGCAGGGTTTCGGGTTCATAGGGATGGCTGCGCTTCCGCACCACCACCGCCTTCACGATTTTATCCGGCACGACGCCGGCGACAGGCAGGCCCTGGTCGTCCTGCGTGCGCATCAGCTTCGGGAGCACGTCAAACCCGTGGATCACCCGCCCAAACACGGTGTGTTTGCCGTCAAGGTGCTCGGTCGGCCGAAACGTCAGAAAAAACTGCGACCCACCGGTGTTTGGCCCGGCGTGGGCCATCGAGAGCGTGCCGAGAAAGTGCTTGCGGGCCCCCGGCTTGCCCACTTCGCAGGCGATCGCGTAGCCCGGGCCGCTCGTGCCGGTGCCCGTGGGGTCGCCGCCCTGTGCCATGAACCCGCCGATCACGCGGTGAAACGGCGTGCCGTCGTAGAAGCCCTTCTCCACGAGGCTCACGAAGTTGGCCACCGTGTTCGGGGCCTCGTTTTCAAACAGCTCCACGGTCACGTCGCCCTGCGTGGTCGTGATCTTCACCCGTGGCAGGTCGTCGGCCTTCGCCTCGGCGGCCCGCTTGGCCATCTCCTCGGTCACCTTCGGCCGCTCGGTCGCCACGGCCTGCTCCAGTTCGGCGATCTTCTCCGGCTTCACGCCGGCCGCCGCCGCCTTCTTGAGCCAAGCCTCGGTGCCGTCGAGGTCGGAGGTGAGCATCGCGGCCGACGCGGCCATCATCAGCACGCCCTCCCCGGCGGCCCCGGCCTTGTCGAGCATCGCCGCGAGCGTGAGGGCCCGCGTGGGGTCGTCGTTCTTGAGGGCGGCGGCCATGACGGCGCCGGTGATCTCGCGGGCCTGAGCGTTCTTCGGGTCGGTCATCGCCACGGCAAACGCGGCCGTCTCGAGCTTCTCGCTCGCGGCCCGGGCCTCCACCTGCACGTCGTTGAACTTCTTCTCGATCGCGGCCTGGTCGGCCTTCGGCTGGTGATACTTCGCCTGCAGCACGGTCAGCTCAGCCACGCATTCCTTGAGCGTCTTGGCGGCGGCGGCCATCTCTTCCTTCGCCTTGGCGGGGTCGAGCTTCGTTTCCACCACGGGCGCCTGGGCGGCGGCCGGCAGGGCGCAGAGCAGCGTGGCGGTGACGGCGAGCAGAAATGAACGACGCATGGAGGGGCTCCCGGGTGACTGTGGAGACGGCATTAGAACATGAACTCGGGGCATCCGTCTCGGTTGCCTTGCCCCGGCAAGCAGGCCGCTTGCCCACCGGTGGGCATTGCCCGGCTGTGCGCAGTAGTGTACAGTTCTGTGCACTACACGTCGGATCGTATTCCACCCGGGAGTTCTGGTTCGCATGAAGACCGTGTCGTTTACCGATTTTCGCGCACAGGCCTCGGCGCTGTTCGACGCCGTCGAGCGAGGAGAAAAAGTCGTGGTGCTCCGCCACGGCAAGCCGGTCGCGGAGATCCACCCTGTTTCGAGCGGCGGCCCGCGAACACCCGCGTGGCGGAGGCCGGGCCCGCGGCTCGTGACCAAGGGCGCCGCTCTGTCGAAGGCGATTCTCGAAGAGCGATCCCGTGAAGACGTTCTTTGACTCCTCGGCCTTCGCCAAACGCTACGTCGACGAGCCGGGCAGCGACGCGGTCGAGGCTGCATGCCTGGCCGCCACGGATCTCGGCCTTTGCGTGATCTGCGTGCCGGAAATCGTGTCGGCCTTCAATCGGAGGCTGCGGGAGCGCATGCTGCGGCCGGCCGATTACAAGTTGATGAAGGAACGGCTCGTGGAGGATGTGAGCGACGCGACCATCGTCGACCTGACCCCAGCCGTGATCAAGGAAGCCGTCGTGATGCTCGAAACGTCCGTGCTGCGTGCCGCAGATGCGCTGCACGTGGCGGCGGCGGTCGTGTGGGGCGCTGAGTGGTTTGTGTCGGCTGATCGCCGCCAGTTGGCTGCGGCCCGCAGGGCCGGCCTCCGCACGAAGGCCGTGTAGCCCCACGAGGAGCCCCGATGCCGAAGCCCCGCCCTGCCCCAGCCGACGAAGCCTCGAGCGCCCCGCGGATCATCGGCGGCACCATGCGCGGCCGCCGGCTCGAATTTTCGCCCGACCCCCGCACGCGGCCGATGAAAGACCGCGTGCGCGAGACGCTGTTCGATCTCATCGGCCAGCGGGTGAAGGGGGCGATTGCCCTCGACCTCTTCGCCGGCTCCGGGGCGATCGGCTTCGAGGCCCTGAGCCGCGGGGCAAGCCGGGCGGTGTTCGTGGAGCGACATTTCCCCACGGCCGACGCGCTGCGGCGGTCGGCCAAGGCCCTCGGCGTGGCCGACCGCGTGGAGGTCCGGTCGGGCGACGTGCTACTGTGGGCCAAGAAGCTCCCCACGGCCCCCGCCCCCTTGCCCGTCGATGCGCCATGGCTCGTGTTCGTGTCGCCACCGTGGGAGTTTTTTCAATCGCGGCCGGCCGACGTGATGGCTCTCGTGACGGCGCTCGAGCGGGCGGCCCCGCCGGGCAGCACGTTCGTGGTGGAGGCTGACACAGCCTTCAACCCCGGGCTGCTGCCCGATGCCGGCGCGTGGGACATCCGCCCGATCCCGCCGGCGGTGCTGTGCATGAAGTAGCGACGGAGCTCCAGCTCTGTCGTCCCGACAGCCGTAGCGACGGAGCTCCAGCTCTGTCGCCCGACAGGCCTGGAGGCCTGTCGCTACTTCCCGACAGGCCTGGAGGCCTGTCGCTACTTCCTGACAGGCCTGCAGGCCTGTCGCTCCATGGGAAGGCCTGTCGCTACGGATCTTTTGTTATTCTAAATGGATGGACGTCATCAATCAGCGGGAGGCGGTGCCCTTCACCACGGTCGACGGGTCGACAATTCGTGAGCTGCTCGCCCACCGTAATTCTGCGATCCGCCAGCAGAGCCTCGCCGAGGCCCGCCTCGCCCCGGGGCAGGCCACCACGCCCCATCACCACAAGGTCACCGAGGAGATCTACTACATCCTCTCCGGCACCGCCCTCATGACGCTCGCCGGCGAGTCGCGGCCCGTCGGCCCCGGCGACGCGATCGCCATTCCCCCCGGCCTCGTCCACACCATCAAAAACACCGGCGGCGAGGAGCTCGTCTTCCTCTGCACGTGTGCGCCCGGCTACGAACATTCCGATACGTACATGTAGGGACGGGGCTCCAGCCCTGTCGTTTTTTCGACAGGCCTGGAGGCCTGTCGCTACAACCAGACGCCTGTCGCCACGAACCGGCCCCACCTCATGCCCGACGCCTTCACCACCATCCTCGTCTCCGAAGGGCTCGTGAGCGCCGAGCAGCTCGCCGAGGCGCTGCGGCTGGCCGAGTCGTCGGGCAAGAAGGTACACGACGAAGTCGTCCGCCTCGGCTACGCCCCCGGCGACAAGGTGATGAAGGCCCTCGCCAAGGCCTACCGCCTCAAGTTCGTCGATCTTGTCGGCCTCGAGGTGCCGCAAGAAGTCGTGACGCTCCTGCCTGAGAGCGTGGCCCGCGAAAACACGATCTTCCCAGTGGCCGAGTCGGGAACCTCGCTGCGTGTGGCCACCTGCGACCCGTCGGACCTCGACACGCAGGAAAAGCTCCGCTTCATCTTGAACCGCGACGTCGAGCTCGCCGTCGCCCCGCGCGAGCAGATCGTGGAGGCGATCAACCGTCATTACGGCATGAGCGACGGCGAATCGGCCGACTCGATGCTCCAGGAATTCACCGACACGGCGATCGACTTCACCGAAACGGCGGTCGAGCAGGCGGCCAACGCCAAGGAGGAAGACAACTCCGACGCCCCGGTCGTGAAGCTCGTGAACCTGATCATCACCGAGGCGGTGCAGTTGCGGGCCAGCGACATCCACATCGAGCCGTTCGAAGACCGCATCCGCATCCGCTACCGCATCGACGGCCGCCTCGTGGAGCGTGACAACCCACCCCGCCGCCTCTTGGGCGCGATGCTCTCGCGCATCAAGATCCTCTCGAAGCTCGACATCGCCGAGCGCCGCCGCTGCCAGGACGGCCGCATCAAGCTCTCGGCCGACGGCAAGGACTACGACCTCCGCGTGTCGGTGATGCCCACCAACCACGGCCAGACGGTGGTGATGCGGATTC
>JBAXUY010000174.1:0-5745 GCA_037129475.1 Planctomycetia bacterium | reverse complement strand
CCCGCCCTGTCGCCAGGGAGGGTCACCACCTTGTGCTTTCGCGAGGTTGGTACGGTCGACCACGGGGGCCGAACCGATTCGAAGCCAGGATACTTTTCAACCTTCCGATTGCCATTGTACCACGCCCCGCCACCGGGGAAAAATACGGTGTTCCCACTATGACACAGGTGTGTTTCACCGGAGGCTATCCCATGGTTGCCACGATCTCCCCCACGGCCCTCGCCGATCTCCGCCGCAAGGGCGAAAAGGTGACGCTCATCGATGTTCGCACCCCCGCCGAGTTCGGCGAGGTTCACGTCGACTTCGCCCACAACATCCCGCTCGACCGGCTCGACTCCAAGGAAGTCGCATCCGTCGCCAACGGCGGCCCCGTGTACTTCGTCTGCAAGTCGGGTACCCGTAGCCAGAAGGCCTGCGAGAAACTGCTCGCGGCCGGTGTCACCGACGTGGTCAGCGTCGAAGGGGGCACGGCGGCCTGCGAGGCGGCGGGCGTGCCAGTAGTGCGCGGCAGAAAGGTGATGTCGCTTGAACGGCAGGTACGGATCGCCGCCGGAGCGCTCGTGGCCGTCGGCGCGGCGTTGGCTGCCTTCGGCACCGAGGCCCCGGTCAACTGGCAGGCGATCGGCGCTGGTCTGGCCGGCTTCGTAGGCTGCGGCCTCGTGTTCGCCGGGATCACCGACACCTGCGGCATGGCGATGCTGATCGCAAAGATGCCGTGGAATCAGGCGCCGAAATCGGCGTCGTGCTGTTCGAACGGCTCACGGAACTGCTGAAGGCAGGTGAAGCCACCAAGAAGATCCAGCAGTATTACCTGGCGTGCCTCTCGCACGCGTCGTACCTGATCACCGACGACACGACGAAGACGGCCGCCGCGGTCGATCCGTACGGCGGGCACCCGACTGCAATCCTGTTCGGCACGGCACGTGCTGCAGGCGTAAGACAGGCTTCAGCCTGTCATGCATTCCCTCGACGCGCCCAATCCGGCTCGGGGTTGCCCCGTACCATCTCGCCTCCGTCCTCTCGAATGATCATGGCGCAGTACGCCTGGATCTCCACGCCATTGTGCTTGTCGGAGAACAGGTGCCCGCAGCCGAGGAGCTGCTTGACCGTCTCGATGACGGTACCGTCCACGGCGGTGATTCGCTGTCCGACCGCATCGAATCGACCATTCGGCCTGCTCTGGATCGCCGGGCTGAAGAGTGGCATCAGGATCAGTGCGCAGTACTGATCCATGAACAGCCGGCGCTTACCAGCTCTATCGCGTTCTGTGCCCACCTTCCGGAGCCGCGAGAGCACGGGACGGATCTTCCGCAGGTACTCCAGTCCCTGGACATCCTGATCACGGATCTCTCGCTTCCTGCGTCCGGCCATGGCCGGCACGATACAGCCATCGAGATCGGCGCGCACGTCCGGCGACGGGATATGGGGAGCCCGAAGCCTCCTCCGTAGCGACAGAGCTCCAGCTCTGTCGATCGACAGGCCTGGAGGCCTGTCGCTACAGCGCCCAAGAACGTTCGGCGGAGTCAGTCGGTGGGCACGCGCAGACGCAGGGAGTCGTTGAGGACGAACCAGCGACAGGCCTGGAAGGCCGGGTCATCACCAGCCGCCGGAGGTCGGCCAAGGAACGGACGGCACGATGCCGTGCCGAACAGGCACCCGACTGCCGCTTTTTGCAAAGGCGCGTTGCATTTTGCGGAAGTCGTATGGCCGACCGCAGCCGTTTGCACGCGAGAGATTTCAGGGATCCGGCCGCGCGGATTCAATCGCAGCGATTGTGCCGATTTGGCACGCCACATGCACGAGGGCGAGGGCAGCCTGGGTGCGGCCGCCACATCCATATTCAATCCAGTGGCCGGGCTGAAGGCTGAGGAGATGCATCATGGTTGCCGCCACCGACACCCTCACTGATGAGGACCTGACCGACGAGGATCTGTTCCGCCGGTTTCGCGACTCCGGCGATGCCGGGGCCTACGAAACGCTCGTGCATCGCTACGAGCAGCCGCTGTTCGGATACCTGACACGCTATCTGGGCGACGCCGAACTGGCCGAAGACGTGTTCCAGGCGACGTTCTTGCGCATGTACCTCAAAAGCGACAGGTTCGAGGACGGGCGGGCCTTTCGGCCGTGGATCTACGCGATCGCCACCCACAAGGCGATCGACGTGCAGCGGCACGAACGCCGGCACCGCCACGTGGAGCAGGCTCGTGGCCCGGCGCAGCGCGACGGGCACAGCCCGCTCGAGTCGGTCGCCGCCCGGGGCCGCTCCCCGGACGAGCAGGTTGGCGACCGCGAG
Organism: Planctomycetia bacterium; assembly: GCA_037129475.1. GTDB lineage: Bacteria > Planctomycetota > Planctomycetia > Pirellulales > UBA1268 > RGVT01. The sequence continues at coordinate 3,452 of JBAXUY010000174.1, read as the reverse complement.
GAGGGCTGCCGGATGCAGGCTGCGGTGCAAAAGCTCTCGGAGGTGCAGCGGCGGGCCGTGCAACTCGTCTACGAACAGGGCATGGCCTATCGCGACGCCGCCGTGCTCATGGGTGTGCCGGTCGGAACGGTGAAGAGTCGGCTCCACTCGGCACTTCTCACGCTCGCACGTGTCTGGGGCGTGCAGCCGCCCCGGCGGGCCTACGCCATGGCGACAAAATAGGTCCTGACGGCGGCTGGTTTCTCGCCCTCCCCGAGCCATACGATTGGCTTGGGTGCGGCCATGAAACGAGCCACTGCGGCCGGCCCGCCGTCTCCCGGCGGCACGCAGGTGCCCGCCTGGCGTCGGTGGTGCCCGGGCCTCGACAACGACGATCTCACGCTCCGCGAGGTGCTCGCCACGTTGCCGGCAGCCCCGCCGACGGCGATTCCTTGGATCGTGCGGCTGTTCGAGAATCCGCACGGGTGGCTCCGGCTGCACGGGGCCGTCGATCTAGCCCACCACGACCGGATCCACGTGCTCCTCGGCCGCGGCCTGCTCGGCCAGGACGAGGCGTTCGTGATCGGGTTCACGATGGGGTGCACGAAGCGGCTGTCCGCCATGGAGCAGGCGTTCTTCAAATTCGTGGCGGCCAACGTCTATCCGGAGCCCTACCGGATCGCATGGCAGACGCTCGCGGCCTACGACCTCGGGGTGGAGGCGGGGCGGGCGCTCGGTGTGCGAAACCTCCACCACGCGGTGGGCGACGACTTGCTCGACCGGCACCTGGGAGAAGTGCGGCGGGCACTGGGCATCGACACGGGGCGGTTGCGTGACTTTTACGCCCGGGAACGGACGGCCCTGCCGGATACGGCCGCCAGCGCCCGACTGCCGGCTGGAAGCCCACCCGGCAGCCCGCGGCTGGGGCGGCAGCAGGCCGCATGACCCATGCCCGCGCCGGCCACAGGCGTGTGGCACGACGGCGGGGGGAGTGTCAGACGAACGTGATCAGGACGACGGCGTCCTCGTCGTCGTCGAACGGGTCGAAGTCGCCGTCGTAGGGGCCAAAAACGCGCGGGCTGTCGGGGTGGGACTGCATCGGTGTGGCTCCTTCTTGATTCACTCCACCATCGGGGCCGAGGGGAATCAAATGGTTGGAAACACAGGGGCAAACCGCTATGTTTCGGCGACCGGCCACTTCGGGTCGGGCGATTCACGACCCCCACCCTGGCAGGGTTCCTTCCTGCCGCGCACGTTTTCCACATGGCCACCACAACTGCCCCCCATCCCGCTGCCGACCCCTGGTTTCAAGACCGCTTCGCCGAACGGATCGGTGGCGCGAACTACGGCAAGGGCAACGAGATCTACAAGTTCGAGCTCATCAAGCGGGCCAAGCGGAAGGCGATCGCCGACCATCCCGAGCGGCGGATGCTCGATTTCGGGATCGGCGAGAACGACGAGATGGCCCCGGAGAGCGTGCGGGCCGTGATGCGGCGGGAGATCGACCGCCCGGAAAACCGCGGCTACGCCGACAACGGTATCGCAGCCTACAAGGAGGCCGCGGCCGCTTTCATGAAGCGGGAATTCGGCGTGGTGCTCAATCCCGAGACCGAGGTCAACCACTGCATCGGCTCGAAGACGGCCTACGCGATGCTGCCGGCGGCCTTCATCAACCCGGGCGACGTCACGCTCATGACCGTGCCGGGGTACCCCGTCGCCGGCACGGCCACCCGCTGGTTCGGCGGCGTCGTCCACAAGCTGCCGCTCGTGCCCGAGAACGATTTTTTTCCGGATCTCGACCGCATCCCGGCCGACGTCCTCGCCAAGACGAAGCTGCTCGTGCTGTGCTATCCCAACAGCCCCACCGGCAAGACGGCCACCCGCGCGTTCTATGAACGGGTGGTCGACTGGGCACACGCGCACCGCGTGATCGTGGTGCAGGACGCGGCCCACATCATGCTTTCGTACGACGACGAGCCGCTCTCGTTCCTCTCGATCGACGGTGCGAAGGAGGTGGGCGTGGAGGTCCACTCGATGTCGAAGGGCTTCCACATGATCGGCTGGCGACTCGGCTGGGTGTGCGGCCACGAGAAGATCGTGCGGGCCTTCGCCGACGTGAAGGACAACTGCGACTCCGGACAGTTCATGGCGATCCAGAAGGCCGGGGCCGCGGCCCTCGCCGACGCCGAGATTCCGAAGCGCGTGCGCGAGAAGTACCGCCGGCGGCTCGAAAAACTCGTGGGCGTGCTGCGGGCCGTGGGCTTCGACTGCGAGATGCCCGGCGGCACCTACTTCCTCTACACGAAGAGCCCCAAGGGGGCCGGCGACCGCGTGTTCGCGACGGCGCAGGACGCGAGCCAGTTTTTGATCCACGATCTGTCCATTTCGACGGTCCCCTGGGACGACTGCGGCGCATACCTCCGATTCTCCGCCACGTACGAGGCGGAGGACGAGTCGGCCGAGGACGATCTCATGGCCGAGGCGCACGCGCGGCTCTCGCGGGCCCGCCTCAAGTTCTGACCCACGCATCCAGTGTTTCGCGCTAGTCGCCCGTTGTTCCGCCCGTTGCTTCCGGAGTGCCGACGCATGGTTTCTCTCTCGCGTTCCTTCCTGATCGTCGTGATCGGCGCCATCCTGCTCGTGCCCGCCGCCGGCTGCGGTGGCACCAAGAAGAAGGCGAAGAAGGGCGGCCTCACGGTGAAGCAGCAACTGGAAAAGGCGGAGGCGGAATCGACGCCCGACCGCCAGGCCGCCGCCTATCTCAAAGTGGCCCGCCGCCAGTTCGCCTCGGGTGACAAGACGGGCGCGAAGGAGTCGGCGAAGAAGGCTTTCGAGAAGGTGAAGGGGGACGGCGATGCCGGTCAGTTTGGCCCGCGGCTCGTCGAGGTGGCGGGCTTCCTCGCCGAGACCGGCGAGAAGAAGCCGGCCCGCGACGCGCTCAAGCGGGCGACCGAACTCGCCGGCTCGATCGGCGACCCGGTGCGGCGCGCGAGCGTCCTCGCCGAGGCGGGCGGCGTGTATGGCGACAAGACGAAGGGGCTCGGCGACGCGAAGGCCGCCAAGGACGTGCTCGGCGACGCGACGAAGGCTGCCGAGGAGGCGGACGAGCGGTTCCGGGCCGAGGGCCTCGCGGTGGTGGCGCTCGGGTACACACGGAGCGGCCTGGCCGACGCGGCGAGCGACATGGTGGGCAAGCTGGAAGAGGCGGCCAAGGGGCTCGAGGAACCGCGGGCGAAGGCCGAGGCGCTCGCCGCGGCCGCCAACGTGAAGGCCCAGACCGGCAAGAAGGACGAGGCTGCGGCGCTGCTCGACGAGGCTGCGAAGGCGGCCAAGAGCGTGGAACGCGCGGAGAGCCGGGCGTATGCCCTGCTCGCCGTGGCCACGGCACTCGATGCCAACGGTGCCACGAAGGAGGCCCTCGCGCTCCTCAAGGAGGCCGACAAGGCCGCCAACAAGGTGGCCGAGCCCGACGC
>JBAXUY010000173.1:0-5789 GCA_037129475.1 Planctomycetia bacterium | reverse complement strand
GGCTCAGCCCTGAACCATCGCCTTGAGGTTCTTGAGGGCACGCACGCGGACCTTCACGCTCGCCGGCTTGGCGGGGCGGTCCTGCAGCTCACCGGTGAACGGATTCTTCACGCCCTTCTGGGCCGGACGGGCCGGCACCTTGCGGCGCTCGACCTTCACGAGACCGGGGATCGAGAACACGCCGATGCCCGAACCCTTGAGAGCCTTTTGGATCTCGTGGGTGAGCGCTTCCATCACCGCGACGACGTCCTTCTTCTGCAGACCGGTCGTCTCGGAGATGCTCCGCATGATCTCCGTCTTCGTCATGGGCTTGCTTCCCGACTTCTTCGCCATCGCCAATTCCTCCAAAAAAAATTGTGTGCGGCAGAACCCCCACCGCGCCGTGGAGCCCGGCATAAACTGCCGAAAGCGTCGGTGATTAGAGGCTCTGGAAATGAAATTGCAAGGCGAAATCCGGGTTTCTGGCCGAAAAATTGCAGTAGCAGGCCTCGGCGGCTCGCAATCCACGCTTTCAGACCGGCCCGTGTGCACCCGAGACCCGCGTGTTGCTGAGGCGGGCGGATCGGCCGTAACATGAAGGCACGCGATGTGATACGCTCCACGGTGCACTTCGTACGGGAGCCCTGGGAACGGCCCGGATCGCGTGGTTCGGCAGTCGCCGAGGACTTCGGCCCCCCGCGGGCCGGGGAACGACATGTCCTTCTACCCGCCGCCACTCCCGGTCGCCGGATTTCGGTTCTGCCGGGGTGCCGTAGGGCTCGGCGGCATGCTCGTCGTGGTGGCGATCCTGGGAGGGATCGTGGTCGGGGACGGCCCGGTCGGCGCGTCGGAGTCGACCGACGACGAGGCGATCGAAACCAGGGTGGCCCTCCCGACCGACCGCCTCAAGGAGCGGCAACTGGATCGTGCCCAGCGGCTGATCGCCGACGAGCGGTGGAGCGATGCCGCGACGCTGCTCGACGAGATGCTCGCCGGCGATCGAGATTTCTTCTTTCGGCCTCAGCATGGACAGGCCACGTGGCGCAGCATCAAGACGGAGGCCTCGCGGCTCATCGGATCGGTGCCCGCTGCCGGACGGGCGGCCTACGACCTCCAGTTCCGCGCGCGGGCCGATCGGCTCCTTCAGGATGCGATCGCGGCCGGAGACGTGGCCGGTATCGTGGCGGTCGCCCGGCGCTGGTTTCACACGCCGGCTGGTCAGCGGGCAACCTTGCTCGCGGCCCTCGCGGCCCTCGAGTCGCAACAACCCCTGGCCGCCGCAGCCTGGCTCGAACGGCTGACGGGCGCGGGTGGCGCCGCGTTCGAACCGACGTTGTCCGTGATGCGGGCGGTCGCGTGGTGGCGCGCCGGCGACCGGACGACCGCCGTGCGGGTCCTCGACGAGGCTCGCGTGCGCGGTGGCACCAGCGTGCGGGCGGGAGGCCGCGACGTGTCGCTCGCATTTCCGCCGGGTGGTGCCGCGGCGTGGCTCGAGTCGATCGCCGGTGCGGGTTCCCCGGCTGCCGGCCGCCGGGAGGTCGAATGGTGGATGGCTCGCGGGAATGCCGACCGCAACGCCCTGGTCGATGCCTCGCGCCCGCTCCTCGTGCCCCGCTATCGTGTGCCGCTGACACGTCACCCCGAGGAGGCAAGGCTCCTCGAGAAGCGACGCCGGCTGTTCGCCGACCGCGACGCGCCGCTCTTGCCTGCCGGCATGCCGCTGGCCGTCGACGGCACGATTCTGGTGCACTCGCCCCTCGGTCTGCTCGCCGTCGATTTCGCTTCGGGAAAGCGGGTCTGGTTGCGCGGGGATGAAGCCGCCGTCGACGCCGGAGGGGCAGGCATGCAGGAGGAGGCCGAGGACGGACGCCCGGAGGGCCCTGCCAGCCTCCACCGGGTCTTCACCGATTCGACCTGTGGAGCGGTCTCGAGCAACGGTCGATTCGTCTACTGTATCGAGATCGGTGGACGCGACCGCGGTGCGGGCGTCCGCGGGCCGGGCCGGCGCGGCGGTGAGATGCCCGGTTCGGATTCCGGCAACGTCCTGGCGGCCTACGATCTCGCCGCTCGCGGCGCTCCGGCATGGCGCCTGCCGGCCGGCGGAATGGCGGCCGGCGGAATGGCGGCCGGCGGAATGGCGGCCGGCGGAATGGCGGCCGGCGGAATGGCGGCCGATGACGACGCGGATGCCGACGCATGGTCCCTCGGGGCTCCGCTCGTGATCGGCGATCAGCTGTTCGTGTTGGTGGAACAGAAGGGGGAGATTCGATTGGACGTGCGGGCCGCGGCCGATGGTCGCCTGCTCTGGTCGCAGCCGCTCGCCGAACTCGACGAGGAGCAGCAAGCCGACCGGCCCGAGACGCGAACGCGGCGATTCTCCGGATTGTCTCCCGCCTTCGCCGAAGGCGTGCTGGTGTGTCCGACCGGCGCGGGGACGGTCATCGCCGTCGATCTCGCGACCCGGACGCTTCTCTGGGCGTACACATACGCCGTCGCGGGAGGCGACGACGATGCATCGCGGCCCGGAGGCCGCGGGCCGCTCGGCGGGCTGGTCCGCCGGGGCGTGATCATCAATGGCGTTCCCGTGGGTGAACAGCCGCCGGCGCCGGGGGGCTGGCGCGACGCCTGCCCAATTTTGGCCGATGGTCGCGTGCTGCTCACGCCCGCCGAATCGGAATCCCTGCACTGTCTCGACCTGCGCACCGGTGTCCTCCGCTGGTCGGTGCCGCGGGGCGAGGGGCTGTGCGTGGCCGGCGTCGTCGACGGGAGAGCCGTGGTCGTGGGGAATCACTCCGTCGACAGCCTGGCCATGAAGGATGGCACGAGCGGCTGGCGGAAACCGCTCGCGTTCGGGCCGGCGACGGTGAGCGGGCGCGGCATCCTCACCGCCCGCCGGCTGTTCCTGCCGCTCGACACGCCCGAGGTCATCGAGGTCGATCTGGCCGACGGGTCGATCGCAGGCCGCTCGCCTGCCCGAGGCGGGGTGATTCCGGGCAACCTGTTCGCCTACCGCGGGGAGGTGATTTCCCAGGGTGTCGATTCGCTCGACGTGTTTCACCAGGTCGTGCCGCTCGAGGGCCGCATCGAGACCGCGGCGAATGAGCGGTCGACCGACCCGTGGGCGCTGCTGTGGCGGGGCCAGCTCGACCTCGACCGGGGCCGCCTCGCGGACGGCCTGCGGGCGATCGCTGCGGCCAGGCAGGCCGAACCGCAGCGGATTCCCGCCGAGCTGGTGGCCGACGCGCTCCTGTTCGGCATGCGTCGCGATTTCGTGGCGGCGGCACCGCTCTGGCGAGAGATCACCGCTGCGGCCGGGCCGCTGCCACATTCCAAGGCGCTGCTCAGCATCGCGATCGACAACCAGCTCGCCTCCGGGGACATCGCCGACGCGTGGCGTGCCTGCCGAGGCCTGCTCGACCTGCCGCCGGCGGCCGAAGCGGACGACGACTGGCTGATCGAGAACGTCTCCGATCCGACCCTCGTCGTCTCCGAGCCCCGCTGGCTGCAGGGGCGCGTCGGTGATCTGCTCCAGCGGGCGTCGCCCGACCTTCGCCGGGAGATCGATGCGTTCGCGGCGGCGACACTCGAGGGTGCCCGCCGTGCCGACGGTCCCGACAGGGTGGCGGCGCTCATGCGGATCGAGACCGCTTTCGCGGCGCACCCCGTCGCCGCCGCAGCCCGCGACGAGGTGCTGGCGATCCTCGGGGCGCGGGCCGCTGACGGAGCAGGGACTCGGGATGCTTCACGGTCTGCAGCCGTGCGCCGGGACATGCTCCGGCTGCGTTCGCGTGCTGGATCGGGGCCCGCGGTCGGCCCGATCGCCGCGGAGCCGGTCGTCCCCGATGCCGCCTGGCCGCTCGGCCGGGTGACCGCGCAACGCAGCGGGCGAATGAAGCCCGAGGAGATGATGCGGATGTCGAGGGTCATTCCGATTCCCGTCGATCCCCGGTCGCGGAGCGTCATTCCCGGGCTTCAGGTCGGCTGCGACGTGCAGTCGACCGCCCTGATCCTCACCGACGGTCTGGGACGCCGGCTGGGTGAGCCGATCCCGTTCGATCCCGGGCGGGCCGGCGGGCTGCATCCGGTTTTTCAGCCGCTGCACGCGGAGGCGACCGCACTCGGGCCCGTGCTCGTGGTGCGGTCGGGAGGCGCGTTCGCCGCGTTCGACGTCCGTGGCCCCGAGGGCCCTCCTCCCGAACGCATCTGGACGCTCGCCGACACCTCGGGCGCGCCCGCCGAACTCCCGGCGTTCGGGATCCAGCTCGGCCGGGGGGCGGCACGCGCGAAGCGGAATGGCAACATGCCGCTCGGGATCCGCGTGTCCGAGCCCGACATCCCGGCCGCCAACACGCCGGTTCGCAGCATGCTTCTGCTGCATGAAGGCCTGGCGATCGTCGTCGATCAGGCGGTCGAAATGCGCGACCCCGCGAGTGGCGCGCTCCTATGGAAGCGGCATCGGCTGCCGGCCAGCGGCGAACTCATCGGCGACGACGAGTTCCTCTGCCTCTCCCCGCGCGACGGCAAGCAGGCGGCCGTGCTGGCGACGGCGGATGGGCGGCTCGTGCGCACCTGCGTGCTGCCCCCGCAGCAGGTGCGCGTGGCGGTCTGCGGTCGCCGCTTCGTGGCGATCACGTCGCCGCAGTCCGCGGACACGGTGAGTTTGGAGTGGTTCGATCCCGCCCGTGACCGGCGCGTGACGCTCGGGGGCTTTTCGCCGGCCGCGCGTGCCGCCCAGGCGGGGCCCGGCATGCTGGCGGTGCTCGAGCCTGACGGAGCGCTCACGGTCGTCGACCTCGAACTCGGCGCCGTGCGTTTCCGCACGGTGCTTTCCTCGATGCCGGCCGGCCTCGAGAGCCTGCAGATCGTCCCCTGGCAGGACCGACTGCTCGTGATCGCCGGCCGGCGCGAAACCCCCCAGGAACAGAAGCAGTTCGAGAAGCTCGGGATCGTGACGCCGCTTCCGCAGATGGTGCCGGGTGACGATGCGGTGGGCATGGCCTTCACCGGCTCGATCTGGGCCGTGTCGCAGGATGGCGGCGACCCACTCTGGCAGGTGCCCGCGACCGTGGTGCGGCACTGCCTGCACCGCCACCAGCCGGCCGAACTGCCGGTCCTGCTCTTCGCCCGCCATCTTCAGCCGCGCCGCGACGGTGAACGCACCCGGCTGAGCGTGCTCGTGCTCGACAAACGCACCGGTCACGCCGTCTACGCGGACGACAAGATCGGCGTGCAGCAACACGTGTTCACCGGGTGCGACATCAGCGGCGATCCCGATGCACGCACCATCACGCTCGCTCGCACCGGCGGCGACACCGCGGAGATCCGCCTCGACTTCACCGGCGAGCCGATGGCCCCCCGGCCGCCCTATCAGGCGGCGACGAAGGCGGCAGGCGGCGGCGACCTGTTCTCCGAACTCGAGTCGTGGCTCCAGAAGGCGATCACGATCCCCCTGCCGTTTTGATTTCCGCCATGCCCCTGCGTCTCGTCATCGTCGTCTGTCTCGTCGCCGCCGTGCTGCCGGCGACGGCCGTCGCTGCGCCGCTCGACGGCCGCGTGGAGCGCACCGTCACCAAGGGGCTCGACTGGCTCGTGCGCCGCCAGTCGCGCCGGGGCAGTTGGGCGGCGAACGACGGCCGGTATCCCACCGCGATGACGGCGCTCGCGGGCACCGCGCTGTTGCTCGAAGGCTCGACCACGACGCAGGGCGGCTACGCCGAGCCGATTCGGCAGGCCGTCGACTATCTCGTCAGCCGCTCTCGCGTCAACGGCCTGATCGGCGACCCGAAGAGCGACGATCGCTACACCTACGG
>JBAXUY010000172.1:0-5830 GCA_037129475.1 Planctomycetia bacterium | reverse complement strand
GCGACAGGCCTCCAGGCCTGTCGGATGGACAGAGCTGGAGCTCTGTCCCCACGAGTGAGGCCCGGGGCTGCCCATGCTCCGTGAGCCGGCGTATGCAGACGAGCGAAGCCATGGATGGCGCAGCGACGTCGGAGTCGAGAGAGCGGAGGGCTGGAGGCCCGCAGCGAACGTCCGGCGATGGAGCGTGGGCAGCCCCGGGCCGGCGCTTCGCCAAGCAGCCTCAGCGCAGCGTGTCGAGCTCGTCGGTCGAGAGCCAGCGGGCGGCGAGTTCCGTCTGCACCGCTTCGGGGTCGCCGACACGGCCTGCATTGCGGCCGGCCGCGCGGGCGATGCCGGCGAACGTGGCCCGGTGTTCGGGATCGGTGCGGGAGAGCCGGTCGGTGAGCCGCACGACGCCGTTCGGGTTGCGTTCGGCCGCCGTGGAGAGCGTCTCCATGAAGATGCACACCTCGGCGAGATTCATGGCGGCCGACCGCACGATCAGCGGCTGGAGCGTTCGCGTGACGAGTTCGAGACCCATGCCATCGACGTCGAGGAAGGCGTCGATCTGCACGGTCTGCCGTTCACGGCCGTCCGATCCAGGCGGCTCGGGATGATGTCGGACAAGGATCAGGCAGCCACCGGTGAGTGGCTTGGGCGCGAGCGATCCTGAATAGCCGCCGCGGCCGTGGTAGACGAGCAGGCCGCCGCGGCCCTGACGCTCGCGATGCACGAGCCGCATGGCGCCGACGGTGCCGTAGCCGTCCGAGAGCCGCCATTGCTGTGGCCCGGCGGGATCGAGCGAGAGCCGACTGATGCCGAGCACCCGCCAGACGTCGACGATCGCCTCGGGATGCACCAGCGCGAAGTCGAGCAGCGCTGCGTCGCACGTGAACGTTTGGACGGGCAGACGGCGATAGAGCGTGGTCTGTCGCAGCGCGCGTTCGACCGTCTGCCGGGCCGGTGCGGCCATCCGGTCCAACGGCAGCGACTCGGTGGCCTGCCGCCTGGCTTCGCGGCTCGACGACCCGCCGTCGTTCCAGGCGCTGAAGAGGTGCGCGGCCGGCGTTCCCTCATCCCCTCGCGTCGCGGCGGCACTCGCCGCCACGAGCACGACCCACACTCCGATCCACGTTTCACGGCGCGACAGCATGACGATCCCCCCGAACGCACGTCGGGCCCTGTCAGGGCGTGACGATGCTGAGGAGTTTTCGGCCTGTGGTCGTGGTCTGGAACAGTCATTTCCAGCCGTCACCCACATGCGACGAAGCACGGGGTTGCCCAGGTTGCGCCGCTTGCCTTGGACCACGAAACCGGGCGTTGGCCCGGCTGCGCGGTTTCCCTACGATCGCGACCCTCCCAGAACTGCACGAGGATCCGGCCGATGCGGCCCAGCGACGAGATCGAACCGCCGCCGAACGTTTGCGACGAGCCCGACTCGGGCGATCGCCAGCAGGCCCACGCGTCTCCAAGTCTCTTGGGCCGCGCCCTCGTGGCCTGGACGCATCTCTGCCTGAGGGCGAGTGCGCTCGTCGTGGTCGTGGCCGTCGTCTCGGCGGTCGCTGCCGGTGCCTATACCGCTCGTTCGCTCGGCTACAAGGTGAGCCGCACCGATCTGCTCGATCCGGACAGCGACTACAACAAGTTGTGGATCGATTACATCGCCGAGTTCGGTGAGGATGACGACGCCGTCGTCGTGGTCGAGGGGCCGTCGCGCACCGAGGTCATCAAGGTGCTCGAGGAGGTCTCGGCCGAGGTCGCCCGCGACGGCACGCTGTTTCGCTCGGTGCTCCACGAGGTCGACCTCTCGAAGATCCGGGCCAAGGGGCTGCACTATCTGGCGCCGTCCGATCTGGCGGAGATCGACCGCTTCATCGAACGCAGCCAGCCGATCCTCGCGGGCGGCTGGGCGCAGCTGCGGGTGACGTCGATGGTCGGCGGGCTCGCCGGCCAGATGGTGGCGGGTGCGCCGACGACCGTGAAGCAGGACCGCGAGGACCCCGCCGCGGCACTCGAGCGCTACACGGAGAGCCTCGTGGCCGGGCTCGAGGCGGTGGCGCGCCCCGGGCAGGCCGGCGACTACGTGTCGCCGTGGCCCGGCATGCCCGACTCGCTCTCCACGCTCCGCGATCTCTCGAGCGAGCATCTCCTCGCCAAGGATGGACGGCTCGGGTTCGTGCTGCTCCGGCTGGCGAAGGCGCCGGGCGGATTCGCCGGCGCGTCGGCCGCGACCGACGAACTGCGCCGTGTGATCAAGGCCGTGGGCGAGCGGCATCCCGACGCCACGATCGGCCTCACGGGGCTGCCGGTGATGGAAGACGACGAGATGCGGGCCAGCCAGCAGTCGATGGTCTGGGCGAGCGGCCTGTCGTTGGCCGCCGTGGTGCTCGTGATCATCGCCGGGTTCGGCGGCGTGCGGCACGCGCTCATGGCCAACGGAGTGCTCATGATCGGCATGGCCTGGGCCTTCGCCTGGGCGACGGCGAGCGTCGGCCATCTCAATATCCTGAGCGTCACGTTCACCGTGACGATGATCGGCGTCGGCATCGACTACGGCACCTACTACATCGGCCGCTACCTCGAGGCGCGACGGCGCGGAGTCGATTGCGAGGCGGCCCTCCTGGAGACGAGCGCCTCCGTCGGGCCCGGCATCCTCACCGGCGCGATCACGACGGCCGTCGCTTTCTTCGCCGCGGCCTTGACGAGCTTCGTGGGCGTGGCGGAGCTCGGGCTGATTGCGGGCGGCGGCATCCTGCTCTGCTGCGTCGCCGAACTGCTCGTGCTGCCCGCCGTCGTGGCGCTCGTCGACCGCGGTCCCCTCGGCCGGCGCATTCCCGTGCCCGTGCCGGTGCATGCCTGGCTCGCCCCCGTCTTCCGGTATCCGCGGTTCGTGGCGCTCGCTGCGATGGCCGGCACGATGGCCGTGGCCTCAGGCCTCCACGACCTCGGCTACGACCACAACCTGCTCAACATGCAGCCCGACGGCCTGGAGAGCGTGGAGATCGAGAAGAAACTGCTCGCCGAGTGCGATCAGAGCGTGTGGTATGCGCTTTCGATCGCCGACTCACAGGCGGAACTCATCGCCCGCAAGGAGAAGCTCACGGCGCTGCCGAGCGTGGAGCGGGTCGACGAGATCGCCTCCCTCCTCCCGGTCGACGAGGATTTGAAACGGCCGCTCATCGAACGGATCCAGACGCGGCTGGCGGCACTGCCCGAGCGACCACCGGAGATTCCCCTCGACCGGATCGATGCCCTGGGTGAGACGCTCGCCTGGGCGCAGACCGAGGCCTCGAAGCGGCCCGGGGCGCTCCGCAGCGCCTGGCACCTCGAGCGTGCTCGCGACGCCCTGCGTCGGCTCGGCCCCGAGGACTGCACGCGTGCCATCGCCACGTTTCAGCAGCGGTCGGCGGGGGAACTCCTGAGCCGTCTCCATGCGCTCGCGGCGGTGGCCGACCCCAAGCCGCCGTCGCTCGCCGACCTGCCGCCGAGCCTCGTGGAGCGGTTCGTGGGCCAGAGCGGCAAGCACCTGCTCAAGATTTACGGCCGCGGCGACATCTGGAATTTCACCGCCCTCGAGACGTTCGTGAAGGACGTTCGCAGCGTCGACCCGCGGGCCACCGGGAACCCCCTCCAGGCCTACGAGGCGTCGCTCGAGATGAAGCGCAGCTACGAGCAGGCCGCGCTCTACGCGCTCGTCGTGATCCTGGCGGTGCTGTGGCTCGATTTCCGGAGCATCACCCATTCCGTCCTCGCGGCACTCCCCTTGGCCCTCGGCATGGCGCAGACGCTCGGCCTCATGGGGCTCGTCGGCATCGACCTCAACCCGGCCAACCTGATCGGCATCCCGCTGATCCTCGGCATCGCGGTCGACTACGGCGTGCACATCGTGCACGACTTCCTCGAACGGCCCGGCCCGTACTCGATCAGCGCCTCGACCGCCAACTCCGTGCTCGTCGACGCCCTGACGACGATCCTCGGCTTCGGCGCCCTGATGGTGGCGAGCCACCGGGGGCTCGAGAGCCTCGGCCGCGTGCTCACGCTCGGGGTGACGACCTGCACGGTGACGTCGCTCGTGTTCCTCCCGGCGATCCTCGCGATGCTCCGGCCGAAGCACACGGCGGTCGAAGCGTGATTCAGGGCGTGCGACGGTGGAACCGCCCTTGTGGCGGCACGTCGTGGCGCGGTACTCCCCCCGCTCCCCCATCTCCCGGAGCTCCCATGCGCACCATTCTCGCCGCGCTTGCCCTCGTGCCGTCGCTCGCCGTGTGTGCCGCTGCCCAGCCGCCGCAGCGGGTCGTGAACATCGCGATGGAGGACCAGTTCAAGACCCGCCACGAGACCGGCACGATGCGGGGCGACGTCGTCGTGCTCGTCTACGCCGAACGCAAGGGGGGCGAGGCCTCGCAGGAGCTCGGCCGCCGGCTCCACGTGCACTTCCATCCCACGGCGTTGACCGCGTCGGCGACGGACTGGGGCCGTCAGCCCGTCACCGGATTGCCGGGCTGGCCGGCGGACGTCCGCGTGCCCGACGTGCGGGTGATCGCCGTCGCGAGCCTGCCCGAGATCCCGAAGGCGCTCCAGCCGGTGGCCCGGGCGCAGCTGCGGAAGGACTCGCCCTTCGTGCCGGTGTGGCTCGACTTCGAGGGCCGGCTCGAGCACGCCTACGGCATCGTGCCGGGCACGCCCAACATCGTGCTCATCAGTCCGCAGGGCGAAGTGCACGCCGTGCTCTCCGGCCACGTCGACGAGCTCAAGATGCGCGAACTCGTGGCCACGATCGACCAGCTCCGCCTCCAGGCGCGCCCCGATCAGCGCACCGCCGCGGTGCCCACGGGGCTCACGCGATAGCGCGGCCCGCGTGCGCGGGGGAGGCGAGGGATTGCCCCTGCCGTTGAGACGGCGTGTCTGACCAGCGCAGGCATGGATGCCGAAGCGCAGGCAGATCCGAGTGAGCGGAGCCCAGGATGGGAGCAGTGAACGTCCGGCGAGACGGTACGGGGTAACCCCGAGCCGGCGCACTATGACCGCGAGCGTTCCTTGAGGTGGCGGCTGGCCTGCGTGAGCGTGTCGCGCTCGGCGGAGGTCAGGCTCGATTCGCCAGAGCGGCTGATCTTCTCGAGGATTCGATCCACTTCCTGCTGGAGGTCGGCGTCGAGCCGCGAGGCATCGCGCGCCGGGGCCGGCGGGCGCCGCGGCGACGTGGTGTCGTCGTCGGGCCGCACGACACGCATCCGGCGTCGACGGAACGCGGCGAGCACGTCGGTGAGGTCGCCGAGGTGCCAGCCGCGCCATGCGTAGAGCAGGCCGAAGATCGCGCCCGCAACGTGGGCGACGTGGGCGACGTTGCCACCGCCGGAGGCCGCGCCCTGGACGTCGGATACGAAGTAGAGGATGCCGAGGGCCCAGGCCGGCACGGGGAGGACGCCCCAGAGCAGCACGGTCTGCCGCGGGAAATACCAGATGAAGACGGCGAGCACCGCCATCACGGCGCCGCTGGCGCCCACGAGGAACATCCGCGGGGCCTGGAGCGGCTGGCCGACCTGCACGCTCACGAGCCAGGCGAGACCGGCGAGCACGATCGCCGTCAGGTAGAAGCGAAAGAACTCGGCCCGCCCCATGATCTCCTCGACTTCGCGGCCGAAGAACCAGAGGGCGAGCATGTTGAAGACCAGGTGCCAGGGATTCTGCGAGTCGTGCACGAAGCCGTAGGTGACCAGTTCCCACGCTTTGAGCAGGTGCTGCGGGAGATCGCCTTCGAGCGCGAGAAAGCGGTTGACCGGGAACTCGTTCGCGCCGAGCAGGTTCGCCACCCAGACGGCGATATTGGCCACGATGATCGAGAGCACGCCCG
>JBAXUY010000171.1:0-5875 GCA_037129475.1 Planctomycetia bacterium | reverse complement strand
TGCTGCATGAGCACGCGGTCGTCGAACTCCTGCGCGTGGGCCCGCATCGTGGGCAGGGCGGCAGTGCGATCGCGAAGCGCCAGCATGAGCGAATCATGGATCACCCGCTGCACCGCGGCGATCGTCGCGCCGGAAAGCCGCCGACTGGCCACGATGCCGCCGAGCGGCAGCGGGCAGGCGGTCTCGGTCTCCCAGCGGGTGCCGAGGTCTTCGACGAGCGCGAGGCCGTGCGATTCCCAGGTGAACCGCCCCTCGTGGATGCAGACGCCGAAATCGGCCGTGCGGCCCGTGAGCCGGGGCATGATCTCGGAAAAGACGACCTGCTCGACGCGGGTGGTGTGCGGATGAAAAAGATCGAAGAGGAGCGAGGCCGTGGTGTGCCGGCCGGGGCAGAGCGTGAGCTGGCCGGCGTGCGTCGGCCGCGTGCCCGGCTCGGCGGCGAGCAGGAGCGGGCCCACGCCGAAGCCGAGGGCCGAGCCGCTCGGCAGCACGACGACGTCGTCGGCGGCCAGCAGAGCGGCATGAAAGCTCACCTTGCAGACGTCGAACTCGCCGGCGAGCAGCCGCTCGTTGAGCGTCTCCACGTCGAGCAGCTCGATCTGGAAATCGAGCCCCTGCCAGTCCGCCGCCCGCGTGAGCAGGCCATGAAACGCGAACGTGTCGTTGGGGCAGGTGGAAATGCCCAGGCGGATGGGCTGCGTCATGCCCGCGCTCCGAGGATCAGAGCGGCGAGTTCGGCGGCCGCGCGGCAGGCGGCTTCGATCTGCCAGCGGGAGATGTCGCGATCACCGGCCGTGTTGGAGATGCCGCGGACGATGTCGAGCGGCACGCCGGCGAGCCGGCAGGCCGCGGCGACCGCGAAGCCTTCCATGTCTTCGGCCACGGCGTCGGGAAAGAGCCGCAGCCGCGAGCGCACGTCGGCCTCGCCCGCCGACGCGGCGCAGGCGGAGACCAGGAGGCCGGCCCGCGGGGCCGCCGCGGGAAGCTGGCCGCTCGTGCAGGCAAGCACGTCACCGATCCGCGTCGCGGGATCGGATCCCTCGCCAGGCCACTGCGGCCAGCCCATCGCCTCCGCCGGCACGAACGCGTCGCCCGTGCCCGCGCCGACGCCGTGGCAGGCGACCCGCTCGAACGCATAGGCCTCGCCGATCGTGAGCCGGTCCGACATCCGGCCGGCGATGCCGACGAGCAGCACACTGTCAGGCCGGTGCTCGGCGATGAGTTGCGCCGTGCGAGCGGCGGCCACCACGGGGCCGAAGCCGCAGAGTTCACTTCGGATCGCGAAGCCACATGCGGCGGCCGCTGCCGGCGCGATGAGGCCGCGCTCCAGTTCGGTAGGCACGAGAAGAATGGAATGCCGCATGCCGACGGAAACGACTCAGTGTGGTCGCTGCTGGGGGAGTTTCGTCTCCCAGCATCATAGGCTATGGCGACGGGACCGCTGGCGGCGCATGGCGTACGGGGCCAGGGCCATCCCAACGCCGACGAGCATCGTGAGCGTGGCCGGCTCGGGCACGGCCACCATCGTGAGCGTCTGGCCAGACAGGTCGTAGACGACGTCATACTGCGTGAAGGGGGCGATGCCCGTGTTGAGGTAATAGGGGCCGTTTTTGTATTGCACGTCCACCTTGTCGCTGGCCGACGCCGTGAGATCCATGAACGCGGGCCACGTGCCTGCGGTCAGGAGGCTGCTGCCGCTCACGATGACCGCAGCCAGGTCCTTCACCCGCGTTCCCTCGCCGTCCTTGGTGAGGTCGAGCGGAAACTGAACGTTCGTGCCCGAGTGGATCGTGGTCGAGGCGCCCGTGTCGAAGATGAAGCCGGTCGGCTGCTTGAACTCTCGGCTGCCGTCGGTCACCGACAGCGACCCGGTGACGACGAGATTCTCGTAATACGGCACGCCCGCCGGCGAGGTGCCACTGGCGAGGTTGAGAGCGAACGAGGTGGCGACGAGCGCCGTGTCGGCCGCGGTGAGGCCGAACTGCACCCAGGGGTTTTCGTCGGAGGCATGCACGCGGAAGCCGGGCGTCACGCCGGCGCCGTAGAGCAGCTGGCCGGCGAGGCTGTCGATGCCCGCCTGCCCCTGCTTGGGCGCCATGCCGAAGTCGCCGTAGAAGGCCTGTTCTATCGGTGGCGGGCTCGTGCCGCTGGGCAGCGGCCACAGCTGCTCGGCCGGCGTCTTTTTGGTGTCGACGACGCTCGTGGTCTGACCGACGATCGCGCCAGAGGCGGTGACAAGCGGCGTGCTCGCCGTCGCACTCGCAAACAGCGCGACCGTCGTGGTGGCGGCCGTGCCGGTGTAGAGATGGCCGCTGTCATATGTCTGGGAAAACGTGCCGCTGGTGCTCGTCCAGCCGTTCCCCCACCACGGGCTCGCGGTGCCGGTGGCATACGTGGCGTACAACCCGTCGCCGCCGGTGTCGAACTCGAACAGCTGCGGCGTGGATCCGCCGCCGAGCGTCACGTAGATGCCGAGCTTC
Organism: Planctomycetia bacterium; assembly: GCA_037129475.1. GTDB lineage: Bacteria > Planctomycetota > Planctomycetia > Pirellulales > UBA1268 > RGVT01. The sequence continues at coordinate 3,395 of JBAXUY010000171.1, read as the reverse complement.
CGGGGGCCGCTCGGGTCGCCGTTGATGTGCCGCCAGTGGAGCGGCACCTGGATCGGGCTCGTGACGGTGGAAAAGCCCTGGGCGTGGGCCGGCGGGCTGAAGACCATGCTCCCGCACAGCACGAGGCACGCGAGCAGAAGAAAGCGGACTCGCCGGCGCGGAAGCAAACGAGCGGGCATCACGGCGAATGAGCAACAGAGGAACGCGTGGCCCGCCTCCGCCGCACGAGCGAGCAGCCGGTGGCGAGGCCTGTCGCCAAGAGCGCGAGCGTGGTCGGCTCGGGCACGGCCACGGGCACGAGCTGCGTGCCCGCGAAGCCGCCGTAGCCGAGGAAGGTTGAGCCCGAGTCGCTGTAGAACCTCACGTTCGCCAGGTCGCCGAACGCCGTTCCGGTCGTGATATTCACATAATCGATCGCGTTGGAATAGTTCCAGATCGAAAGCCCGCTTGAGGGCGCGAGCACGAGCGACGCAAAATTGAGCGTGGCGCTGTTCCCGATGAAATCGATGTACGACGTGCCAGTGCCACTCACGGCGAGCACGCCGAGCGTCTCGGTGAGGCTCGTGCCGGTCTGCAGGACGCCTCCGGCGAGCGTGAGGGCTGCCGCGTTGAAGACTCCCTCGGTCTGGCCGAGCGAGAGCACGCCTCCCGGCGTGACCGTGAGGAGCGACGCTCCGGCGAGCGCGGCCGCCGTTCCGGTGGTCGCGAGCGTGCCCGAGTTCACGGTCACCGCACCGGTGAACGTGTTCGGGCCGTAGACCGGCTGGAGCTGCGTCATGCCGAGGCCCGCCTGCACGATGCCGAGCGTGCCGGTGAGCGAGGTGTAGAAGGGATAGAGAGGGGTCGTGCCTGCTTCAGCGGCGTACTGCTGCGTGAACACCACGCTCGCCGTGCCCGACCCGCCGGTGAACACCCGGGCCGCGATGAAGGCACCGTTGCTGCCCGGGCCCGAGCCGATCACGACCTGGCCGGTCGAGCCGGCGTTTTCGGCGATCATCACTGGCTGATCGGTCGAGGCCGATGGCGTGTTGAAATTAAAACCGCCAAGCGTCAGGAAGGAACTGCCGCCGAGCTGGAGCGTGGCGATGTCTCCCGCATTCTGGCCGACCGTCACGAGGCTCGCGCCCTGCTCGGTCGCTGTGGCCGAGAGCAAGAGCGTGCCCGAGTTGACGGTCATCGCGCCGGAGAGGTAGCTCGTGCCAGTGAGCGCGACGAGGCCTCCGCCGGTCACGAACAGCGCACCGTTGGCGTTGGGATCGGTCGCGTGGGTCGAGACGTTCGCATCGGCCAGATTGCCCGCGCCGCCGAGGTTGGCCACCGTGAGCGACTGCCCAGGCGCGGGGCTCAAGGTTACGTTGCCGCCCACAAACAGGTCGGGGCCGTACGTGGATCCGTTGCCGGCGTTGAACGGGCCGAACCCGTCGACCGACGGGAAAACGCCGCCCGGGCCGCTGAAGACGGTGTTGCCGTTGAACGTAGACGGGCCCGCCACCGTTAGCGAGGCACCGTTCATCACGAACACGGCGCCGCCCAGGCCCGCACCACCGCCACCGAGATTGTAAGTAATCGACTGCACTGCGTTTGAGCCGGCGACGGCAGCGCCACCACCGAAGCCGCCGGGCTGCGCCTCGGGAGTGCTCGACGGGGGGTAGCCACTGCCCCCGCCGCCTCCAAAGCCGCCCGATCCAGGCCCACCGCCGGCGGCACCACCGCCGCCGAAGCCGCCGTTCCCCGCGTCTGCATTCTGATCTCCGCCACTGCCGCCGCCACCACCAAACCCGCCGTTGCCACCCGAGCTTCCGTTGGCCGATGCACCTCCCACGCCGCCGCCGCCGCCGGCACCGCGCTCAAAAAATCCGTCGTTACCGCCGCCGCCGCCGCCGCCCTGGATGCCACCGCCCTTGCCGTTGTATCCGCCCGTGCCGGCCGCCGCCGCGCCGGCGATTGCCATCGCCCCGGTGACACCGGGGTTGCCATCCGAACTGCCGTTGCCGCCGTTTGCACCGAATCCAAAACCGCCACCGCCGCCGCCGGACGTATCGAGGCCACCGATGTAGCCCTGGCCACCATTGCCCCCCATGCCACCGCCACCATTCCACGAAATACTGCTGGAATTCGTGTTGACGCCGCCCGCGCCTCCCGCCGCTCTGTTGTTGGAAAACTGCACGCCGGAGAGCGTGACGCTCGTGGGCAACTGTGGAATTCCCGGTATCGACCCGCTGTTAGCCACGAACAGCGCCCCGCCCAACCCGGCCCCGCCGCCGGCTCCACCGCCGCCGTTGCCGCCCACGGCGTTGCCGTTGGCGATCGTCAGGTTGTTGAACGCCACCGTGCCGTCGGCGACGAAGAACGCCCGGTCACCCGCGCCGCCGTTGGCCTGTGACATGTCGATCGTGACGCCGTTGCCGTTAATCACGAGGCCGGACGTATTCGCGGCCGCAAGGCCGATCACCATCTGGGCCGAAGGCTGGATCGTGCCGCTGGTGGCGAAGTTGATCGTGTAGGGCCCGGAGCCGGTCCAGGCGTTCGCGAATACGATGGCCGCCGCGAGATCGCCGGCGGTGGTCACGCTGTACGTCTGGCCGCGGGCGGTGCCGCAGGCGGCGAGAGATGCCACGAGACCCAATGCCGCCGCGGCGGTGGAGATTCTTTGGGTTCGCACGATGGTCAACTTTCTGCCGTGAAGTACCTGCGGCGGCGACGACGGATCATGAGCCCGCAGTAGGCGAGGCCGGTGAGGGCCATGGCCCAGGTGGCGGGCTCGGGCACGGCGACGGGCACGAGCCGCGTGCCGTCGAACCCGCCGTAGCCAAGGAGGGTCTGGCCAGCATCCGAGTAAAATGCGATCCGCGACAGGCTGCCCGTCGCCGTGCCGCTGGCGATGTTCAGGAAATCATTCGCCCCGTCGTAGTTCAGGATCGCCAGCGACGCCAGCGACCCGTCGAGCGACAGCGATGAAAAATTCAGCGTCGAGGAGGTGCCCAGGAAGTTGATGATCGACCACCCGCCTACAGTAACGTTCAACGCCCCGAACGTTTCGGACAGGCTCGTGCCCGTAAACAACTCGCCGCCGCCAGAGAGCGTGACCGCGGCCGAATCGTTCACGCCGTTCGTCTGGCCAAGCAGCAGCGCGCCCCCTGCGTTCACCGCGATGCTCGTCGCGCCGGCCAGTGCCGCCGCCGTGCCCGTGGTTTCGAGCGTGCCCAAGTTTACGGTGACGGGGCCTGCGAACGTGTTTGCCCCGTAGGCCGGCTGAAGCCGCGTGGTGCCGAGGCCGTCCTGCACGATGCCGAGCGAGCCTGTGAGCGAGGTGTAAAACCGATACACCGGATTCGTGCCAGGCTCCGCGGCGTATTGCTGCGTGAACACCACGCTCGCCGTGCCCGAGCCGCCGG
>JBAXUY010000170.1:0-5923 GCA_037129475.1 Planctomycetia bacterium | reverse complement strand
TGGACAGAGCTGGAGCTCTGTCCCCACGGGGGAGGCGAGGGGCTGCCCGTACTCCGGGAGCCGGCGTATCTGACCAGCGCAGGCATGGATGCCGGAGCGCAGGCAGATCCGAGTGAGCGGAGGGCTGGAGGCCCGCAGCGAACGTCCGGAGACGGAGTATGGGCAGCCCCTCGCCGAATTGGGCAGGTGAAGGCTGCAAGCGGGACGCTTGCCCCACGCGAATCACGCCGCCGGGCCGGCGGCAGCCACGTCGGGCGTGACTTGGCCCGCGTAGTTCGCGAAGTTGGCCGTGAACAGCCCCGCCAGCTTGCGGGCCGTGGCGTCGTAGGCGGCCTTGTCGGCCCAGGCATCGCGCGGCACGAGCACCTGCGCCGGCACGTCGGGGCAGGCGGTGAGGGCGTGGAGCCCGAACACGGGATCGGGGGCCGTCGGGGCCGAGCGCAACGCGCCCGAGTGGATGGCGTCGATGATGGCCCGCGTGAGGCCGAGCTTCATCCGCGTGCCGATTCCGTAGGCGCCGCCGGTCCAGCCGGTGTTCACGAGCCACACGGCCGCCTCGTGCCGCTTGATCTTCTCGGCGAGGAGGCCGGCGTATTTCATCGGGTGCCAGACGAGGAACGGGCCGCCGAAGCAGGGGGAGAACGTGGCCTGCGGCTCCGTCACGCCCATTTCCGTACCCGCCACCTTCGCCGTGTAGCCGCTGATGAAGTGATACATCGCCTGGGCAGGTGTGAGCCGGCTCACCGGCGGCAGCACGCCGAAGGCGTCGCACGTGAGGAAGATCACGTTCGTCGGATGCCCGGCCACGCACGGGATCTTCGCGTTGCGGATGAACTCGATCGGGTAGGCCCCGCGAGTGTTCTGCGTGATGCTCGTGTCGTGGAAGTCGACGTGGTGGCTGTCCTGGTCGTAGACGACGTTCTCGAGCACCGCGCCGAACCGCAGGGCCTGGAAGATGTCGGGTTCCGTCTCGGGCGCGAGGTCGACCGCTTTCGCGTAGCAGCCCCCCTCGATGTTGAAGATGCCGGAGTCGCTCCAGCAGTGCTCGTCGTCGCCGATGAGGAGCCGCTTGGGATCGGCCGAGAGCGTCGTCTTGCCCGTGCCGGAGAGGCCGAAGAGCAGGGACGATGCGCCGGTGTCGCGGTCGGCCGTCGCGGAACAGTGCATCGAGAGGATGCCCCGCTTGGGGGCGAAGTAGTTGAGCAGCGTGAACACGCCCTTCTTCATCTCGCCGGCGTATTCCGTGCCCAGGATCACGAGCTCCTTCGTCTCGAGCGACAGGTCGATGCTCGTCGTCGACGTCATGCCGTGGGTGCGGCGGTTGGCCGGAAAGCGGCCGGCGTTGTAGATCACCGCGTCGGGCTCGCCGAACGTGGCGAGTTCCTCACGCGACGGCCGGATGAGCATCGTGTGCATGAACAGCGCGTGGTAGGGCCGTGAGCAGATCACCCGCACCTTGAGCCGATGCGCCGGATCCCAGCCGGCGTAGGCATCGACGCAATAGAGGATGCCGCGCGTGTTGAGATAGTCCTTGGCCCGTTCCAGGTTGATCTGAAACGTCTCGTCGTCGATCGGCACGTTGACCGGGCCCCACCAGACGTCGTGCTCGCTCGCGGGATGGCGCACGATCCGCTTGTCCTTCGGCGACCGGCCCGTCTTCGCGCCGGAGTAGGCGATCAGGGCCCCGGAGTCGGCGATCGCGCAGTCGGGCTCGATGCGGATCGCCTCGGCGTAGAGTTCGGCCGGCGAGAGATTGCGCCGCACGTCGGCCACTGTGATGCCGTGGCCCGACAGATCGATCCGTCTCATCGTCTCCTCTCCTGCCGCACCCGCCCTACTGCTGCTGGATATCGGTGTCGTCGTCGTACGTCGGTGCGGTGCGGAGGACGGAGTGTACAGGAACGTCGAGCGGGGCGAGTTGGTCGTGCCAGGAGAGCGAGGGGAGCCGGTCGAGCGTGCGGGTGGCCACGCGCACCTCGATGCGCTCGTCGCCCGCGCCGCGGTAGACGCCCTTGTTGGGCGGAACGTCGGTGAAGTCGCGGCCCACGGCAGTCTTCACGAAATCGTGATTCACCGGGCATCCGTTCGTGGGATCGAAGCCTGTCCAGCCCATGTCGGGCAGCCAGACCTCGCACCAGGCGTGGCTCTGCGACTCCTTGTTGGGCCGGTGGATGTAGCCGCTGACGTAGCGGGCCGGCACGCCGTACGACCGCAGGATCGCGATCATGAGGTGCGTGAAGTCCTGACACACGCCCTTGCCGCAGGCGAGCAGATGGTCGATCGGCGACGTCGCCGACGTGACGTCGCGGGCGTAGGCGAACCGGCTGCGGATGTGCTCCGCCACCTGGCAGACCCACATCCCGACCCGCGCGCGGGGAGCGGGCCGCAACTGCTGGAGATGCGGCTCGAGCAGCGGCGTGGGGTGCACGGGCCCGCGCAGCGGAAGGTAGTCGAGCGTCTCGAGCGGCAACTGCCAGGCATCGGCCGGGGATGCCTCGGGAAACTCCGCCAGGCTCGCGATCGGGCCCACGGCCGCGTCCTCCGTCTCGACGACGCTCGCCGCAAGGATCCGCAGCCGCGTCGGCGGCTTGAGCAAATTGAAATGGTGCACGCGGTTCCCGAACCCGTCGAGATATTTCGTGAGCGAGACAGGCTGCCCGAGCGTGATCTGGAACGAATGGCAGCGCTGGCCGCGGTCGCTCATCGGCTCCATGCGGAGTTCGCACAGCCACTCGCTCACGGGCTGCGAGTATTCCATCGTGGTTTCGTGCTGAATTTCGAGAATCATCAGTGGGGCCCTGTCATCTTGGAGAAGTGCCAACGCGAGGCTGCCCCACCGCCTCGCCGGACGTTCTCTTCGTCCATCCTGACCTCCGCTCACTCGATGCTGGCTGCGCTGCGCCTGGCGAGAGTCGCGCCGTCGCCGCCGTCCCGGCGTCGGCGCCGGCTTGCGGTCGCCAAGCGAAGCTCGGCTCCCCCACACGAACGTGAGGGCCGGAGGCCCGGATGAGCACCAGCGGGCGGAGGCCCGCCAAGCGAACGGCGGCACGATGCCGGGTGTTCGCGTGAAGTATGGCTCCGCTGGTCAGTAACGCCGACTCAACGGCATGGGCAACCGCGCGCCTCCCGTTTGCTGTATGCCTCACGGCGAATCTCCTCGTGGATCTTTTACTGCAGGGCGTATTGTTCGTGGAGGTGGTGGCCGATGCGGGCGCAGCGGGCGAGGGCTTCGCTGAGGAAGGCGTGCAGCCGCTCGCCGTCGAGCGTGCGACCGTCGAGGTAGACGAGGTCGTTGAGCAGGCGGCCGACGGTGCGCACCACCTCGTCGTCGCAGCGGTCCGGGAGCCGGCCGCTGATCTCGGTGAGCGAGTGCATGATCCGCGCCAGACAGAATCGCACCGAGTGGGGGAAGTCGGGGTTCACGAGCAGGAACTCGACCACCCGCTCCGGCTCGACGCGGCTGATATAGAGCCGCTGGTAGGCTTCGTACGCCGCGCAGTTCTTGAGCACCGCACCCCACTGCAGGGCGCGGATCGGCAGATCGACGCCGTCGCCCCGTTCGAGCAGGCTGAACTTCGAGTCGAGCACGCGCAGGATTTTTTCGGCCCGTTCCAGGTACCGGCCGAGCTGGATGAAGTGCCAGCCCTCGTCGTGCGTGAGCGTCGCCTCGGAGACGCCATGGAACAGGAGCACGCCGAGCTGCGCCTCCTGGCAGAAGTCGTGGGGCGACTCGGCCACGCGTGCCTGGAGTGCCGGATCGGAGAGTCGCCAGTGGAGCTTGTTCAGCTCCCGCCACATCGACGGGCTGATCGAGCCACGGATGCTGCGGGCATTGTTGCGCGAGCGATTCACACATGTCATCACGCTGCCGGGATTCGCGGTGTCGAGGAGCAGCCAGCGCTGCACGGCCACAACGGGGTGCTCGCCGTCGGCCACGGGGGGTGGCTGTTGCCTGAGCAGGCTGAGGAGCGCGTTCCACTCGAGCTCGACAGGGTTGGCGAGCACGCCGTGGAGGTCGAGGTCGAGATGAAACGTCACATCGACCGCGCGCGAAAGATGGTCGGCCCGCTCGAGATACCGGCTCATCCAGAAGAGCGCGTCGGCGACCCGGCTCAACATGCTTCACCCCGCCGCCTCATGAACGGCTCTCCGCGAGCACCCAGGTGTCTTTGCTGCCGCCCCCCTGGGAACTGTTCACCACGAGGCTGCCCTTCGGCAGGGCCACGCGCGTGAGCCCGCCGGGCGTGACGGTGACCCGCTCACCGCAGAGAATGAACGGCCGCAGGTCGACGTGCCGCCCCTCCAGTCGGCCATCGACGAACGTGGGATGGGTCGAAAGCTGGATCGTGGGCTGGGCGATGAAGTCGCGCGGATTCGCTTCGATGTCCCGGCGAAACTCCTCTCGCTGCTCCTTGGTGGAGGCGGGGCCCACGAGCATGCCGTAGCCGCCCGACTCGTTCACCCGCTTCACGACGAGCTTGTCGAGATTCGCGAGCACGTGGCTGCGCTGGGCCGGGATCTCCGGCCGGTACGTCTCGACGTTGTTGAGCAGCGGCTCCTGCTTGAGGTAGTAGCGGATCATGTCGGGCACGAAGGGATACACGCCCTTGTCGTCGGCGATGCCCGTGCCGATGCTGTTGGCGAGCGCCACCGTGCCGGCGCGGTAGGCGTTCACCAGCCCCGGCACGCCGAGGGCGCTGTCGGGGCGGAACGTGAGCGGGTCGAGGAAGTCGTCGTCGATGCGCCGGTAGATCACGTCGACCCGCTGCCGGCCGCGGGTGGTCCGCATGAAGACGCGATTGCCGTCGACGAGCAGGTCGCGGCCCTCGACGAGCTCGATGCCCATGCGCTGGGCCAGGAAGCTGTGCTCGAAGTAGGCCGAGTTGTACATACCCGGGCTCAGGAGCACGGCCGTGGGCTGGGCGGCCGACTCCGGGGCGATGAACTGGAGCACGTCGAGCAGGGCCGCCGGATAGTCGTCGTTGGGCAGCACGTCGTAGTCGTTGAAGAGCGCGGGAAACACGCGCTTGAGCACCTGCCTGTTCTGGAGCATGTAGCTCACGCCGGAAGGCGTGCGGGCGTTGTCCTCGAGCACGAGATACTCGCCGTCGGCGGCCCGGATCAGATCCGAGCCGCAGATGTGGATGTAGATCCGCCGCGGCACGTTGACGCCGACGAACTCGCGGCGAAAGGAACTGCCCTGGAGCACGAGCCGTGCCGGCACGACCCCGTCGCGGAGGATGTGCTGCTCGTGGTACACGTCCCAGAGAAAGAGATTGAGGGCGTTGATCCGCTGCACCAGCCCAGCCTCGACCCGCCGCCACTCGTCCGCCGGGATGATCCGTGGCACCGGATCCATCGGCCAGACCCGCTCGATGCCCTCCTCGGCACGATACACCGTGAAGCCGACACCGTCCTGCCGCATCGAGAGATCCGTCATCGCCTTCCGGCGGCGGAAATCGTCGGGGCTCGTCGTTCGCAGGCGGCCGTGGAGCGTGCCGTAGTGCGGCCGCGGCCCACCGTCCCGGCCGATCATCTCGTCGTACGCCGCACCGAGTTCGTAGTCGCCGAAGAGCGACGCCGAACGGAACGCCGCACCGTCCGGTCTGTCAGCCACCGTGGAGTTGTCCATCACACCCGCCTCGCGCATCGACCGACAGGAATTGCGCGGAAACCGGGCAGGCGGTGCCGCGAGGAGCAGCACCGCGAACCGACGCCAGGTTGGAAAACCGCCTTTTCCTTGACGAACGGGCCGCAACGGCTAGTCTGCGGCTCTCGGTCTGCATCGTACTGCAAGTGGCGCGCCGCGGCGGCATTTTTTGGAGCACATGATGACGTACTGTGTTGGCATCCGCACCCATGAGGGACTCGTGATGGCCTCCGATTCCCGCACGAACTCGGGCATCGACCAGGTCGACGTGTG
>JBAXUY010000017.1:0-37683 GCA_037129475.1 Planctomycetia bacterium | reverse complement strand
GGCCCTGACGTTCGCGTGTGGGAGCCGAGCTTTGCTCGGCGACCGTAAGCCGGCGTTGACGCCGGGACGGCGGCGACGGCGCGACACTCGCCAGGCGCAGCGCAGGCGGATGGCGCAGCGCAGGCAAATCCGAGTGAGCCGTAGCCTGGCACCGATCCGCCGCAGGCGGATTGGTCGGGCGGAGGCGAACGTCCGGCGAGACGGTACGGGGTAACCCCGAGCCGGTGCCTACCCAACGAGGTGTCAAAAGTAGAACGGCAGTCCCTGTTCCTTGAAGGCCCGCTTTTCTTCGGGCAGGAACTCGTCGCCGAGGCGTTCGAAGCCGCCGGCGGCGCGGAAGGCCTCGAGGAACCCGTTGACCTGGCGGCGAAGCTCGTCGTCGCCGGGGCGGAGTCCGATGGCCCACGTCTCCTCGCGAAAGGGCCGCAGGATCGCGCGGGTGGTGTCGGGGTGCCGGCGCTGGTTGCGAAATACGGACAGCGAGTCGTAGATGAAGGCGTCGGCCTTGCCCTGGGCCACCTCCATGACGGCGGCCGCCTCCTTGTCGAGCACGAGCACGCGGGCCTGGCGCAGCGTGGCGGCATATTGATGGCCCGTCGTGCCCTTCTTCACGGCGATGGTGCGGCCGGCCACGTCGAGATCGGTGGCCGACTGCACGGGTGACTGCGTGCCCACGAGCAGGGCGAGCCCCGTCTTCAGATAGGGCTCGGAGAAGGCGATGGCGCGGGCCCGCTCCGGTGTGGCGGTGAGCGAGGAGATGATGCAGTCGATCTTGGCGGTCTTGAGCGCCGGAATGAGGCCGTCGAAGGCGACGTTCTCGATCACGACCTCGCGCCCGAGATGCTTGCCGAGCGCCTCGGCGAGCCGCACGCTCACGCCCGTGGGCCGACCCTGTGGGTCGGTCATCTCGAAGGGCGGATAGGAGAGTTCCATGCCGACACGCAGCGGCGGGGCCGCGGCCGCGCTCGCAGCCATGAGCAGCATGAACCACCCGGAAATCCAGCAGAGGAGCGATGTCATCGTCTCGACTATAGCCGGATCACGGGTTGCCGGTTGGGAAGACGATCACGCGGGCGACACGATCGTGCCTGGCGGAGCGAATTCCCCGGGCGAGCCGGTCAGCGGCGCTCGGGCCACGAGCGTGCCGAGATCGTCGAAGGAGTACACCTGCACGTCGCCCGTGGCGATCGAGTAGACGAAGTTGCCGATCCGAAGGCTGCGATCGACGAATGTCTCGTGCACGATGTCGGCCACGCGGTCGATGGTGTCGGTCGTACCGATCCCGACCTGGAACAGGGAGAGGCTGTTGCTCGAAGCAGACCAGCCGCCCTGTTGGATGGGCAGGGCAAGCACGCCGCGGTCGCCGAACCACGACACAGCGCGATGATCCCACTGCGCCGCCGACCACGAGTCCCACGAGTTTCCCGCAAACGTGTACATCGCCGTTCGTGCGGGCTGGGCGGCGTCGGAGACGTCGAAGATGGAGAGTTGCAGGCCGAGTGTCGTGCCCGTTTCGGCATCGACGTCGCGGCCGATCCCGAGCAGATGTGTGGCGTCGAGCGGCTGCAGGTAGGACGAGAAGCCCGGCACCTTGAGCTCTCCCCGCACGGTCGGAGCGGTCGGGTCGGCGAGATCGATCACGAACAGCGGATCGATCTGCAGGAACGTGCTCACGTAGCCGCGATCGCCGACGAATCTCACGGAGAAGATTCGCTCGCCGGGGGCGAGATCCCGCACGCTGCCCACCGTCCGGAGATTGCCGTCGTCGGCCTCGAGGACGAACACGTGATTCCCGGAGCCACCGACGTTCCACGTGGTCGTGGCCACCCGCAGATGGCCCGAGGCATCCTCGTCGAACGAGAACTGGTTCAGGGTCGTGCCCGGCACCGCGCCCATCGCCGCCAGCGGCGTGCCGTCGGCCTCGAGATCGAAGCGGTAGATGTTGGTCGTGGTTTGCGAGTCGGCGGGGTCCCACCAGTTGCCCACCTCGGTGGCGGACACGTAGAGACTGCCGGTCGAGGCGTAGAGCTCGGCCGCGACGCCGGCGACCGACGTGGCCGTGTCGGGCCCTGGCACGGCATCACCCACGAGGAACGTCGAGATCGTGAAGATCGTGCCGGTGTCGGGATCGACGGGCACGTAGGTGCGGCCCGGCACGACGAGCGGTCCCTGCGTGGTCGTGCCGCCGGCAGCGGTGTTCCAGGCGGGAAGCACCTCGGCCGACCACGACGCTTCCACGCGGGCCCGGTAGGCGTCACGGGTCTCGTAGGCCTCTCCGTCGTCGGTTGGCACGAGCGTCGGCCACGGGATGTCGACGTTGGCCTGCGTCACGATCGAGATGCGGCCGTCGATGTCGCGGCCATCGATGAACGTGCCGTCGATCCTGGTGGTTTCCAGGACCACCGGCGCGGCGGCGTTGCTCACGTCGATCACCGTCACCACGACCTGCGGCTGCCCGAAGCCGTACCAGCACCGAGCAGCCAGCGAACTCGCGGCCGGACCGTCGCCGGAGGCCATGGTGATCGGCAGCGTCGGGCTCGCCCACTGGTATTCCTGTGACACCACCGTCAGGCGGTCACCGCTCAGGAAGAGCGCCCGCTCCTCGCCGGCGCTGGAGACGTGCGCGACGGTCGCAAGGGCCGCCGCCGGCCAGGCCGTGATCACGTCGACGCCGTCTCCGGCGAGCACGAACAGATGGGAGCCGTCGGTCTTGACCCGGTCGCCCTCGTCGACACCGGCCTTCTGGTTGTTCGTGCCCGTGAAGTCGCCGGAGCCCGCGGGGGGACGACCGCCGGCTTCGGCCGCATCGCCCGCGGCCGACGTGTTGAGCACCGTCGGCAACCCGAACACGGGGTCGACCAGGACGACCGGTCCATCGGGGCCGCCGGGCACGGTGCGGCCAAACCAGCCGTCGAACTGCGCCAGAGCCGTCTGCACGTACCACGTGCGCAGCGTGTCGATGTCGCTCACTTCCACCAGCGGGTTCGTGCTTTCATTGCCAATGAGCTTTTCGCCAGGCCCGAGAGTCGCCGTGTCGATGCCGGCCGTGCCGAAGACGATGTCGTGGTCGGCGCCGCCGACGAGCTGGTTGCGGCCCTCGCCGCCCCGGAGCGTGTCGTGGCCACGCCCGCCGAACAGGGCGTCGTCGCCGAGCGATCCCGTGAGCACGTCGTCACCACGGTCGCCGCGGATGAAATCGAGCCCCCGGCCGCCGACGAGCGTGTCGCCACCACCGCCTCCGAAGAGCAGGTCGTCGCCGTCGCCCGTCGTGATCGTGTCGTCGCCCGCACCGCCGCGCACGAGCGTCCTGAGGCGGGCGTTCCCGGGAAGATCGACGGTGATCATGTCGTTCCCAGCCAGGCCATGAATGCGAAGCAGCCTGACCTTCGCTTCGGGCCGGGTGCCGACGACGACGCCGTTGACCGTGGCCTGCAGCGTGCCGGGGCGGGCCGGATCGCGGTCGATGAGGATCGTGTCGTCGGAGTCGGTGCCGAAGATCGTCCAGGTCGCACCGACGAAACCAGCGGTCAGGGCATGACGCTTCTCGAGCGGTTCGCAGCCTGCAAGGGGAGCGTGGCCAAGGCGACGGTGACGGGGCATGCTCGTTCTCCGGAGGGGGCGGGACCGTACCCCAGGACCCGGGAGAAGAACAGGTCGAAAGCCCACTTCGCCGAAACCTCCGGCTTCGCTGGGTTGCCCAGCCAGTTCAGCGTTTGCGCAGCGTACGCCAACGGCTCGGCGGCAGGCCGTGCCGCCGGGTGAAGGCGACCGTCATGTATTCGGCATGACGGAATCCACACCGCTCCGCGATCGTCGCCAGGGGGAGGTCGGTTTCAACCAGCAACTGTTCGACGCGACGGAACTGCCGCCGCGCGATCTCGTCGTGGGGCGTGTGGCCCACGCGGGATGTAAAACGCTCGTCGAGGATCCGCCGCGTGGTGCGGAGTTCGCGCACGACGTCCTGCACCTTGATGCCCGTGCAGGCCCGCTCACGGATGAGCCGGACGGCGGCCACCACGAGTGGATCGTCGATCGCCAGCACGTCGCTGCTCTGGCGCGCGGCGATGCCGAGAGGGGGAAGGAGCCACTCGTCGTTTTCGAGCCTCTGCCGCCTCATCAGCCGCTCGAGGAGCGTCGCTGCGAGCCGGCCGGCGCCGATCGCGTCGGGGATCACGCTCGAGAGCGGCGGCGACGAAAGGCCGCAGAGCAGGTCGTCGTCATCCACGCCGAGCACGGCCACCTCGTCGGGCACGGCGATGCCGGCCCGCCGGCAGGCATCGAGCGCTTGGCGGCCGCGGATGTCGTAGCAGGCGAACAGGGCGAGGGGCTTGGGCCGTTCTGCCAGCCAGCGCTCGATGGCCTCGTCGTCATCGCCGCCCTGGGCCTTGCGGCGGCGCCGATCCCGAGCCGCGGGCAGTGTGAACACGTCCACGCCGTGCCCCTTGGTGCCGACGGCTTCCGTGAACGCGACCCGCCGGTTCTCGCTCCAGCGAAACCGCTCGTCACCGAGGAACGCGAAGTGGCGGAAGTCGCGCTCGAAAAAATGCTCCGCGGCGAGCCGCGCGATCGCGGCGTCGTCGGTCTCGACGTAGGGCACGTCGGGGAGGAGCCTGCCCGCGCTCACGTCGACGACCGGCAACGAGTGGCGGCGCCGCAGGGTCGAGAGGGCCGACGCGATCGCCGGAGTCTCGATCCGTGCGATCACGCCGTCGCCATGCCACTCGCCGAGCGCTTCGAGCGGCGGTGCCCCGCGGCCGTGCTCCGGCAGGAAGATGGTCCATGGATCGTGCTCGCGCACGTGCCGGCGGATGCCGGCGAGCAAGCCGCGGGCATAGGCGTTCGACGCCTCGATCACGACGGCGACGCGTCGTGCGGGCTGCGGGGATGGACGGCGGCTGGCCATGCTCGCCGTTGTATCACGGCATCTCGGCCGTGAGGGCCATCACGATCGGTGCGGTGGCGTCGGTTCCCTTCACGAACTCGATCGCGGCCAGGGGCTCGGCCCGTCGGGGCACGATCCGCAGGTAGCGGAGTTGACGGCCGTCGAGATCGAACGCGAACTCGCTGCCCGGCACGTCGACCCGCCGGATGTAGTCGGCCACATGCTCGCCGTTGACGATGGCGTGATCCTCCTTCTGTCCGTCGGCGTAGACCAGACGCACGAGCATCGACGTCGAGCCCTTCGCGGCGGCAGGAAATCCCCAGCCGGCGACGCCGCCGAGCAGATGCAACACCTTCACGGGCGCCCCGACGGAAACCGAGACGCTCTTCGGCATGTTCGGAGGCAGGTAGCCCTGCGGCCCGTGGAGCATCACGACGTTCGGCACGCGGCCGCCCTGCGGATCGACGAGCGAGAAGGGCACGCCCTGGAACGTCTTGGGGCCCCAGTCAGGGAAGACGAGCCGCTCCACGTCGTTCTTCTCGTCGATGAACATTCCCTTCGTGCTCACGGCGGTCGCCACCTTCTCGAGCGACAGCGGCACGAACTTCCCCCGCTTCGTGAGGAAGGTGAGCAGGTCGGCGAAGCCCTCGGGCTTGATCTGCTTCTCGAAGCCGACCGGCATCAGCGAATTCGGCGACGGCTGAAAGGCGTCGATCTCGTCACGCTGGATCGCGATCCGTTTCCCCTCGGCGTCCACGATCTCGATCGCCGTTCGGCTCTCCGACGCAAGCAGGCCGGTGACCACGCGGCCGTCGTCGGTGGAGACGGTGTAGGCGCGATAGTTGCCCTCGACGGAGCGATTCGGGTCGAGAATGTGGATCAGGAGTTCCCTGGCAGGGTGCACCGCCATGCCGGTGAGTTCCGGACCGACCTTGCCGCCCTCGCCGGAATGCATGTGGCACTTGCCGCACTGCTCCTTGAAGACCGCCTTGCCACGGTCGGCATCGCCGCCGGCGAGCACGACGGGCAGCACCTCGTCGATCACCTTCTGGCGGTCGGCGTTTGGCAGGCCGCCGCCTGCGGTGAGGATCTTCTTCGCGCGGTCGCGGATCTTCCTGTCGGGGTGGTCGGTGAGCTTCGTGCGGTCGACGATCGGGATGTCGCCCAGGTTCACCTGCCGCTTCTCGAGCCGGTCCACGAGCGCCATCGCCCAGTCGCGGTTGGCGAGGATCGTGCGCACGGCCGCCTCGCGCACCGGCGGCGTGAACGACGCGAGCCGATCGAGCAGGGCCGCAGGGGCCTCGGCCGCCGATGAGCGACCGATCGCGGCGATCAGGCCGGCGGAGATTTCGGGGCTCGCCTTGCCGCCGACCCGCTGCATGACAAGGTCCACGATCGTCGCGTCGGCGGGCCGCAGCTGTACGAGCCGCTCGGCGGCCGCGATCCTGTCTCCATCGGGTGCCTTCGCATCGTCGATCGTCGCGATCAAGGACTCGCTGATCCGGCCGATCCGTGAATCGAGCGCCTTGCTGCCGGTGTGCTGCGCGAGCGTGACGACCTGGCCCTGGGCGTTCGCGGGGAGCGTATCGACGAGTTTCACGAGGGCCGCGTCGGCCTCCGGCCCGAGCGCCGCAGGCGTGCCCTTGGGCCAGCCGCGGGCCAGGCCCGCAAGCGCGGCGACAGCAACGGGCTGCGGCGCATCGGGAAGCCGCCTGAGCACGGCGGCCACCGCGCCGCCTTCGGCGCCACGGGCCACGTGCTCGGCCACCCGCTCGACGAGGGCGAGCCGGGCGGGCGATGGCTTCTCGTCGGCCGGCTTGGCCGCGAGGAGGGCCGGCAGCACGTCCGCAGCGTGGACGGCCGCGGCGCTCGTGGCCGCATCGGCGAGCGCGGGGTCGGCGAGCGTGCGCGGATCGGCGAGCATCGTCGTGACGATCGCCGCGGCCTCCGATGACGACGGCCACTCGCCGAGCGCCTCGAGCACGGCCAGCCGCACGAGCGGCGCAGGATCGTCGACCACCGTCGAGCCGGAGAGTTTCACGAGCGTGCCGGCGTCGCGCGGCAGCGCTTTCACGGCGTTCATGCGGACGCCTGCGGAGGGATGCGCGAGCGCCGACTGCACCCGCGCCAGCGCCAGCGAGTCGGCCGTGGGGCCTTCGAGGGCGCCGAGTTGGCGGAGCGTCCAGATCGCGTGGATCGCGGCGGGGTTGAGGCCGAGCGCATCGACCGAGGAATGCTCGACGAGCCGGATGAGCGACGGGACCACGTCGCGGCCGCCGTCGGGCCGGCCTGCGGCCCGCTCGACGAGTTTTCGTTGGGCCCGCTCCCGCCAGAACATGTTGTCGTCGCCGAGGGCGGCGACGAGTTCGTCGGCCGAGGCACTCGCAAGCGACTTCCGCGCGACGGTCGGGGCCTTTTCATGCACGACCCGCCAGATGCGGCCGTGGGTCTTGTCGCGGAGCGGGGTGACGTAGGCCCCCCGCTTGCCGGTCTCGAAGCCGGCGGGCGTCGGATTGTGCTGGACGATGAAGTTGTACCAGTCGATCACCCACACCTGCCCGTCCGGGCCGACCTCGGCCTGGATCGGTGCGGTCCACTCGTCGTCGCTGGCCACCAGATCCCAGGCCATGCGGCTGCGGAACGCCGCCCCCACTGGCAAGAGCTCGAACGTGGCCACGATATGGCCCGTCGGCTCGCAGGTGAACGCGGTACGGTTCCAGTATTCGCGCGGATACGCGCGGGCCGTGTAGAGCCGGTGGCCGGCGGCGGCGGTGAAGTGGCCGTGGTGATCGACCTGCCGGATGGCGACCGACTCGCCCGGTGCGGCGGCCTTCGGGGCCAGTTCCATCTCCGGGCTGCCGGCGATCCCGCCGAGCGTCGTCGCGCTCCAGCCGCGGACCCGTTCATAGACACGGTTGGGGAGCGGCATGTGCTCGCTGGGGTTGCCGTTGGCCGTCGAGCCGAAGAGGAGCCCCTCCTCGCTGAAACCGACCCCCCAGGAGTTGTTGTTCGTACTGCGGAGATATTCGAGCTTCGAGCCGTCGGGACGGCAGCGCCAGAATCCGGCGCCAAAACGCTGAGCATCGCCGCCCACCGTGCCGTTGAAGCCCGAGTAGCCGACGATGCCGTAGACCCAGCCATCGAGCCCCCAGGTGAGGTTGCTCGGGCCGGCGTGCGTGTCGCCGGTGCCCCAGCCGGTGAAGAGCACCTTGCGCAGGTCGACCTTCCCGTCACCGTCGGTGTCCTTGAGATACAGCATGTTGGGCGCCATCGCCACGATCAGACCGCCGTCGTGGGCGAGCATGCTCGTGGGGATCGAGAGTTTCTCGGCGAACGCGTCGCGTCGGTCGGCCTTCCCGTCACCGTCGGTGTCGGTGAGCTTTACAATCCGGTCGTGGCCCTCGACCGGAGCGGCCGGATCCTCTTTGGCAGGTTCCACGAGATCGTTCGGGTAGTCGACGCTCTCGGCGACGTAGACGGCCCCGTTGCCGTCGAAGCACATCGCGAGCGGTTTGCCCTCGAGGAGCGGCTCCGATGCGAACAGTTCGACGTGAAAGCCCTCGGGCGTAATGGCATGCTTCCGGGATTCCTCGGGTTCGAGCGGCTTTTGCATCGTCGCGATGTGATCGTCACCCTTGCGGGTGCCGCCGGGTGCGTAGAACGGCACCTTCGCCGGCTGGTAGTCGAACGGTGCGAGCCCCGCGGGTGGCGTGGTCATCGCGGGATGGTCGACGTATTGCCCGGCGCTGGCCGGATCACGGCCGGCAGCGAAGCGGATGCCGCGCTCGACGAGGTTGTGGAAGCCCGGATGGCTCCACGTGCGCTGGTCGTGGCCCCAGGCGGTGTAGAAGACGCGGCCCTTGCCCTCCTGGCGCACCCACGTCCAGGGCTCGCGGCTGTCGCCCTCCACCCGCTCCTCGAGGATCGTCCGGCCGCGGTCGTTGTGCTTCGTGTGGAGGTAGGTCTCGTCCCAGCTCTTGAAGCCACCGAAGCCCTGCATGATCGGGTGGCTCGGCGCGACGTTCGTCGTGCGAAACTCCCCCGTGCCGTGCTTCTGAAACTGGGCTCCGACCAGGTCGATCCACGCGGGCGAGTTGCGGAAGCAGTAGCTCGCGCAGTGGAGCGGCACGAGGCCCTTGCCGCCCCGGACATAGTCGAGGATCGCAGCCTCTCCTGCGGGCGGCAGGTTGTCGATGTTGGCGTAGACGAAGAGCGCGTCGTAGGCAGCCAGAACCTTCAGGTCGAGGTCGGAAACCTTGTCGGTGTAGACGAGTTTGATGCCGCGGGGCGCGAGCACGGGCTGCAGTTGGGCGAAACGATCGGCCGGCTTGTGGTGCCCGTTGTCGCCGAGGAACAGCACCTTGATGGGCGTTTCCGCAGCCGTAGTGATCGAGGCCGCCAAGAGGCAGGCAACCGTGAGCAGCAGGCGTTTCATGACGAAAAACTCCATTCGGGCAATTTCATGATAGCGCCCCCCTTCATCGCAGACTCGTGGGCGAGGATGCCGGTGCAGGTCCAGTTGGCGCTCTGCCGCGCATTGGGATACGGATCGCGGCCCTCGACGAGCGCCGTCACGAACTCGTGCACGAGGTGCGGGTGGCTGCCACCGTGGCCGCCGCCCTGCGTGAACGACAGGTGCTGGTGATCGTCTGCATCGTAGACGCCGCCCGTGGTGAAGCGTTGGATCGGCTCGGGGAGGAGATGCGCGAAGTCGGGCACGGGCACGCGCTTCGGGATTTCGGGTTCGGCCACCTTCGCCGTGTGGATCACCGGCTCCTCGCCTTCGCAGAGTTGCCACTCGAAGCTCTTTTTCGAACCGTAGACATCGAAGCTCTCGCGATACTGCCGGGCCGTGTCGAAGAGGGAGCGAATGACGCGGGCCACGACGTCGCTGTTGTGGAGCTTCACGTGGGCGCTCTCAATGGCAAACGGCGAGCCGTAGTGCTCGATGAGTTCATCACGGATCCGACCAGAGCCGAAGCAGCTCACTTCCTCGGCGTCTTTGCGCTCGAGGGCCAGGCACGGCCCGACGCAGTGCGTCGCATAGTGCATCGGCGGCAGGCCGGGCCAGTAGTTCGGCCAGCCGTCCATGTCCTGCTGGTGGCTCGCCTGCATGAACTGGATCCTGCCCAGTTCACCCTTGTCGGTCATCTGCTTGATGAACAGGAACTCGCGGGCATAGACGACCGTCTCGGCCATCATGTACTTGAGGCCCGTCTTGTCGCAGAGTTCGACGATCTTCCGGCAGTCGTCGAGGCTCGTCGCCATCGGCACGGTGCACATCACGTGCTTCCCGGCTTCGAGAGCCGCGATCGACATCGGGCCGTGGTCGGGAATCGGCGAATTGATGTGGACGGCGTCGATCTCCTTGTCCTTCAGGACGTCGGCATACGACCGATACCGCCGCTCGACGCCGTAGGCGTTGCCTATTTGGTCGAGCTTGTCCTGCGACCGTTGGCAGATGGCCACGAGCTGGGCGTGCGGGTGCCGCTGGTGGATGGGGATGAACTCGGCCCCGAAGCCGAGGCCGACGATGGCGGTGCGGACGGGGCGGCCGGTGGATGCAGCGGGCATGCGAGAACCTCCACGTGAGATTCTCCCGCCACGCTCAATGGGCGTCCATGAGCATTTGGACGGGCAGCTTGAGATTTTTTACCGGCGGCGATGAGCCAACGGTTCCAGTCAGCGGCGGAAACAGGCCTTTCAGGACTGCAACGGTCTCTCTATATGTCCCTCGTGCACCGGCAGTGCAGGCGACCGGTGATCCATCGGCCAAGGATGGCGATATGCACTCGATGCGACGTGGACGTTTGACCGGATCGGTGTGGGCCTGCCTGATCGGGATGCTCGGACTGCCCGGCGCGGTGGCGGACGAGATCGCAGCAAGGAGCCTTGCATGACCAGATTACCCGGCTGCTTCGACAGCCTCCTTTCGCTACCGATGCCGGTGATGGTGCTGCTGTTGTTGGCGTATTGGGGTTTTTTCGCCTTTCTCGTGCATCGGTTTCTGGTGCCCTGGATCGCCGGCCGCGAGGGTCAGCGGCTGGGAAAGCTCGAGGCGGAGGTGCCGGCCCAGATCGGGCTGGCCTTCGGCCTGCTGATCTCGTTCATCGCGATCCCCGTCTGGGAACAGCATAGTCTGGCCGAGGAGTCGGCCCGCACCGAGGCGGCGGCCTATCGGGAAATGGCGGAGTCGATCGAGGACGAGTCGGGTCCGGAGGCTCGTTCGCTGCAGGCATCGGTCCGTGAAGTCGTCGGTTTCATCGTCACGACGGAGTGGCCGCAACTCGCCACGCTCCTCACGCCGCGTGTCACGGCCGCAGCGCTTCGCGAGCTGCGGAGCTCGATTCACGCGCTGCCCGAGGGAGCGTTGCACACCGAACTGAACGATCTCTACCGCCAGGCGGCGACCGCCCGCGAGACGCGGCTACGGATCGCCGCCACGCGGCCGCCGCCGGCGCGCTGGGGGATCGTGGGCGTGCTGGCGATCCTGACGCTCCTCGGAGTCGGGCTGATCCATGCCGATTCGCGCCGGGCGCGGAGGATGGCGCTCGGCATGGTGGCGGTCGGGATCAGCTGCTGTTTCGTGATCCTGTTCGCCTACACCCGGCCGTATCTCGGCCAGTTCGCCGTGCAGCCCGACGACCTGCGGGCGTTGATGGTCGATCTCGAGGCAGCCGATGCCACGGGACGGCTCGGAGCCCTGTGACGACCGCTCTGCGCTGCGTCGCTTCTTCAGCGGAGAATCCGTTCCAGTCTCTCCGGGCTACGATGATTCTCTCACACGACCCGCTTCGAGATCCGGGATGGGGTCGGGGAACGGCGGGCAAGGGGCGGTTCGATGCGCATTCTTTCGGTCAGCACCAGTGAGCATGGCGGCGGCGCGGAAAAGGTGGCGCGCGACCTCGTTCAGGGCTTTCAAAGCCATGGTCATGACGCCTGGCTGGCGGTCGGACGACGGCAGTCAGCGGATTCCAGCGTGATCCTCATTCCGCAAGAACGGGATTACAAACCCCGCAATCCGCTGGCGCCGCCGTCATTGTCGGTGGACGAGATCGGGGCCGCCGCCGGCCGGGGCGAGGAGGACGTGTACTTTCCCGGCACGTGGGATTTGCTCGATTTGCCACCGGCGCGACCCGACATCGTGCATTGCCACAACCTGCACGGCTGGTATTTCGACCTGCGCGTTTTGCCGTGGCTGAGCCATGCCGCTCCCACGGTTTTGACACTGCACGACGCCTGGACCCTGTCGGGACATTGCGCCCATTCGCTTTCATGCGAACGATGGCGGCACGGTTGCGACGCCTGTCCCGATCTGGGGCTCTATCCCGCGCTGCAAACCGACGGAGCGGGAGACAACTGGCGACGCAAGCGCGACATCTATCGACGCAGTCGGCTGTTCGTGACCGCACCGAGCCGTTGGCTGATGGATCGCGCCCATGCGGGCATTCTTCAGGAAGGGATTGTCGAATCCACGGTGATTCCCAATGGCGTCGACACCGAGACCTTCATTCCCGGCGACAAGCTCACGGCGCGTCGGACGCTGGGCATAGCTGACGACGCAGTCATGCTGCTTTTCGCCGCCAACGGCATCCGCAATAATCCATGGAAGGATTATCCGGGCCTGCGGACCGTGCTTGGTCGTCTGGGGGCTCGCCTGTCCGATCGACGGCTGCTGCTGGTCGGCTTGGGGGACAGCGGCCCGCCCGAACAGATTGGCTCCGCCCAGATCGTGTTCCATCCGTTCGAGCGCAATCCCGCCCGTTTGGCCGTCTTTTATCAGGCCGCGGACGTGTATCTGCACATGGCACGGGCGGAAAGTTTTGGTCTGGTGATCGCCGAAGCGATGAGCTGCGGCGTTCCGGTGGCGGCGACGGCTGTCGGCGGCATCCCGGAACTGCTGCGCAGTTTCCGCTCCTTCGGGGATGACGGCGTCCCCGCGCATGGCCGCGATAGGGCGACGGGCCTGCTGACGCGGGCTGGCGACATCGACGATCTGGTGGACGGCCTGACGGTTCTGTTGAACGACGCGACGCTGTGCGCCCGGCTTGGGGAAAACGCGCAGCGGGAGGCTCGAGCGCGCTTCGATGTGCGGCGGGTGGTGTCGCGTTATCTGGAATGGTTTTCCGAAGCGGTTCTGCCGCGGGTCGTCGAAGGCCGTCGCGCGGCGCCGCGCACGGCCGCGGCGCGCGACGCCGGTGCCTGGGTGGGCGAGTTGACGAGGGCGCTGCCAGAGGGGCGGCCGCCGGTGGTTTTGATGTATCACCGCGTGGTCGAGACGCAGACCGATCCGCAAGTATTGGCCGTCCGTCCGTCACGTTTCGCCGAGCATCTGGAGGCGATCCGCCGGGTCGGGCGGCCGATGTCGCTGAGACGGTTCGTCGAAGCATTACGGACCGGCGCGGCGCCTCCTGACGCCATCGTCGTCACTTTCGACGACGGTTACGCCGACAATCTCCTCAACGCCAAGCCGATTTTGGAGGCGTTGGAAGTTCCGGCAACCGTGTTCGTCACCACGGGCCCGCTGGACGAACCGGGGCATGAGCCATGGTGGGATGTGCTGGAGCGCGTCCTGTTGTTGCCGGGACACTTGCCGGACGCCATGACGCTGGCGACGGTTCAGGGACGGCAAACCTTCCAGTTGGGAGCCGCGAGCCGCTACGGCGAGGAGGAGGCCCGACGACTGGCGGGATGGTCGGTGCTGTCCCGCGACACGCCGACGCCGCGCCATCACCTGTATCGGTTCCTGCACAAGGTTTTGCTCAATCTGAGGGACGACACGGCGCGGCGGGCCGCCATCGCGCACATCCGGCGTTGGGCCAATGACGAAGCCGACTGCCGGCCGAGGCATCGCTTCATGACCCGTGCGGAGGTCGCCCAACTGGCTGAGGGCGGGCTGGTGGAGGTCGGCGCCCATACCGTGACCCATCCGATCCTGGCCCGGCTGCCGGCGGACGTCCAACGGACGGAAATCCTCGAAAGCAGACAAGTTTTGGAGACGATCATCGGTCGTCCACCGTTGTTGTTCGCCTATCCGTATGGTTTCATCGGCTCCTTCAACACCGACACCGTCGATATCCTGCGCCAAGGCGAGTTCCTTGGCGCCGTCACGACGGTCCAAAGCCCGACGCGCCGCGGCGCCGACCCGTTTCAGATCCCGCGAATGGTCGTCCGCGACTGGCCCGGGGCCGTGTTTGAAGCCAATCTCACCGCATTCATCGCGAGTGCGACGCTCCGTTAGACGTGAAGCCCTTCGAACAATGAACGACTTGCCGCAGTGTCCGTCCGAAGACGATCTCGATCCGGATGTC
The DNA here is from genome assembly GCA_037129475.1 of Planctomycetia bacterium. Classification (GTDB taxonomy): domain Bacteria; phylum Planctomycetota; class Planctomycetia; order Pirellulales; family UBA1268; genus RGVT01. Next base: position 23,490 of record JBAXUY010000017.1, on the reverse strand, counting down.
CGCGACATGATCGCGTGCATCCGCGGCCATACGATGGTCACGCTTCCCAGGCTCATCTCGCTCGTCCAGCAGGTGCGACACTGTGAGTGTCTGGAAAGGCGGCTGCATTGGACTCGTGGCGCTGGCGGCACCATGGGCAGGCTCACACCGCTGACCGGGTTCTACGATGCCTTCGGCGGGCCGGGAACGCTCGCAGAAAACAGGAATCTGCTCGAGCAGACGATTCAGTACGACGCCCGAAACATTCACTACCACCACGGCTGGTTCCAGGACACGCTGCCCGTGGACGCAGCTGCTGTCGGGCCGATCGCGATCCTCCGCCTGGATGGGGACTGGTACGCTTCCACCAAGGCCTGCCTCGAGCATCTCTACGATCAGGTGGTGCCTTCCGGCTTCGTGATCGTCGATGACTACGACACCTACGATGGGTGCCGCAAGGCCGTGGATGAGTTCATCGCGAGTCGCAGCCTGCCGGTGCAGCTCCACCGGGTGGATGCGGATTGCCGGTACTGGGTGAAGGATTAAAGACCGCCTTCCAGCAACCCCTGCCGCTTGCACTGTGTGATCCGGGCCCGACCGATCTCATCGAGCCGCAGGATCTCGGCCTGCTCGGTGTAACTGCGGACGTCGCCCATGAGCCCGGAGAGAACCTGGTCCAGCAGGCCATCGCGGAAGGGGCGGTCTGGTTTCCGCCACGGTGTCTTCGTGAAGTCCCGTGCCAAATGCCGCTGCATGGCGGCGCGCCATGCCCGGGGCGAGTGCTGCTCCATGCCCTCGATGGTGCGCACGGCAAGTTCCTGCCGGAGCGAACGGTCGTCGATCAGCGCATCGAGCAACTCGACAAGGTGGCCCGGATCGCGGGCCAGATGGCGATCCGCCGGGAGCCACGGGCATTCGCTGTAGAGGATTTCGAGTTCCTCGGGGTAAGGCTGGTAGGCCACCACCGGCGTGCCCAGGGCCGCGCTCTCGAGCATCGACGTGATCGAGCAGAACGGATAACTGTCGAGGTAGATGTCCGCCGCCGCACGATGCCGCGTGGGCGATGGGACCGTTCCCATGCAGAGCACCCGACCGGGGTGCCGTTCGGCCAGGGGGCCGAACACCGGGTGCAGGGCATCCACGCCGACAATCATGAGCTTGACGTCCCGACGGCGGAGCAAGCGATCCAGCGGTTCGAACAGGGAGCGTCGTCCGACAGGATTGAATTTGTAGGCCGAAGCGATGGACAGGATGAGGCACTCGTGATCGCCGATACCGAAGCTCTGCCGAGCTTCGTGGCGATCCACAAGGGCGGGCCGCGTGATCGGCACAGGCACCACTCCGCAGGTGGCGGCCGCGATGCCGCGGCGGGTTTCCGCCAGACGGGTGCCCCGGTGCCGAAGATTCAGGAGCACCACGGGCAGGCCCGCTCCCAGCCAGGCCACGTGATCGGCATGGTTGAGGAAGTGGATTTCGGCATGGGGGCTGCGGTAGGCGGCCGCCACGGAGCACGCATCATCGGGGTGGATGTGGAGAATCACCCGCCGGGCAACTCGGAACAGAGCCCGCAGGTGGGCCACGCGTGCGCGCCGACTCAAGCCAGCCCGGTGGAGATCGATCAACGGCACGTGCCGTCCCATCGGAACAACCCACGAGGGCTCGAACGGCTGAGCCTGCCGGACGAGCACGACGGCGTGGCGCTCTTCGTCGAGGAGATCGATCCATCGTTTCACGAGCGGCGTGTGCCCGCCGATGGCGTAGGCCTCCGTGAGGACATGGAGCGTCCGGCCCTCCACCGCCTTCATCAAGTCGCCGGACTGAGCGACTGGATCCGCAAGCGAGGTGTGCTCTTGGAGCAAGCGTTCGGCCTGGGGCAGAACGAATGTGCCGGCATGACACAGCCATGCGATCTGGGCGGATGTCTCGATGAATCTGAGGCTCTGTTCGGCATCGCAGGCATGGCGGCTCAAGCATCCATTCAGGATGCCGAGAAGTCGCCTCGCTCTCGTCATTCGCGTTTCGGGCTGGTGCACGTGTCGAGAACTCTGTCCGGAGTGGGCCAGCGATCAACCAGTGCCGATCCCGAAGAAGTCCAGCATGGCGTCGATCACGCGTTCCTGTTCTTCGTCTCGGAGGTCATGGAACAGGGGTAGCCGCAACAGGCAGTCACTGAAGCGGTCTGCATACGGGAGGGGGCGGCCGTCGTGCTTGGCGGCGAAATAGGGACTGGCGTGAAGCGATTGGTAGTGAAAAACCGCCAGAATCTCCCGCTGCCCGAGATGCTTGATGAGCCGGGCCCGCGTGGGCGCGTCGGGCAGCACGACGTAGAAGCAGTGGGCATTGTGCCCGGCAAAGCCGGGGATGGCGGGAACCTTCAGCCAACCGGCCTGCTGCAGGGGTTGCAGGGCCTCGAGATACCGCTCCCACAGCCGAAATCGCCGGGCGTTGATCTCCTGAAGAGCCTCGAGTTGCGACCACAGCAAAGCCGCCAGGATATCCGCGGGAAGAAACGAGGATCCAACGTCGACCCAACTATATTTGTCCGTTTCACCGCGAAAGAACGCCCTCCGGTTGGTCCCCTTCTCCCAGAGAATCTCCGCCCTGGCGACGTGCTCCGCGCCGCGAATGGCAAGCAGTCCGCCTTCCCCGCAGTGGACGTTCTTGGTCTCGTGGAAGGAGAACGCGCCAAAGTCGCCAAGCGTGCCTAATGGTATTCCGCGATAGCAGGCATCGATGGCCTGGGCGGAGTCTTCCACCACGATGGCCCCGACATCCCGAGCCAGGCGAAGGATCGGGTCCATGTCCACGGCGACGCCAGCATAGTGAACCGGCACGATGGCCTTCGTCCGGTTTGTGATGACCTCTGCGACCCGGACAGGATCCATGTTGGGGTGGTCGGGAAGGGAATCCACGAAGACGAGCGTGGCACCTCTCAGGGCGAACGCGTTGGCCGTGGAGACGAAGGTGAAGCTGGGCAGGATCACTTCGTCACCGGGTTGAATCCGGCACAGCAGCGACGCCAACTCCAAGGCGGCAGTGCAGGACGTGGTCAGGAGCGTGCGGTGGCAGCCGTAGCGCTCTGCGAGGAAGGACTCGCAGCGTTTCGTGAAGGCTCCATCGCCGGAAACCTTGCCCGAACGATACGCCTCCGCGATGTAGCCCAGCGCTCTCTCCGGGAGGAATGGACGATTGAACGGGATCATCGACTGCACTCGGGCCAGATGTGAAAAACCGCCTCGTCACCGACAATCCCATACCCGCAGGCGGCATACAGACCGCATGCGGCGACATTCCGCATCTGGGTGACCACTTCCACCGCCGTCATTCCGCGCGCGACGCACCAGGCCTCCGCGCCGAGCATGAGTCGCCTTCCATGGCCCTTGCCGCGATGGCCGTCCCCCACGGCGATGAGCCCGATCGTGCCTGTCGAACCACATTCCGATTCCGCCATGGTGACCATCCCTACACAAGCCGATCCTTCGTGAATCACCAACACATCCCGGGCGATTTCCCCGGCCATGCTCCGGCGAATCCAGGCGACATAGAGCTTCTCGAACACGTCCGGCGCGATTCCCGGATCGGCTCGAAACCGTGAATACGTTCCGCTCACGAGCGCGAGCTGCTCCAAGTCTGGCGTGCAGCGCTTGCCCACGACGGATTCGATGCCCGGGGGTGGCGGGCGGCTGGCGATCGCTTCCTTCCGGTATCGCACCTTGCGATCGACGCACCGAGCGCCGGCCAGGGCGAGCGTCGCGGTCGCGTTCGTATCGCTCCAGGGCACGGAGACGTAGGCAAGCTGCACGCCCTCGGAACGCAATGCACCGATGACATCCTGCAACAGACCGTCGTGGACCACGTCCGGGGAGACATGCGCCACGGGAAACCCAAACAGCGCGGAATCCCAGGGCAGCGGTCGGAAGCCTCGTGCTCGAGCAGGGTTCATCTTCAGTGGCCGGGATGCGGCGTTGGATTCGCCGCCAGACTACCGTTTTCAGAGGGGGCCCCACAGAGGATCATCGCCCCGAGAGCCGCCGATGGCGTCTGACTATGGCGGGCGGAGATGCCTCCGGCGACTGCTGCGACTCGTGGGACCAACCGCGTTCGCATGACACCTCGCGCACAAGCCTGGGCCAAGCTCATGGCCCGGGTGGGGGAGGAGTTTCCGTTTGCGTGCCCTTGGGTGTGGCGGCGACATCCGTCTCTCCCGCCCGTGATCGACATCCACAGCCTCTGACGGGATCCCATGTCACGGTGCGGACGGCCCGCGAAGAGCGGTTTTAAGGTCGGTCTGCGCCGACGAGAAAAATCGGCCTTGAGCGTGGACAGGGAGCTCCTCGGCACCTCCACGGTCGGGCCGCATCCAGCCCGACCAGCCCCGGCTGTTGCTCCTCATGATCCGCTCCGCTCGGCCGACGCTTACCGAAGTGCCATTGGCCGACCTATCGTTCAGAACGAACGCATGGCCCCCTCCTCCTCCTCCTCAATCTGCGTTGCGAAACCCGCCTTGTCGGCCCTCCCCCGAAGCCTACACTCCTTCGCATAGAGATCCCCCCATTCGGGCGATAATCGGGTTTGGGGAAGTTGCATCCCGGCGGAGTGGAAGCCATGGCCGAGACAAGAGCGAAGCGGTTGAGTCGCCGGCTACGAGCTACTCGTCGCGGCCGGCTGGATGTCGAGGGCCTGGAGGGCCGGATTGTCCTTGCCGCCGGGATCGGATACGACCGCGTTTCGCGGACCGTAACGATCGTCGGATCGACGGGCAATGACTCCGCCGAGGTTCGGCAGCAGGGCGCGAATCTCATCGTGTCGCTGAACTCCGCCTCGGGCCGGTTGAGTCGCACGGTGAGCGCCGCAACGGTGTCGCGGATCGCGTTCACGGGTGACGCGGGCAACGACACGTTTACGAACCTGACGGCCATCGCCTCCCGTGCCGACGGCGGCGCGGGCGCCGACGTGCTTCGGGGAGGCTCCGCTGCCGACGAGTTGATTGGTGGCGAAGGGAATGACCAAGTGTTCGGCGAGGGTGGCAACGACACGGTCAACGCCGGCGCAGGAAACGACACGGTTGATTCTGGCGCCGGGAACGACACGGTCGATGCCGGCGCAGGAAATGATTCCGTCCGTGGTGGCCTTGGCGACGATCGTCTCATGGGAGGCGATGGGGCAGACGAGTTGCTCGGCGGATCGGGCAACGATTCGCTCAACGCGGGCGAGGGCGACGACCGCCTGGATGGCGAGCTCGGCACCGACGCGCTTGTCGGCGGCGGCGGCCTCGACCGCGAGACCGACACGCAGGATCGCTTCGCAGACGGCGACGTCGATGGCGACGGCTTCGACAACGACTACGACTTCATGGATATCTTCTACGAGAACGGCAACCCGTCGGCCTATGCCGACGACGCCACGGTCGCCGCCACGATCCAGTCTGTGGGCGCGAAGGTCCGCGACGTTCTCGGGATTCCTGCCGACGACCCGGGCCTGCGGGTTCGCGTGTCGAAGAGCCAGTTCGGAGAGGTCGTATCCGGCGTCTGGAGATACATGACGCCCGATAAGATCCAGGTGTGGGCGCGGTGGTGCTATCCCGCGGCGGATTCCACGCAGCTCAAGACGTTCGTGCAGTATCAGTACAATGGGCCCTCCTCGGGGAACCCTGCCGACTACACCAATCCAGCGAACTACGTCGTCTCCGAAGAGAATCGCCTGTATGCGGGCTACTTGAGTGGAGCCACCACGTTCATCAGTTGGCTTCCGGGCCAGCCCGTCGGCTTTTTCTACTCGGCTCCCAACGAGCAAGCGACCGGCTTTCCCGCGCCCATCGAGCCGCTGAAGGCGGCGCTCGGGTCGCTGCCGAATTTCTCCAACCGCGGCGATTCGTTCCAGGGAACCCTCTCGAGGGACGCCGGCTTCAAGGGCGTGCAGCCCATCCTTGATCTCCTGCGCACGATCAATGGGGTCAACCAGACCTGGTACACGCGGTTGAGGGCCGAACGGTTGGCCAGCCAGCCGACGGCGCCCGCGGCCCGCTAGCCCGCGAGCGGGCGCTGCCTACGGCCGGCGGATGACGGAGGAACCCCTCGGTGACCACTTTTATGGTCGCCATGAGGATTTCTCCAATGTTTGACATCACTTCAAGTCCCGGCGACGCCGGGCACGGCTCCTTTGGTTTTTCCGAACGTTCAAAGAATTATCGGCATGGCCGCTGCCGCGTTCGCAGCGATGACTTCGGCTTGCCCGAACGTGCCGGTCTACTCGACCTGGCCCGCACCTATCTTGAGGTCCAGGCTCGACTCTGGACCGAACTCGTGGGAACGCCCGCCGTGCCGGCGGCTGACGCGACCACGATCGGGGCAATGGCCGACGACTTTGAGCGACGGTTCCGGCAGCAGCGCACCGAATTCTTCCGTCCGGACGGTACGCTGAAGCTCTGGATCGATCTGGCGCTCGCCAAGACGCTCGTCGAACGCCGTCCAGATCGACCCCGAGGCGGCCGAGTGGACGCGACGGGGTGCCGAATTGATCGCCTACGAGGGAAAGAGCGCCATCGACATCGCTCGACTGTTCAATGAGCACAAGGTAGGCGGCAAGAAGACGTGGTCCGATGGCCGGGTTCGCCAGCATTACGGCCGCGAAAAGCTCGTCGGCAAAGACGTGCTCCACAAGACCAGGCAGGTGATCGACCGGCAGACGGGGAAGAAGAAGGTGATCCAGTTGCCGGCATCGGAATGGATCTGGCGGGACGTGCCGCACCTGCGGATCCTGTCGCACGAGTTGGCCGAAGCCGTGCACCGCAGACTCAGCCTCGGCGCCGAGTCGTTTGGCCGCAAGGCAAAGGATCGCCGTAAGAAGGTCTACCGTGTGGAGCTTTATCCGAAGGTGCTCATCCGGCCGATCTGCGGGTGCTGCAGCAATCCGATGATCCTCGGACGTTCGGTTGGCAAGTATCAGAGCTTCTTCTGCTTCAATGCATCGAGTGGTATCAAGGGCTGCACCAATAAGGGCTCCAAGTCGGCCCGGATCATCGACGAGGCGGTGCTTGGCGTCGTCATGGCGACGCTCTTCACCGACGGCTTCATCGCCGACCTGACGGCCGAGGTCAACAAGCGGCTCGCCAAGCTCGACGACACGCATCTCGATGCCGTGCTCGCGAAGGCGGAGGAGATGGGTCGCCAACTTGCCGCCAAGCGGGAGCGGCTCAAGGAACTCCAGCGAGCCAGCCGGCGGCCGAACGTGAAGAGGATCAAGACGAAGGACGTGGTCGTGGCACTCACGCAACTGCGCGACCTCCTGCAGGGCGACGTCGGCGTGGCGGCCCAGGTGCTCAAGGCGCTCGTGGGCGATGTCGTCCTCGAGAAGCGTCAGGTCGAGGGCCGGGCGGAGCCGCAGATGGTCGCCCGCTTCACAATCAACGCCGTGCCGGCTTTGGCTGTGCTGGACCGCGGCAGACCAGGCGAGACTGACGGAACCTCATGGCCGGCAGCCTGCAGCGAGCAGCCGGACGAACTTGCCGGTAAGGCGACGCCGAAGGAAGTGGTCGTGCCGCTGTAGCGCAAATGCCATCGGGCAGGCGGCGACCCGCCGGTCACACCGCCAACCGACTCACGGCCGCCGCAGGCGTGAAGATGGGAATCCCCTGGAACTCGCCGATCCCGAGAAGATGGGCATCGCCTGAAACGATCACGTCTGCGCCGCAGGCTACGGCCGTCGCAAGCACGATGTCGTCATCGGGATCGGCGAGGATTACCGGGCCGATAACAGCAGGGACGACAAGCTGCACGAGGGCGGCATATCCCTCGAACAGGTCCGCCGCGTCCACCCCCTGCTCAGCCAGTTGGGCGGCGAACTTCTTTCGAAACAGAACGTCGTGCAGCTCGTCCAAGAGCGGCACACTCGAAATGATCTGCGTCTTGCCGGCCGCAGCCGCGTCGATCAGTCGCCCTGGCACCCCGCCCCAGATGAGGCCGGATACGGCGGTGTTCGTGTCAAGCACCAGCCGCACGTCGCCGCTCCGCACGATACGCCTGGATCTCGGCTTCGATCTCTTCGGCGGTCATCGGAGGCGTTCCAGTTGCAGAGAGCTTCTGCCGCGTCGCTTGCATCTTCGCGACGCGGGCTGCCGCGAGCCGCTCGCGCAGGAGCGCCTCAATCGAGCCGGTCTCGAGCAAGCCTTCGGCCGCAGCCTCCTTGGCGAGGGCGTCGGAAATCGTGATTTGGACGGTCGTCATGGGCGGCTATTTCGGTGGCTATTCCGCAGATACTCCCGGATTATACGCAAAAAATGCGGCGAATTGCCTACAGTGCCCTCGCGGCCAGCCCCTGCAGCCGATGATCCAACCGTCACCATGTGGGAGTTTCTACATGGTGCCCGTTGGACAACGCTCGGCAAGGCCCCTCGCGGCCGCCGCGACGTCGTTATTTCGCTGCAGCGCCTGCCGAAATACGAGGCAATGCTGCCGCAGATCGTGGAGATGGCCGAGGCTGGATCGGGCATCAATCTGATCTCTCGCGCGCTCGGCATCGGAGCGGAGGTTGTGCGGGACGCGCTCCACCGTCACCAAACAGGGAAGCGGCCGCCACGCCGGGGCGATGGCCGTCGCCGCCAACGTCGACAGCCCGGCCAGCCGTTCGAGCCGAAGTATCGGAAAATCGCAGCTGAGGTGGACCGCCTGAGGAAGGCAGGGGAGGGTTTCGACCGGCTGGCCCGGGAGATGAAGGTCAGCCGCAGCACGGTCTTGCGGGCCTACGATTTCGCGAACCGCGACGAGGCCGCCGCTGCGGCCCGCGAGGGCCGGAAGCCGACGCGGCCGCCCTACAAGTGGAGCGAGGAATCCCGGGCCGCAAAACGCAAGCTGCGGGATGCGTGACTGCAGTTGGAGCCTATGGCGCCCGCAGGCGCGCGCCACAGGCCTGCTGCACCGAGACGTCTCCCGGGGTGAGGCAGCGGTTGAGCAGGGGGCTGTGGTGAGAGTCGCTCGCGTCGGCCTGCGGCCCTGACGAGGGTCTTCATCGAAGAGATCGAGCGGCTGCTCTGCGAAACGGCGGGCGGCTCATGTGGAGATGATGCCCCGGCGGCTCCTCGGCCACGCCCGGGCGCCGTCTCCTTCCTGCACCGGTTTCAAGGCCAGTCTGCGCCGACGAGAAAAATCCGGCCTTGGGCGTGAATAGGAAGCTCCTCGGCACCTCCACGGTCGGGCCGCATCCAGCCCAACCAGCCACGGCTGTTGCTCCTCATGATCCGCCCCGCCAGGCCGACGCTTGCCGAAGTGCCATTGGCCGACCTATCCTTAAAAAGCATGTCAACCATAACCAAATCCCTGATCGAGGAACTCGAGCACGCCCCGGAGAGTGTGCAGCGGGAGGTGCTCGCTTTTCTGCGGCATCTGCGGGCACGCGGCGCCGGCAGTGATGGGAGCGAGGACGTGCATGCCCTGCTGCCGCTCGCGGAGTCAGCCTGGGCGGCGGATTGGGATACTCCTGAAGAGGATGAGGCGTGGCGGAATTTGTAGGCGGCGACGTGGTCGTCGTGACATTAGCAGCGGCCGGACTTGAACCGGCGACACCCGGCTTATGAAGCCGGTGCTCTAACCAACTGAGCTACGCTGCCCTGATGCTCAAACTATACCCGCTTCCGCCATGGCCGCCAGCACCTCCGGCCGCAGCGTGTGCGCGGCGCCGAAGCCCGCCACGAACCGCGCCGAAAGCGGCGTGAAGGCCACGATCGAGAAGTCGCCAAGTTGGAAGAGGTCGGCCGCCTGCGGATGCTTCGCGAGATACGCGGCCTTGAGTCGCACGTGATCGGGATGATCCGGCGGGACGAACTCCGCCACCGCGGGAATCGAGACCCGCGGCAGCGCCTGAGGCAGCGCCGCATCCTCCGGAGCCATGATCAGCAGGCACACCTCCGGCGACTCGAGCATCTGCCGCGTGTGCGCGGCCAGCCGGCTCACGTGCGTGACCAGCCGGATGCCATCCGTGCTACGACCGATGGCGAACGGGATCATCGAGGCGGCCGGACGTCCCTCGTGCAGCGTGGCGAGCGTTGCGGTTCTACGGCCGTGCAGGAGGTCGCGGAGCAGGAGGCGGCCGACGTCGTTCATTGGCATGCACCTCATCAGGGTCATTCGGCACGCCGGTGCCGTTAGGGCATCTCTTCGAGCCGCGCTACATCAGCCAGATCCTGCGGGCGGCCCGTAGCCCGTTTGTTGGCCAGCAGGTGGTGTTTGGAAATCATCGGGAAGGTGACTCCATCCACTGTGCGTATGACACGTTCGGCCCATGCGTCCGCGAAGGCGACACCGTCGATCGTCGTGAGAATGTCGATCCGGTTCGGTGGAAGCCCGATTTGGTAGACGATGTCGGGCTCCGTGAAAGAAGCGGGCGTCAATCGGCTCCGTGGCGCGCCGAAGCGTTCGAGCGCTCGCCAGACGCGTGCCGCATTCTCGGGAGTTGGCCGCACCCAGAGGTCAATGTCACCCGTTGCACGAGGAAGGCCGTGACCAGCCACGGCATAGGCGCCGACGACGAGCACCTCAGCACCCTCGGCGGATAATGCATTCAACATCTCGGCGAAGTCGCGATTCATCCACCGGCCTTCCAGTAAATGCCCACGCGGCGACCGTTAGCGGCCACACGAGTGCAATCCGCTCCGCGACCGTCATGGAAGCATAAGGATTCGGCTCCCGCTCTCCGCGACGGCCGATCCAGACTGGAGTGTCACGGACGTCGGAAGCCCTCGACATTCCGGACATCATACCATCCCTGCCACTGCGCTCCAGCGCGATGAACCGTCGCCAGCCGTTTGCTCCAGTCTCAAGTGGCACGGCTGGCGGACAGCAGGATCACGGCCCGCTTGCCGTCGCTGTGATACGGGTCGCCGGTGAGGTTTCTGTGGGGGGCGGCGCGGGTGCAGGCGCCGACGCCGGCCACGTAGCCTGCGGCAGTAGCCCGGCCGTTCGTCATCAGATCCTCGATCACGTAGTCGCGCGATTCGTCGACGTCGGGATCGATCCGGTGCGTGGTGAGGTTCCAGGCCCGCGTCGTGAACCGCACGCCGATGTCCCGGCTCACCTGGCCCACCCACACGGGCTTCTTCTCGAACGACAGCGTGGTGAGCCAGAGCCGGAGGTGGAGCCGCTCGTTGATCGAGTGCCGTGTGCGCTGCAGCGCGAAATCCTGCTGCCGGCCGAAGAGATGGAGCGAACTGACGGGCGAGTAGCGATAACTCGTGCCGAGCAAAAACGCGCGCACGGTCTTCCAGCAGGTGGCAAATGAGATCGCCTCGCTCTCGTCCCAGCGGGCGGCAAAGGCGGCCAGCAGCGTCTCGAAGTCGCCGATCACGACGAGGTTGACCGGATCGCCGGCCCGCGTGCCGGCCGCGTTGCTCGTGGCCGGTGGCAGTGCCTCGAGCCTCGCCACGAGCGAATCGATCGAGCAGTCCTCCACCGATGCGGGAGGCCGGAGCCTTGCGAAATCCTGATCGTGATAGTCGACGGCGATCCCGGGCACGGGCACGGTGAACGTGAAGTCGGAGACGGCGCGAGTGTGGGCCGCCTGGCCTCCGCTCGGCTGGGCTTCGGCTCCGGCGAGAGAGTCGGCGATGCCGCCGACGCTGGTGAGCCGCACATGCACCGCCTTCGTGCCGAGGTCGAGCATGGTGAACACGAAGCCCTCGGCCGTCTCGGCCGGGGCGATGGGCCGCAGCCGGAAGCCGCGGCTCCGAAAGAAGTCGTCCATCCGCCCGTTGCCGAGCCACGCCGTCACGAGCTTGAGCGGCACGAGCGCGAATAGCGGCACGAACAGCCACGCCATCGCGCCGAAGGCCGACAGTCGCCGCATGATCGAGAAGTGTGTCGCACCCGCGGCCTCGAGCGGCGTGAAGTACCGCGGGTCGATCGTCACGAACTGCAGCCGGAGGCTCTCTGGCGAGCGGTTCGTGATCCGGAGGAACACCGGCTGAATGCCGCGCCGGGCCAGATCGACGCCGAACAGCCGCCTGGTCTCGGCTGCCGTCAGCACGGCCACGGTCACCGCCGCGCGGTCGTTCTCCTGCGCGAGCGCGCGGTCAAGAAAGCCGGTGAATGCACCGTCCGGCTCGTAGGGCGTCGTGATCAGCCGCCAGAGGTACGCAAACATCGGCCTGCAACTCACACCGATACTGCCGTTCATCTTCGAGCACGGGAGGTTCGGGGCGGCCCATGCTCCGAGAGCCGGCGTATGATGACAAGCGTAGCCATGGATGGCGCGGCGCAGTCAGCATCCGAGTGAGCGAAGGCCTGGAGGGCCGCAGCGAACGTCCGGCGACGGAGCACGGGCCGCCCCGAACCGGGGCCGCACCCATGCCCGTCGCCATCACGTGTGATCGTCACTCAACCAGTGCGCACGACGCCTCGACCACTGCGTCGATCTTGTCGTCGGAGAGCCCGCCCTTCGCGAAGGCGTGGTTGGCCTTCACCTTGCCCTCCTTGTAGCAGACCACCGTGACGTCGGCGTCGGGGGCGATCTTGAAGTCGGCGGGGCCGTCCTTCGTGTCTTCGGGCACCACGAACGCGATCCGCGAGAGGCCGTGCTTCGCGGCGAACTCCTCGGTGGCCTTCTTCAGGCTGTCGGCGTCGGCACCGATCATGTTGACGAAGCTCATCAGCTTCTGGTCCTGGTGCTCCTCGACCTCTTCTTCGATCTTCTTGAGCAGCTTCGCGAGCTTCTCGTCGGCCGAGCGGGCGAAGACCATCACGACGGGCTTCGAGCCGGTCTTGCAGCGGTAGCAGCCGGAGCGGCCCACTGCGAAGCCGTCGTCGGGGTTGCCGGCCACCTTCGTGACCGTGAACGCGCCGACCGAGTCGCCCACCTGCGGGCCGCTGGTGACCTCGGCCGAAGCCGTCGCCGCCAGCATCACGACCGCCATCATCGCCATCATCGAGCAAAACTTGTGCATCAGGAACTCCTTACGACGCCATCGTCGGTTTCGGTCTCTTTCCGGTCGGCGCCACGCGACAGCCGACCCGCTCTCCTTGCCGGCTTGATCGTACCGCAGGTAGCATCGAAGCCGCAAACAACCGGGTAATCCCAGTCGTTCTTCATTCCGAAGGAGCCTCGCATGGCCACCGTTGCAGCCGCCCAAAAACCCGCCCGGCCGAAGGTTCACCAGACGCAACTCTTCATCGGCGGGGAGTGGGTGCCTGCGAAGAGCGGGAAGACGTTCGACACGATCAACCCGGCCACCGAAGAGGTGATCGCACAGGTGGCGGAGGGCGACGCCGCCGACGTCGATGCGGCCGTGCGGGCCGCCCGCCATGCGTTTGACGAGGGGCCATGGCCCCGGATGGATGCCCGTGAACGCGGCCGGATCATGCTGCGGCTCGCCGACCTGATCGAGGCGGAGATCGACGAACTGGCAGCGCTCGAGGCGCTCGACAACGGCAAGCCGGTGAGCGATGCCCGCACCGGCGACATCCCGCTGGCGCTCGACGCGCTCCGTTACTACGCCGGCTGGGCCGACAAGATTCACGGCCAGACGATTCCGATCAACGGCAACTACTTCTGCTACACGCGGCGCGAGCCGGTGGGCGTGGCGGGGCAGGTGATCCCCTGGAACTTCCCGATCCTGATGGTGGCCTGGAAGTGGGGGCCGGCGCTCGCAGCCGGCTGCACGATCGTGATGAAGCCGGCCGAGCAGACGCCGCTGACGTGCCTCAGGCTCGCGCGGCTGGCCCAGAAGGCGGGCGTGCCCGACGGCGTGATCAACGTAGTGCCGGGCTTTGGGCCCACGGCAGGCGCGGCGATCGTGAAGCACCCCGGCATCGACAAGGTGGCCTTCACCGGCTCGGGCGAGACGGCGCAGATCATCATGCGGCAGGCGGCCGACCAGCTGAAGCGGCTGACGTTCGAACTCGGCGGTAAGAGCCCGAACATCGTGTTTGCCGACGCCGATCTCGACGCGGCAGCCGTCGGGGCTCACGTGGGCATCTATCTGAATCAGGGGCAGTGCTGCTGTGCCGGCTCGCGGCTCTTCGTCGAAGACAAGATCCACGGTCAGTTCGTGGAACGCGTCGTGGAGATGAGCCGGAAGCGGAAGGTGGGCGATCCGTTCGACCCCGCCACAGAGCAGGGGCCGCAGGTCGACAAGGCCCAGTTCGACAAGATCATGGGCTACATCGAGTCGGGCAAGCGCGAGGGTGCGACCTGTGCCGCCGGCGGAAAGCGGGTGGGAGACCGTGGATTTTTCATCGAGCCGACGGTGTTCACGAACGTGAAGGACGAGATGGCGATCGCCCGCGAGGAGATTTTCGGACCGGTGCTCTCTGTCTTGAAGTTCTCCGACATGGAGGAATTGATCCGCCGGGCCAACGCCACGAACTTCGGCCTCGCAGCGGCCGTGTGGACCCGCGACGTGGCTCGGGCGCATGAAGTGGCGAAGCGGCTGCGGGCCGGAACCGTGTGGGTGAACTGCTACGACGTGTTCGACGCGGCGGCGCCGTTCGGCGGGTTCAAGCAGTCGGGCTTCGGCCGTGAACTCGGTGAGCGCGGGCTCGACCCGTATTTGGAAACGAAGACCGTGACCGTGAGTTTGAAATAGAGGGCGGCTGCCGATCCACGGCAGATTGCCAATCTGCCGCTACAGACGATTCAACGAGTAGGTGCAGGTTGTCAATCTGCACAGAACGAGTAGGTGCAGATTGTCAATCTGCACAGGGAGCACCGTGATGGGCAGATTTTTCGGCAAGGTGACGACCGGCGGCGGGTTTCGCGCGGTCATGTACACGTTCAAGAAATCCCGCGAGGCGGGCGGCCTGTGGAAGTTCTGGAAGGCGATGCGTTCCAAGAACGCCTGCAAGACCTGCGCCGTCGGCATGGGGGGCCAGGCCGGCGGCATGGTGAACGAGGCGGGCCACTTTCCGGAGGTCTGCAAGAAGTCGTTTCAGGCGATGGTGGCCGACATGCAGGGGGCCGTAAAGCCGACGTTCTTCGAGACCTATTCGATTCCCCAGCTGCGCGCGTTCACGCCCTACCAGCTGGAGCACTCCGGGCGGCTCGTGCAGCCGGTGATCCTGGAGAAGGGCAGCCAGCACTACCGACCGATCGAGTGGGCCGACGCGATGGAGCGGATCGCCGCGAAGTTGAAGAAGACCGCCCCCGAGGAGTCGTTCTTCTACTTCAGCGGCCGATCGAGCAACGAGGCGGGGTTTCTGCTCCAGCTCTTCGCCCGGCTCTACGGCACCAACCACGTCAACAACTGCTCCTACTACTGCCACCAGGCCAGTGGCGTGGGGCTCGCGAGCGTGATCGGCACGGGAGCCGGCACGGTGAAGCTCGACGACATGGAGCACGCCGACTGTGTGTTTCTGATCGGCGGCAACCCCGCCAGCAATCATCCCCGCATGATGCGCACGCTGATGATGGTGCGCCGCAGCGGTGGCAAGGTGATCGTGGTGAATCCGATCGTCGAGACGGGGATGGTGAATTTCTCGGTGCCGAGCGACGCCTGGTCGCTGCTCTTCGGCGCCGAGATCGCGAGCACCTACGTGCAGCCCCACGTGGGCGGTGACCTTTCGATGGTGTACGGAATCATGAAGCGGCTGCGGGAGCTGCATGCGGCAAATCCGCGCAACGCGGCCGGCGAGCCGGTCGTCGACGAGGAGTTCCTGCTCCAGCACGCCACTGGATGGCGTGAGCTGGCCTCGCGGCTCGACGCCCTCTCGTGGGACGACATCGTGCGCACGTCGGGCGTGTCGAAGCGAGAGATTCTCGACATGGCCGCGCAGTATGCCGAGAGCAGGCGGGCCGTGTTCGCGTGGACGATGGGCGTCACGCACCATCTCCACGGCGCGGCGACCGTGCAGGCGATCGCCCAGCTCGCGCTCATGCGGCGGATGGTGGGCCGGCCCGGCGCCGGCCTGCAGCCGATCCGTGGCCACTCCAACATCCAGGGCATGGGCACCGTGGGCGTCACCCCCACGCTCAAGAAGGCGATCTTCGAGCGGCTCGAGAGCCACTTCGACGTGAAGCTCCCCACGACGAAGGGCTACGACACGCTCGAATGCCTCGACGCGGCCGACGAGGGAAAGATGCGGTTCGCCTTCTGTCTCGGCGGCAATCTCTACGGCGCGAGCCCCGATGCGACGTATGCCAAGCGGGCCATGGAGAAGATCGGCACCGTCGTGTACATGAACACGTCGCTCAACACCGGCCACGCCTGGGGCACGGGCGCCGAGGAGACGATCATCCTGCCCGTGCTCGCCCGCGACGAGGAGCCCGAGCCCTCCACGCAGGAGAGCATGTTCAGTTACATCCGGCTCTCCGACGGCGGCACGCCGCGGCATCCCACGACCGAAAAGACGGGCCCGCGGGCCGAGGTGGAGATCATCGCCGACATCGCCCGCCGCGTGCTCGGCGAGGGCGGCCCCGTAAACTGGCGCGACATGGCCCACACGAGCACGATCCGCAAGGCGATCGGGGCGATCGTGCCGGGCATGGAGGCGATCACCGAGATCGACAAGACGAAGCAGGAGTTCTCGATTCCCGGCCGGGCGATCGACACGCCGGCGTTCCCCACGCCCGACGGCCTCGCCCACCTGTTCGTGCACGACCTGCCCGAGCCGCCCGCGGGCCTGCAGCTGATGACGATCCGCAGCGAAGGGCAGTTCAACACCGTCGTCTACGAAGAAGAGGACCTCTACCGCAACCAGACGCGGCGAGACATCGTGCTCATGCATCCCGACGACATCGCGAGGTTCGGCCTCACGGCGGGCGGAACGTGCCGGATCACGAGCAGCGCTGGGGAGATGCGCGGGCAGATCGTGTCGGCCTTCGACCAGATCCGTCCCGGCTGCGTGGCGATGTACTACCCCGAGAGCAACGTGCTCGTGCCGAAGGCGGCCGACCCGCTCTCACGGACGCCGGCCTACAAGAGCATCGCCGTGACGGTGGCGCCCGACGTGGCCTTCGTGCGGTTCGGCAGACAAGAGCCCGCGCTCGTCGCCGCCGGCACGCCCCGCGACAAGATGAACCAGTGCGGGTGATGCAGTGGAGCGCGGGGCAAGCGTCTCGCCTGCCGTGCAGCGTGCGCCGGCATGTTCACCCGCCGCGGCCCGGGCGTACGACTGCCCATCATGCCGTGGAATGCGGGGGTCGATCACACGGAACCACAGCGGCGGCAGCAACGACAGCCATGTCATCCCCCAATAGCCGCTGGGCAGGTGCGGGGAATCGGCGTGCGACACAAGCTGCGTGTACGGTCGCGACGCGTGCAGATGGTGGTCGGCATGCCGCACCAGCTCCAGCAGCGAAAAGCGGCTCACAATCTTGTCGGTGCCCCAGGAGTGATGCGGCTGGAGGCCCTCACCGGCATTCCGCTCGAGGCCGTAGTGCTCGATGTAGTTGATGATTTCCAACTGCAGGATCGCGAGCAGCGCTTGCACCAGGTGAGCCTGCAGCACGCGAGGGCCGCCCACGACGTACAGTCCAACGCAGAATGCGGTTTCGAGCGCCGTGGCCAGAACCACGAAATTCGCGAGGCCGTACGGCAGCGCGGCACGCCGCCGCAGTCGATCCGCTTCGGTCATCAGCGCCTGCCAGAATTGCTGCGGGATCGTCCGCAGGACGAAGAAATAGACGCTTTCCCCGCGCCGGGCCGTGGCGGGATCCTGCCGCGTGCCGACCAGTCGGTGATGAACCATGTGCTCGACGCGAAAATGCCCGTAGTTGACGAGCAGCAGGTTCCACGCCCCCAGGCCGCGCAGCCAGCGGCTGCCGCGATGGATCAACTCGTGGGCGCATACGATTCCCGACCAGCCGGAGTTGAGCCCCGTGCCGATGGCGGCGTACCAGATGTAGGCCCTGTTGAGGATGCCGGAATGCACGCCGTAGAGGAGCGTGAAGACCGCCGCAGTGTGGACGGCGACGTGCGCCAGGAGCACGATGTCGGCCAGGCGGTCGGAGACCGGGGGCGGGTCGCCGCGTTTTTCTTTCGTCAGCCAGTCGGCCAGCTCCATGGCCCCGAGGATCGCCAGCGGCGCCAGCGTCCAGGCCCCGCCCGTCAGATTCGTGACGACCGAGACGACGCCCGATAGCAGGCCGAGGAAATATCCGCAGACGCGCCAGGCATGCGTGGTGCTCGGGCCTCTCATGAGGTCTCCACGACGGAAAAAAGCGGTTTGGTCGGGGCCGGGTGTCGGCTCTCGAGTCGCGGGACTCTAGGAGGCGGCGAAGAGGGCGGCAAGAGAGATGCACCCCCCCGGTTTTTGCGGCCTCGGCAGCCGCTGCGGCGGGCTGCCGCTCACCGCTGGCCGAGGTGGCCGGCAAGGTAGCGAAGGACCGTGTGCTCGACCCAGAAAGTCGGCGAGCGCAACGATCCGCCGACAAACCCGCAGTGGCCGCCGCGCTCGGTGAGGGCGAGCTCCAGGCAGGCATTGGCGGCCACCACGTCGCGGGGCACGTAGTCCCGTGGAAAAAACGGATCGTCCTGCGAGGTCACGATCAGCAACGGATGACGCACAGCCGGAAGGTAGCGGACGCCCGACGAACGGTGCCAATAATCACGCGCATTCTCGAAGCCGTGCACGGGCGCGGTGTAGAGCTCGTCAAATTGGGCGAAGGTACGGGCGGCCCGCAGCTGCTGCGGCGTCGCGGCCACACACCGGGGAAACCGCGCGAGCTTGGCGACCGCCTTGCTCCGCAGCGTTCGCAGAAGCTGCCCGCGGTAGACGGCGGCGGTGCGGGAACGACGGTCGAGATGCCGCGCGCACCGTTCGAGATCGAAGGGGGGTGAGACGGCGATTGCTGCGACGAGGCCGGCGGGAACCCGCCCCGGATCCTCCCCGAGCAGCTTCATCAGGATGTTGCCACCGATCGAGAATCCGACCGCCGCAAACGGCCGTCCGGGACGTTCGGCGCCGAGCCGCTCCAGCACCGCCAGTACGTCCCCGGTCTCACCGGCATGGTACGCCCGCGCCAGGCGGTTTGGCTCGCCGGAACAGCCGCGGTAGTTGACGACACAGACTTCGCAGCCCGAGGCGACGAGAGCCGCCGTCATGCCCCTGACATAGGACGACCGCGAGCTGCCCTCGAGCCCGTGGAGCACCAGCGCCCACGGTCGGTCACCGTGGCCCGGCGTTTCCGGCCCAGAGACGTCGACATCGACGAAGTCGCCGTCGGCGAGTTCGATGCGCTGACGCCGCAGGCCGGGAAGCAGGACCGCTCGTCGTAGCGCAGTGCCGAGCACTGTCTGCACGTGACAATTGGTGAGCAGCCGTGAGGGGACGAACATCGGGGATGGGGCCGCTGCAGACACGCGTTGCCTCCGCGATACCAGCGGGGAACGTAGTGGTTTTCCAGCCGGCTGGCAACGCTATCGCCCCCCAGATCACCCCGGTTTTTCGGCGTCCGGGTGACGTGGGAAAATTTCCGGTCTGGCTGTACCATCCCGCGTGCCGGACGTTCGCACGGAGCGTTCTGGGCCCAGTTTTCCAAGCGTCAGGAGGGGCTTGCGTGGCCAACGACCAGGGACGTTGCATCCCACTGTCACTGCCCCGTCGTTGGATGGGCGACACGCTCCACTTCTCTCACAGAGTGCCGATCGTGGCCGCTGAGCGGACGTTCCGCATTCAGGCGCTGGTCGATGCGCGGCGGGCGGCCCCGCACCCGCCAAGTTGGAATGCGCTGGTCATCAAGGCGGTCGGACTCGTGTCGGCGCGGCTTCCCGCGCTGCGGCTGGCATACATGCCCTACCCGTGGCCGCGGCTGTACGAGGCGCCCTACAGTGTGGCATCGGTCGTTTTCGACCGCGTCTTCCGCGGCGAGCCGGCCACGTTCATGGCTCCGCTGTCGCAACCCGAAAAGCGAACGCTGGCCGACATCCAATCGAAGGTCGAGGCGTGGAGGGTGGATCCGATCGAACATCACGGTCCCTTGCGCCGGCTCGTGCGTAGTGCCAGGCCGCCGCTCCCGCTCCGCCGCCTGATCTGGTCGATCGGGCTGTACGCCTCCGGCATCGAGCGGGCCCGGCATTTCGGCACGTTTGGCGTCAACTCGATCGCCGGTCTGCGCGGCAGGATGCTGATGTTCAAGATTCCGATCACGTCGGCTTTTTATTACGGGGCGGTCTCGAAGGGGACGATGGCGATCCAGATGGCCTTCGACCACCGGGTGTTCGACGGCGTCACCGCCGGACGGGTGGGTGGGCTGCTCGAAGACGTGTTCAACAATGAACTGGTCGATGAAGTGAACCAGCAGCTTTCTGCCGCGGATGGCACGACGGCCAACGGCACTTTCGCGAGCACGGCACCAGGAACGAGCGTCGATGAGCCGAGCCGGCTGTGAAGGTCGTGGTTGCCTCCCTCGGGCCCCCAAGTCCCCTGGTTCGCCGGTCCCTGAGCGGCTGGAACATGCCACGTCGTCGGCTGGTCACGTGACCGGCGACTTTCTATCTTCCCCGCATGGCGTCAGCTGAGAGCTCGCGTACCAAGCCCCGTGACTGTGTCTACACGGTGCTGACGGGTGATTACGAGATCCTGAACGAGCAGCCGAGCGCAGCGGACAGCGACTGGGCTTTCATCTGCCTCACGGATTCCGCGACGCTGCAAAGCGATTCGTGGCAGATTCGCCGCGTACCGCTTGCGTTCGAGATGGACCCGATCCGCAGTCAGCGGATCCTCAAGATCCTGCCGCACGAGTACCTGGGCGATTTCGATCGATCGCTGTACATCGACAACACCGTCATTCTCAGGGTGGAGCCCGAGGCGATCCGGGCGGAATGCTTTGCCGACGCGGATATCGCGCTCTTTCTGCACAGTTTTCGGGCCAGCCTCCAGGACGAGTTTCTCGAGGTGGCCCGGATAGGGCTGGACGATCAGATGCGGGTGCTCGAGCAGCTGAACCACTACGCGCTTCTGTGTCCTGATCTGCTCGAGGAGCGTCCGTATTGGAGCGGGATCCTGTGGCGAGATCATCGCAACCAGGACGTGCGTCGCGCCATGGAACAGTGGCGGAATCAGGTGCTGCGATATTCGCGGCGCGACCAGCTTTCCCTGAACCTGGCGCTGCGGCTCGCCGGCGTGACCCCCACCCTGATTCACCATGACAACCACGAGACGTGGTATCACGAGTGGCCGCGAAGAAACTCGCGGCGCAATGGTCCTGAGCGGCAGCCGATCGTGCAGCTCGCGCCATTGCGGGCGAGCTTTGCGGCGTTGCAGACCCAACTCGACAAGGAGCGGGCGACCGTCGCCGCGCTCTCTCAGCAGCTCCGCCAAGTGCAGGACGAGCAGCGGCTCGCCGGTTCGAGGGATTCCAAGCGGCGGCGATTCGCCCCGTGGAAATGGGTCAAGCGCAGGCTCCGCCGGCTCAAGGCGCGCCCGGAGTCCGGTTCGGCCCCCGCCGCGGTGATGCCGCCCCGGCCCGCGGCTTTGCCGCTCGAGCGAACGGGGACGATCTGTTCGTTCTCAGCGCCCCTGGGCATGCGGGAGTTCTTCGATCAGCACGGCTACTACGGGCCGGTTCGCGCCTTGACCGAGGACCAGTGCCGGCTCGTGCTGCGGCACCACCGGCAGGGGCTGAGGCAGCCTTCGGCGGATTGGCCCAAGGACCTTGGGTTGGTCGACCGGTTCTTCTACGAGCTGAGCCGCCGGCCGCAGATCACCTCGATGGTGCGCGAGCTCCTCGGAGAGGATGTGGTGCTCTGGGGAGTGAGCATCGTCGAGCGATCGTCCGGTCAGAAACATCCCTTTCACACCGACATCGAGAGCTCCGCGCCGGAGGGCGGCTGCGTGTCCATCTGGATCGGCCTCGAGAACACCGCGCAGGAGTCGGCGTTGGCAGTGATCTCGAAGTCCCAGCGCGTCGGCCGCACGATTCAGCAGGAGATCCACGAGCGGGGCGCCGCGCGCGACCGCGTGCAAGGGGAGACCGCCTTGGCCTGGGCGCAGGAGTCGGTGCCGGAGGCGCGGCTGGTTCAGCCCGCCATGGGCAATGGAGAGGCGATCCTGTTCGACGGCCGGCTCTGGCACGGATCGGACAACAAGGGCGACCACGCCCGCAGCGCGCTGTTGCTGCAATACGCGCGATCCGGCGTGGAAGTTCCCATTCAGGAGGCCGGCAACACGACGTGGCCCTTCCGTCTCACCGGCCGCACCGCGCCGCAGGTCCTCGTCTGCGGACAGGACCGCGGTCGCACGACCCTCCCGCCGCCGACCGGGAACCCCGCGGAAGCCGTGCCCGTGCAGATCGCTGCACGGTCGGCCCGCGACTATCAGCCCGTGCCGGCGGGCTGGGGCAGCTATCACATTCTGCACGGCCCCACGCCCAATGCCTCGTCGATGGAATCGCACGTCTCCGTCCTCAGCCCCGGGCACTGTCCGCATCCGCCGCATGCCCACGCCGAGGAGGAGTTGCTGATCGTTCTCAGCGGTGACGCCGAGATCCTGACCGCCGAGGACGGCGATCCCCGCGCGGCACAGGTGACGCGGGTCTCCACGGGAGCTGTTGCGTACTACCCGGCGTTTCAATACCACACGATTCGCAACGCATCCGCCGCGCCACTGGTCTATCTGATGTACAAGTGGCAGGGGCCTCCACGGGAAGTGGTGGCGCCGCTGGAGACGCTCATCGTCGAGACCGGCGGATTTTGGGCGGAGACGCAGCGAGCGATCTCCATGAATCCGATTTTCGAGTGCCCGACCGGGTACCTCGAAAAGTTGCACGCACACGCCACCGCAATCACGCCCGGGGAAGGATATCCCGCGCATCGCGATCGGCACGATGTCGCGATCATCATGTTCGCCGGAGAGGTTGAGACGCTGGGCATGCGGCTCGGCCCCGGAGGTTCCGCCTATTGCGCGGCCGGGATTCCGCACGGCCTCAAAGCCACGGGGAACGAAACCGCGCGATACCTGGTGTTCGAGTTTCACGGCGGGTGACGCCGTCTCGTCGGGCCGCAGCGGATGATGCTCCGCACGTTCGCCACGAGCACGCTCCGCAAGCGAGACGCTCGCCCAACAGGTCACTCGAAGAGCGAGCGCTGGTCGGCCGGGGCTGCCTTACGGCGGGGCTTCGGGGTGGGCACGCCGGCCGATTCGAAGCCGAGCAGGAGATCGCGCGCCCGGTCGATGACGTCGGTGGGCACGCCCGCGAGACGGGCCACGTGCACGCCCCAGCTCTTGTCGGCGGCGCCGGGGGCCACGCGGTGCAGGAACACGAGCTGGTCGTGGTGCTGCTGCACGAGCACCTGCACATTGGCGACGCCGGGCAGCTTGTCGAGCGCGGCGAGCTGCAGATAGTGCGTGGCGAAGAGCGTGCGGCAGCCGACCTGCGCCTGCAGATGCTCGACGACGGCCTGCGCGATCGCGAGGCCGTCATACGTGCTCGTGCCGCGGCCGACTTCGTCGAGGATCACGAGGCTGCGGGCGCTGGCCCGATTGAGGATTCGTGCGGTCTGGGCCATCTCCACGAGAAACGTGCTCGCGCCTCGCGCGATGTCGTCGCCGGCGCCGATCCGGGCGAAGAGCCGGTCGACGATGCCGATCC
>JBAXUY010000169.1:0-5925 GCA_037129475.1 Planctomycetia bacterium | reverse complement strand
CGAGGCTGTAGCTCAGTCGGTAGAGCATCGGACTTTTAATCCGTTGGTCCTGGGTTCGAGTCCCAGCAGCCTCACTCGGCGGCTATCATCTTCGCATGCAAGCGTTCCAGTGTGCGTGCGGGCAGCCGCTTTTCTTCGCCAATCTCGTCTGCCTCGGCTGCGGCTCCGAGGTCGCCTACGACCCACGGCGGCGGCTGCTCGGGCCGCTCAGCCCGCGGGGAGACGGAGTGTGGGCCTTCCAGGGTGACGCGCGGGAGCCCACGCCGTTGTTCCGCCTGTGCGCGCACCGGGCGGCGGCCGCGGCCTGCAACTGGCTCGTGCCTGCGGAGGATCCCGTGGCGTTCTGCCTCTCCTGCAGCCTGACACGCACGATTCCGGCCCTCGACCGCCCACGCAACGCCGAGCGCCTGCGCGACCTCGAAGCGGCCAAGCGACGGGTGCTGTTCTCGCTGCAGAACCTCAAGCTCCCGATTGTTTCCAAGACGCACGATCCGGAGGGGCTGGCCTTCGACTTCCTCGAGTCGCTGCCCGACGCACCGCCGGTGCTCAGCGGGCACGCGGCCGGCGTGATCACGCTCAACGTGGCCGAGGCCGACGGCGACTATCGCGACAAGCACCGCGATCTGCTCCAGGAGCACTACCGCACTGTCATCGGCCACCTCCGGCACGAACTCGGGCATTACTATTGGGACGTGCTCGTGCGCGACACGTCGTGGCAGGAGTCCTTTCGCGCGCTGTTCGGCGACGAGCGGGCCGACTATGGTCAGGCACTCGAGCGGTACTACGCCGAGGGGCCGCCGGCCGACTGGCAGAGCCGGTTCATCAGCCGCTATGCGGCCGCGCATCCCTGGGAGGACTGGGCGGAGACCTGGGCCCAGTATCTTCACATCCGCTCCACGCTCGAGACGGTGACGGCCTACAAGCTCGACATCTCGCAGACGCCGCTCAAAGCCACCCCGTTCGGTCCCGATGCGCTCTTCATGCCGGAACCGGCCGAGGCGGGGGCGGCATTCCTCGCCTGGATCAACGTGATGGTGGTGCTCGCAGCCGTGCTCAACGAGACGGCCCGCAGCATGGGGCAGCCCGACACCTACCCGTTCGTGCTCAACCGCCCCACGGTGACGAAGCTCCATTTCGTGCACTGCGTGATCAGCGGCAATCGTGCCGCCCGCACGCCCCCGCCGCCCGAGGCCCTGGCCGTGGCCGTGGCCGCCGGCTGACGTTGGCGCTGCGCAGCCGCGTGTGCGACGCTCTTCGCCGCATGCAGATTTCGCCACGGATCGCCGCCGCCACGCTCGCCCTCGCGGTGGCTGCGTATCTCCACGGCCTCGGGTCACTCCACATCCTCGCCAACGGCGATGAGATGATCTACGCGCAGATCGCGCGGGCGACGGCGGCGAGCGGGCACTGGCTGCCGCTCCGGTCCGACATGCCCGACATGGTGAACACGAAGCCGCCGTTCCTCGCCTGGCAGGGCATCCTCTCGACCGACTGGGGGCGGCACTGGACGCTCGTGGCCCTCCGCTGGCCGAGCCTCGTCTGGACGTTCGCGACGGCGGCCATGGCGGGCCTGCTCGCGTGGCGGGCGAGCAACGCACGGCACGTGGGCGTGCTTGCGGCGGCGATCTATCTGGCCTTCCTCTCCACCTACCGTTACGGCCGGCCCTACCTCACGAACCCGCCCGAGACGTTCTGGGTGTTCTCCTGCTTCTTCATCATGCTCTGGTGGCGGCCGCGGTCGTTCGAGTCGCGGCTCGCGTTCCCCACGCTGATCGGTCTCTGCGCCGGCACGGCGCTGCTCGCAAAGTCGTTCGCGCAGCTCGTGCCGATCGGCGCGGGGCTCGTCGCCTGGCACGTCCACGAGGTGCGCCGGCCGAACGGCGGCCCCGACTGGAAGCGGCTCCTGCTCCGGTCGGCGCCGGGCCTCGCCTGGACCGCCGTGCTCGCGCTGGCGGTCTTCGCGGCGTGGTTCCTCCTCGATCCCGATCCGGCAGCGATCTGGCGCGAGTTCGTGGTCGGCGAAAACTTCGGCAAGATGAAGGCCGGCCGGGCCAGCTATCTGCTCGCGCTGCTCTGGGGGCGGATGAGCGTCTGGGGCTACGCGATGTCCTGGTTTCTCGACGCCGGGCTGCTCGCGTTTCCACTCCTCGGCACGCTGATCCGGGCGTGGCAGCACCGGCGCGAGGCCACCGCGATCGAGCGGCTGCTCTGGATCTGGGCGGCCGTGCTGTTCCTCGTCTTTCTGCTGCCCACGCAGCGGTCGGGCCGCTATCTGCTCGAGGCGCTGCCGGGGATCGCCGTCATCATGGCCCTGCACTGGCACCGCCTGCTGCCATCGGCATTTTTCACCACGGTGGCCGGCGCCGGCGTGGTCATCGGTCTCGTGGCGTGGCTCTCCGCGCTGCTCGCGCGCGACCTGGGCGGCGATGCCCTCCCGTGGATCCACTGGGCGATCCTCGTCGGTGCGGCCGGGCTCGTCGTCGTGCCGCTCGTCGATCGGCGGCGGCTTGCGGCCTCCGCGCTGTCGGCCGTGTTCGCCACGTTTCTCACCCTATCGAGCTTTCTCACGGCGTTCGATCCGCCCCGCGGCGGCTTTCCCTCCGAGGCGATCGCCGCGGCCCGCGGCCACGTCGTCCACGTGCCGCAAAACTTCCGGGCGGCCGCGGAGCGGAACACGTTCCTGCTCCCGGGTGCCACGATTCGCGGCTATCCAGAACAGGAGCAGGAGCATGGGCCTGCGGACGTGGGAGCCGACGAGCTCGTCGTCGTGGTACGGCCCTTTGGTGCGGCTGCACCGGAGGGCGCGATCGCGAGCCGGATCGAGCTCACGAGCCGCCACACGTCCCGGCAGCTCCTCGACATGGCCACGGGCCGGCTCGTTGAGAATCTTTTCTGTCGCGAGTGGCTGGTCAAGAAGTAGCGACAGGCCTCCAGGCCGGTCGAATGGACAGAGCCGGAGCTCCGTCCCTACGGAGTGCACGTGCATCCTCAGGACAGTGTCGGCCAGCGCAGCGCGTCCGTGGGGGAGAGGCCGCTGCCGCGGAGGTCGCGGATCGCAAGGCCGCCGGTGCGCTTCGCGAGCCGCCGGCCTTCGGCATCGACGACGAGCGGCGTGTGAAACCAGTGCGGAGGCTGCCAGCCGAGGGCTTCATAGAGCAAGAGTTGTCGCGCCGTGCTTGTGAGCAGGTCTTCGCCGCGCACCACCTCCTCGATTTCCATGGCATGGTCGTCGGCCACGACGGCCAGCTCGTAGGCCGCGAGGTCGTCGCGCCGCCAGACCACGAAGTCGCCGAAATCGACGCCGGCCGTGCGTGTGACACGGCCCAGGCGACCGTCTTTGAATTCGATCACGCGGCCGTCGGGCACGCGAAACCGCCACGGCACCCCGCCCGGGACCGAGGCGCGTTCCCGCGTGGCGGGCCGGAGGGCTGTCGGGAAGAGCGGCTCCCGCGGGGTCGTGCCGGAGTCCGGCGGTGGGCCGTGGGGCGCCGAGGCCGCCTCTTCGACGTCGCGGCGCGAGTGGGGGCTCGGATACATCGCTCCGGCGGCTTCGAGCCTGCGCCACACCTCGAGAAACCACGCGCCGCGTCGGCTCTGTTCGTAGGGCGCATGCGGCCCTCCCACATCGGGGCCTTCGGTCCACTCGAGCCCGAGCCAGCGCAGATCGTCGAGCGCCGCGGTCGTGAACTCGGGGCGGCAGCGGTCGCGGTCGAGATCTTCGATCCGCATCACGAGGCCGGCGCCGGCCGCCCGCTGGGCTGCGACGGCGAACGTCTGGGCGTGCCCCACGTGCAGGAGTCCGGTCGGCGTCGGTGCGAGTCGGCCACGGAGGGACATGGTTCCCGACAGGCCCGGAGGCCTGTCGCTACAAGAGCCACCAGGACTTGGTGGCCAGCACGTAGGCCCCGAGGGCCAGATTCGTGGCGGCATGCGCGAGGATCACGTCGATCGGCCGCCGCGTCGCCGTCGCGATCCCGCTCATCACCGAGAACCAGGCCAGTGCCGCAAGGGCCTCACCGGGATGCGTGGCTGCCGCGTACACGAGGCACGCCGCCGCCGAGGCGAGCGTGAGCCTGCCGAACGGCACCGTCCAGAAGCGTTCGTCGATCACGTACCGCATGAGGAAGCCGCGCAGGAACAGCTCCTCGACGAGCGGCACCACGAGCACGAGGCCGAGAGCCCGCACGAACAGGAAGCCCCAGGCGGCGACGGGCGTGGCGAAGTGGGCGAACGGATCGAACGCGCTGCGTTCGACCGCGTCGGGCGCCCAGCCGGCCTCGCGCTGCGCGGTGGCGAGCATGACCCACGGCACCACGAGCAGCGTGCCGATGGCGATGGGCCACCACGTGGTGTGGCCCACCCAGGCACGGATCGCCCCCCAGGCCCGCACGATGGCGGTGGCGGTGGCGACGAGCCGCGCGGCGTAGACGAACGGATAGGCGGAGTACGGGATGCCGAGCAGGCCGGCCGGCCCGCCACCGCTCGGCGTCGGTTCGAGCAGGCCTGCCGCCAGGAACACGAGCAGCGGTACGACACAACTCTCCCACGGACGGTCAGGGCCGTGGTCGGCCGGTGAAGGTGCGGTCATGGGCGGGAGAGCAGGCAGGTCTGTCGCGATTTCCGGGCCGCGAGTATATTCCAGAAGTTCGGCCCTTCCGAAATCCCGCCTGCCGGCCGATTCCCCGTTTTTCCTCCGAAGGTGCAGTGTTCCCATGGATCTGTCCAAGCTTCGCAACATGGGCATTTCGGCCCACATCGACTCCGGCAAGACGACGCTCTCCGAGCGCATCTTGTACTACGCCGGCCGTATTCACCGGATCCAGGAGGTGAAGGGCGGCGGTGACGGCGCGACGATGGACTACATGGACCTCGAGCGCGAGCGCGGCATCACGATCACGTCGGCCGCCACGAGCGTGAAGTGGCACGACTGCGACATCAACCTCATCGACACGCCGGGCCACGTCGATTTCACGGTCGAGGTGGAGCGTTCGCTCCGCGTACTCGACGGCGCCATCCTCGTGCTCTGCGCCGTGGGCGGCGTGCAGAGCCAGTCGATGACGGTCGATCGCCAGATGAAGCGATACAAGGTGCCGCGGCTGGCGTTCGTCAACAAGATGGACCGCACCGGTGCCAACTTCGAACGCGTCGTGAAGCAGCTCCGCGAGAAGCTCGGTACCGACGCGATCCCGATGCAGATTCCGATCGGCAAGGAAGACAAGCTCGAAGGCGTGATCGATCTGATCACGATGAAGGGCTACTACTTCGACGGCGACAACGGCGAGACGGTGCGCGAGGAGGCGATTCCCGCGGCCTACGAGAAGGCGGCCGCCGAGGCCCGCCATGCGATGCTCGAGGGGCTCGCGATGTATTCCGACTCGCTGATGGAAAAGCTCCTCGCCGAAGAGAAGCCGAGCGAGGACGAGATCCATGCCGTGGTGAAGGCCGCCGTGCAAAACCAGAGCATCACGCCGGTGTTCTGCGGTTCGGCCTACAAGAACAAGGGCGTGCAGAAGTTGCTCGACGCGGTCGTTCGCTACCTGCCGAGCCCGCTCGATCGGAAAGTGACTGCCAGGAAGTGGGACAAGCCCGACGAGGTGTTCGATCTCGTTCCCGATCCGAAGAAGCCGCTCGTGGCGATGGCCTTCAAGATCGTCGACGATCCCTATGGCCAGCTCACGTTCATGCGGATCTACCAGGGCACGATCACCAAGGGTGAGGCCTACATCAACCAGCGCACGAGCCAAAAGCAGCGTTTCAGCCGCATCGTGAAGATGCATGCCGACAAGCGCGAAGAAATCGATTCCGGTGAGGCCGGCGACATCGTGGCCGTGATGGGTGTCGACACCGCCAGCGGCGACACGTATGCCTCCGAAAACAAGTATTGCACGCTCGAGAGCATGTTCGTGCCGGAGCCGGTGATCAAGA
>JBAXUY010000168.1:0-5954 GCA_037129475.1 Planctomycetia bacterium | reverse complement strand
TTCGACCGCCTCAAGCGCGAGGCGATGCGGGGCGCGCTCGAGGTGGTGCTCGATCCGCGGGCCGGTGCGGCGGGTTGGCTCGCCGGGTTCGAGGCAAGCGCCCGTGAGTGGCAGAACGCACGGCAACTCCTCGCCGACGAGGCTCGAGTTCGCGTGGAACTGCCCACGGCCCCCCGCGAAGTCGTGTGGAACGAGATCTGGGCCTGGCTCGAACCGCGCCGCAGTGCGATCGATCTCACCGTGAGCAAGGCGTATCGGATCGCCGGGAGCGGCGTGATGTGGGCCGCCCGGGCGATCGGACTGTCCCGTTCCGACGCGGAGCGGCGCGAGGATTTTGCCGCCCGCGAGCTCGCGGCGCTCAAGCAGGCGCTCGCGAGCTTCGTCGAACGGCTCGAGGACGCCGGCCGCCGAAACGAGCGGCTCGGCGCCATGCTGGCCGGGGCACTCGTCGCCGGTGACCGCGCGGCGTGGTATGCCGACCTCGAGCGTCGGCACGCGGCACTCCCGATCGTGTCGGATGACTACCGCGTGTTCGTGCGCGGCGAACTCGACCGTTTCGCAAAGGAGAGCCCCGACCTCGTGCGCTGGATCGTGACGGGGCTCAACGTGGGCGCCGTCGCACGCCCCGCAATCACCGTGGGCTTGGGCATGGCCGGCGCGGCGGTCGTGCCCGCCGCCGCGGCCACGGCCGGCGGCCTCACGTCGCTCGTGCACCACGTCGGCGACGTCGTCGTTGGGACGGCGGCCACGCTGGCGGGCGAGGGGGCGCTCGGCCTCACGATGGCGGGGCTCAAGCCGCTCCTCGAGCGGCTCTTCGCCGGCTGGTCGGCCGAGCGTGGCCGGGTGCTCGCCGAGACGCTCCACGACGTCGTGCTTGGCGACCGTGTCGAGGAGATCGACCGGCTCGCGGCCGCCGCCGCGCGGCCCGAGGTGGCCGAGGCCCGACGGCTGGTGTTCGAATTACGGCGGGAGTTTGCCCGAACATGACCCCTGAACCCGTGTCTCCAACGCCGCCCTCCGCCGCCTCTGAACCGGCCTTCGACGAGGCGGCCTTCGATGCGCTCGTGGCCGACCTCGCCGCCTGGAGCGGTTCTCTGCCGGACTGGCCTCCCGCCCGCCGCGTGCGGGTTGCCTGGGAGCAGGCCGAGCCCCGGCTCGACCGGGCCCGGCGCGAGTTGTCGCGGGTGCTCGTGGTCGGCGTGATCGGCGGCACCGGCACCGGCAAGAGCACGCTCGTCAATGCACTGGCCGGCGGCACCGTCACCGCCGCGGGCGACGTGGCCCGGCCCACCACCACGAACCCCGTCGTCGTCGTGGCCACCGACGTCGACTGCTCGTGGCTGCCGCTCGACCGCATGCAGGCCCGTGTCGTGCGCAGCGATGCACCCGCGGTGGCGAACATCGTGCTTGTCGACTGCCCCGATCCCGACACGCAGGCCGACGACGCCGCGCCCGCCGACGCCCCGCCGCGGCCGAGCGACACCAACCGGAACCGTGATCTCCTGGAGGCGGTGGTGCCCGCGTGCGACGTGCTCCTGCTCGTGGCGACCGCGCAGAAGTACCGCTCGTGGATCGTGGCCCGTGAGCTGGCCGCGTTCGCACCGGGGCGGCCGCTGTTCTTCGTGCAGACGCACGCCTCGCGTGATCCCGACATCCGCGCCGACTGGCGGCGCGAGCTCGAATCGCAGGGCTTCGAGGTGCCGCGCATCTTCCGGCTCGACGCGGTGGAGGCGGCCCGCCGATCTGCAGCCGGCCTCGAGGCCGAGGCAGGATTTCGTGAACTTGTCACCGCGATCGACGACGAGCTCGTGGGCCGTGCTGCCCGGCGCGTGCGACGCACGGGTGCCATCGACCTCGCCGACCACGTCGCGCGGCAGGCGCTGCGTGAACTCGAGCCCGTACGCGGCCCGGTGGCGGAACTTGCAGCCGGGGTCGCACGCGAGCGGGTACGGCTCGAAAAACTGCTCGCGACGGCCGTCGAGGCACGGCTTCGGGCGAGCCGGTCGGCCTGGCAACGGCTGATCACCGAGGAGCTCGTCGACCGCTGGCATGGTGGTCCCTTCGCGATGTTTCTGCACGTCGTGGCGGCGATCTGGTCGTTCTGGCCACGGTTGAAGTCGGCCGGAGGCGGCCTCATCGGGCGGCTGCTCGCCGGACAGTCCGTGGCGACCGCCGGTGACGGCACGTGGCAGACCATCGAGGAACTCGGGCTGGGTGAGGCCGATGTCGAGCAGTCACGGAGCATTCTCGTGGGGCTCGCCGCACGGGCCCGGATCGAGCCGCCGCTGGTCGGTCGGGCCCGGCTCGACGAGGCGCAGGTGCGATCGACCGTCGGCACGCTGCTCGAGCGCACCGCAGCCTGGCTGGCGACGGGCATCGATGCGATCGTGGCAGGCCGCCGCGAGCGGCTCGACAGCCCGATGCTCCGCATCGTGTGCGAAACGCTCTTCGCGGGGCTTCTCGTGGCGGTGCTCGTACGGGCCGGCTGGAACTTCTTCTACGGACGGCTTTGGAATGGCCGGCCCGTCGAGGGGCTCGCGTTTCTCGAGGAGGCGCTCGTGTGGGTGATCCTCTTCGGCCTCTTCCTGCGGTGGCTTGTGTTCGCGCGGCTGCGGATGGGGCTCGAGGGAGACATCGCGGCGCTCGTCGCGCGGCTGCCGAAGGCGCGGCTGGTCGATCCCTTGATCGCCGACTTCGCACACTCGGCCGACTCCACGACGCGGTTCACGGCCCGTGGCGCAGAGCTCGGCCGTGCCGCGGCGACTGCACGCGCTGCCCTCGCGGACCCCGCCACCGGGCTCGGTCGCCTGCGCAGCGCGACGTGAACGTCAGAAATCGACGGTGACGCGGAATTGGGGCTGGGGGGCGTGGTTGGGATCGGCCGGGTCGACACGACTCGCGTGGATGTCCTTGTAGCTATTGCGGGCGCCCAGGCCCGCATATCCCAATAGCTGCTGGAAGGCATTCGGCGTCATCCATGGTCCATCGATGTCGTTGCCGAAGGGACCGGCAGAGGCGTGGGCGAACGAGTGCGTGGTCGTGCCCCTGGTCGTCGTGATCGTCCGATCGGCGTACCGACTGCGCACCGTCGCTCCATCGACGAGCTTGAACGACTGGTAGCCGCCCAGGGCGAGCAGGATCGCGAACACCTCGGCCGTGTGTGCTTCGGCGGAGATGTAGGGAGGACGGATATCCCGCTCGAACAACGCACGCAGGATGACGTGGTCGAAGTGCTCCAGATCGATCTTCACATAGTGTGGTGCGCCGTATTCGCGGATCACGTCCACGACGTTTCGTGCGGGCAGGAGCGTCTCCGTGAAGGCGGCGCACCGCTCGGCGGTGGGCCGGGGATACTGACTCAGCCACGGCCGCGTTTTGTGGATATAAAAAGGGACGTCCCGCGAGCCCGGGGCCACGTCGAGCACCGCGTTGACGACGACCAGTCGGCCGGAGGCCAACGGTTCGGCCAGATGTGCGCGAATCTCGGCGCAGTGGACAGGATTGGCTTCGACCGCGACGACCCGGTCGGCTTTCAGCAGGTAGTACGGAAGATCGGCACCATTTCCCGCACCGAAGTCGTAAATGATCCCGGGTTCGGATGACATCATGCGTTCGAGCGTAGCGACCGGGTGTCCGAGATACGAGTGGCCCGCTTCAAGGGTGCTCCGCATGCTCGTCCTTCTGGCGATCGGCATGACTGCCCACCGCGGCCTCGAAGGCGGCGAGTTGGCCGCGGTCGTGGCCCGCGGCGAACTCGTCTGGGCGGCGGATCAGGAGGGGGGCGGCCCGCACGTGTTCCTCGATCCCGATGCTCCGGGGCGGCTCACCGGCTTCGAGGTCGGGCTGGCCGACCTGATCGCGGCGGAACTCGGCGTGAAGGCCCGATTCCAGCAGGGACAGTGGGATCGGCTGCCGTTGCTCCTGGGCCACACGGCCGACTGCGTGATCAACGGCATCGAACTGCTGCCGGAGCGCCTCCGCGACTACCACTGCTCGCGCCCGTATTTCGCCTACGGCCTGCAATTGCTCGCGCGGCGCGACGGACCGCTCGACGCGGTCGAGAAGCTCGCGGCGCAGGGGCCGGCCGGCCGTTGGCGGGTGGGCGTGCTCACCGGCTCGGCAGCCGAGGCCTTCCTGCGAGCGCGTCACGAGCTCGAGGTCGACGTGATCGGCTACGACGGCACGATCGACTCGATGGAGCAGGTGCAAAGCGGCGTGCTCGACGCCGCGCTCATGGACGACTGCATCTTCAACTTTTACGCCGACCGCTTCGCCGGCCTGCGGGCCGTGGGCCGACCGTTCGGTGGCGGGTATTACACGATCCTTACTGCCCCGGACACGCCGCGCCTCTCGGCTGCGATCGACGAGGCGCTCAGCCGGATCATCGCCGACGGACGTCTCAAGACGCTGTACGACAGGTGGGATTTGGCCGGACGACAGCAGATTCTCGCGCTCCGCGATGCGGCTGAAATTCCCCCCGCCACCCGCCGATCGCTCCGCCAGCTTGCGGCCGAAACGCTGCCACTGCTCGTCTCCGCCGCGGGCATGACGGTGCTGCTCGCCTGCCTGTCGTTTCCGCTCGCCGTCGTCGTGGGGCTGAGCGTGGCGGTTGGCAGGCTCCACGGCCCGGCCTGGCTGCGGCCGCTCCTCACGGGATTCGTGGAGGTGGTGCGCGGCACGCCGCTCATGCTCCAGCTCTACGCGATCTTCTTTCTTCTGCCGAAGGTCGGGCTCGCCCTGCCGGCGCTCGTGGCTGCGGTCGTCGGTCTCGCGCTCAACTACGCAGCCTATGAATCGGAGATTTACCGTGCGGGCCTCAAAGCCGTGCCGCTCGGCCAGTTCGAGGCGGCCCTCGCGCTCGGCATGACGAAGTGGCAGGCGCTCCGGCACGTCATCGTTCCGCAGGCCGTGCGGCTCGTGATGCCGCCGGTCACCAACGACTTCATCGCGCTCTTCAAGGACACGAGCGTCTGCTCGGTGATCACGGTCATCGAGCTCACGAAGCGATACAGCGTGCTCGCACTCTCGACCGGCCGGATCGTGGAGCTCGCGGTCATCACCGCACTGCTCTACCTGGCGATGAGCTGGCCCTTGTCGCTGCTCTCGCGCCGGTTCGAGAACCAGCAGGAGAAGGGGGCATGATCGGCATCGAGGCACTGTCGAAGGCCCGCGGCGGCACGCGCGTGCTCACAGACGTGACCCTGCGGGCGGGCGAACGGGAGGTGACGGCGATCGTCGGCCCGTCGGGGGGCGGCAAGAGCACGCTCCTCCGCTGCCTGAACGGCCTCGAGGTGTTCGACACCGGTGAGGTGACCGTCGCCGGGCACCGCATGCGGCCCGGATCGCATCCTCCGCGACTGCTCGAACAGGTGCGGCGCGACGTCGGCATGGTGTTCCAGCAGTTCAATCTCTTTCCGCATCTCTCGGTGCTCGAGAACGTCGCCCTCGGGCCGCGGGTCGTGGCCCGGCTGCCGCCCGCCGAGGCACGCGTCCTGGCCGAGGCACAGCTCGATCGTGTGGGCATGGCATCGTTCGCCGCCGCCCGCCCCGCGACGCTCTCGGGCGGCCAGCAGCAGCGGGTGGCGATCGCCCGGGCACTCGCGCTCGCCCCGCGCGTGATGCTCTTCGACGAGCCCACGAGCGCGCTCGATCCGGCGATGTCGGCGGAGGTCATGGAGACGATCGTGGCGCTCGCCCGCGGCGGACAGACCATGGTGGTGGTGACGCACGACCACGCCTTCGCCCGCCGCGCCGCCACGCAGGTGGTCGAACTCGTGGCCGGCCGCATCACCCGCACGGGCCCGCCCGCCGACGTGCTCGGGGCATAGGACAGGGGTCCCGTCTGTCCTGCCCCGCTTACCCGATCGGTATCGAATAACCACTCGCAATCGGAGCCGAAGGGAGGCATGCTCGAGGGATGCTTCACGGAACGGCACGGCATCGTGCCGTCCGTT
>JBAXUY010000167.1:0-5957 GCA_037129475.1 Planctomycetia bacterium | reverse complement strand
CTGGAGCCCTGTCCCCACGCCGGGCAATGGACAGGGCTGGAGCCCTGTCCCTACGCCGGGCAATGGACAGGGCTGGAGCCCTGTCCCTACGGAAGCGGGTCGATGTCGAGCGGCGGCACGCCGGTCGAGTTGTTGATCACTCCGGTGGTGTTGCCGCTCCACGTGGTGTCGATCACCGACGAGCCTGCACAGTCGCCCGTGGCCAGCAGGCCGACCACGTTGTCGGTGATCGTCGCGCTCTGGATCAGCAACGACTGGGCCGCCGAGAGCAGAACGCCGGCACCGCCACCGGCAGTGTCTGTCGTCAAGGTAAACGTGCTCGTCCGCACCTCCGTGCCCGTCAGCGTGCCCGACGCGTTCAGGCCCCACACCTGCGAGCCGCTGACAGTGGCCGACCTGACGATAAGGCCCGTCGCCGCACGCAGCGTGATGCCCGTCGCCGTGTTCGTGATCGTCGTCTTCGTGATGCTCGATCCGGTCGAGATCCCGATCGCCACGATCCCGTCACGGAAGATGTCCAGCACCGCATCGCCGCCGCCCACGATCCGGTTGTCTTCGCCGGGCGCATCACCGCCAATCACGGCGTTCGTGGCGTTGTCGAGCGTGATGCCCACGCGGTTGTCATCGAACAGATTGCCACGCACCGTTGTGCC
Organism: Planctomycetia bacterium; assembly: GCA_037129475.1. Classification (GTDB taxonomy): domain Bacteria; phylum Planctomycetota; class Planctomycetia; order Pirellulales; family UBA1268; genus RGVT01. Next base: position 5,304 of record JBAXUY010000167.1, on the reverse strand, counting down.
GCTCGTGTTGCCCGTGATGTACAGACCCGAGCCGAAGCTGTCTTCGCCGAGGTTGTCGTGGAGCTTGAGATTCGTGGCGTTGTTCAGGTACATGCCATGGCCCAGCCCCCCGCCAATTCCCACCGTGTTGACGACGTCGTTGTCACGGAACTTCGAACCCGTGAGCACTCCGTCGGCACGGAATCCGAAGAACTCCGAGCCGTTCACGAGCGTGTTGTTCACGTCCACGCCTTGCGCGTCACGAAGCCACACACCCGTCGCCGTGTCGCTGATGTCGGTGCCCGTGATGCTCGAGCCCGTCAGCGTGCCGGTCGCCAGGATGCCGTCGCAGTACTGGCCGGACAGCGAGTCACCGCCGCCGATGATCGTGTTCCCCTCGTCCTCGCCCAGACCGCCGATCACGGCGTTCGTGGCATTATCGAGCGTGATGCCAGTACGGTTCCCATCGAACAGATTGTTCTTCACCGTCGTACCGCTCGTGTCGCCCGTCACGAACAGGCCGGAGCCGAAACTGTCTTCCCCGATGTTGTTGTACACCTCGAGATTCGTGGCGTTGTTCAGATACATGCCATGTCCCAACCCGCCACCAATCCCGACGGTGTTCGTGATCAGGTTGTCGCGGAACTTGGAGCCCGTGAGATTCCCGTCGGCACGGAACCCGAAGAACTCCGAGCCGCTCACCAAAGTGTTGTTCACGTCGATGCCCTGGGCATTCTGGAACCACACCCCCGTCGCCGTGTCGCTGATGTCGGTGCCCGTGATGCTCGAGCCCGTCAGCGTGCCGGTCGCCAGGATGCCGTCGCGGAACTCACCCTGGAACGGGTCGCCGCCGCCCACGATCGTATTCCCCTCGGCTTTGCCCAGCCCGCCGAACACGGCGTTCGTGGCGTTCTCGAGGAACATCCCGATCCGGTTGTCGGTGAACAGGTTGCCCTGCACCACCGTGCCCGACGTGTTGCCCGTGGCATAGAGGCCGGCGAGCGAACTGCCGTCGACCTCGTTGCCGCCGATATACACGTTGCGGGCATTGTTCAGATAGATGCCGCTGCCGAGATACGGACCGTCGCCGGTGTTCGTCACCGTGTTCGAGCCGATCTCCGTGCCGTCATTGTTGCCCGTCACGCTGATGCCGTACTTCAGGCTGGAGTCGATCACATTGAAGGCCACGATCATTGCAGTGGCCTTCGAGAGCGAGATCCCGATCGTGTTTTCGCTGAACTCGTTGGAGGCGACGAGCGTGTTCGTCATCGTGCCCGATGCCGAGAGGCCGATTGGGCTGCCGCTGATGACGTTTGGCGAGTCTTCACCGTAGCCTCCCACGGTCAGGTTCTTCGCCGACGATAGCGCGATGCCTACCTTCGTGTTGTCGAGGAACTGATTGCTCGCCACGACCGTGTCGGTGAGGTCGCCAGAGGCACGGAGCCCTTCCTTATTGTTCTGCACCGTGTTGCCGTAGTTGCCGTAGGGCGCCGGAACTCGGACCGGCGCGACCGCGACGTAGCCGAACGCAAGCCCGCGGACGCTCGCGAGCGTCGCGCCTGTGAGGTTGTCTTCGATCAGGTTGCCCTGGATCACGGTGCCTTGGCTGTCGCCCGTGGCCCGGATGCCCTCGCCGTTGTCGAAAATGTGGTTGCCCACTTCGAGGTCCTCGCCCGGGAAATCGGGCGGGAGCTCACCCAAGTACGTTGGGCCGCCGACCTGCAGGCCGAGCGCGGAGGTGATCATCACACCGATCGGGTTTTCGGAGATCTCGTTGTTTATGAGAGACGAGTCCTGCGTGTTGCCATAGGCGTACACACCGGCCTTGCCGTTGCGGCGGATCGTATTCGCGTCTTCGGCGGTCAGGCCACCGACGTAGAGACGCTCGCCGTTGTCGATCTCAATGCCGTAGTTGACGTTCGAGTCGATCTCGTTGCCGCGCACTTCGGCTTGGGCGATCCCGGTGGCATATACGCCGGCGTTGCCGTTCAGGTTGATGAAGTTGATGTCGCTCTGGAATTCACCGCCAACCACGAGATTGCGCATGCTATCGAGCGCCACGCCATTGTCGCTGTTCAACTCGATCGTGTTGCCAGCGATGCGAGCAGCAAGAGCGTACACGCCGTCCCGGTCGTTGCCGTCGAAGTTGCCGTTGCGGACGTCGATGCCATCGTCGCCGTTGTTGCGGATGATGTTCCCGAGCACCTCGAAGTGGTGGTCGTAGTCACGGAACGGATTCGGGGGACGGTCGCCGTCGATGTAGATGCCGTCCTCGCCGTTCTCGTAGATTTCGTTGCCCTCGATCACACCGTTCGTTTCGGAGAAGGCGACGCCGTCGCCCTCGTTGCCGCGGACGATGCTGAAGCCAACGTACACATCCTCACCATCGCTGGCCCTGACGCCATCACTGCCGTTGTTTTCAATCAGGTTGTCGACGATGTCCACGCGGACGGCGCCGTCGACTTCGATGCCATCGCCGGCGTTGTCGTGGATCCAGTTGTTCTCGACGAGGATATCCGAACTCCGCGTGCCCTCGTAGCTCGTGATGTAGATGCCGTCGTCGCCATTGGAGGCGATCTCGTTGTCGACGATGGAGATGAACCGGCTGCCATTGATGTCGATGCCGTCGTCGGCGTTGTTGGAGACGTAGTTGCCCAGACCGTCTTCACCGATGTCGACATTCGTGCTCGCGTAGATCGCGATGCCGTTCTCATCGTCGCCCACCGACGGATTCGGATCGCCGTTGTCGGCCACGTAGTTCTGCAGGATCAAGACATACGAGCCGTTCTTCAGGTAGATGCCGTCCTTGCCGTTGCCGACCGAGACCGGGTAGGGCGCGAGCGGGTCATGGCCAACGAAGTTGCCTGCGACCGTGATCTGAGTGAGGTCCTCGCCGTCGCTCGACGCGCCCTCGAGACGGATGCCCTCGGCGGCGTTGCCCACGACGATGTTGCCGAGAATTTCGAGCCCGGCGACCGTGTTCGGCACGGCCTTGAATCCCGAGGCGTAGACGTTGATGCCAGCGCCCAGCGGCTGGTCTTCGCCGTTGCCGGCGATGTAGTTGCCGAGCGAGACCGCGAACGGAGCGCCGGGCGCAACGGAAACGCTCGCGAAGGTCAGCGTCGTCTCGTCAGCGACGTCGTCGTACGAAATATCCAACACGTCGGCGCGGACCAAGGTCGCGGTCGTGATGTCGGTCGGATCGACCACGTAGGCCAGGACGACGGTCTGCCCGGCCAGGATCTGGGCGCGGAGGTCGCCCTCGATGTTGACCGTCGTTCCCGTGGCACTGGCGACCGGCAACACGTCGCCGATCTGCGTGGGATTGAGGAACGTCGAGGAGTCTTCGAGGTAGATGCCGTCGTAGGAATTGCTGGCGATGGTGTTGCTGTAGACCTGCGTGCCGGCGGAACCGTTGACGATAGCGATACCGTCGGCACCCTTGGTGCCGTTGAGGCTGACGTCGTTGTTGATGATCCGGATGCCCGTGCTGTTGTCGATCCGGATGCCGCCGAACGATCCTTCAATTGACGCCCCGTCAAAAGACCCATTGCTCACGATGTCGTTGTTGAAGATCAGCAGGCTGTCTTCGCCCGAATCGAGCGTCACGCCCGTGACGCTCACGCCGTGGAAGCCGTTGTTCTGAATCGTGTTGCCGGTGATCACCGTGCCGGCATAGCTGTCTTCGCCGGCAATGCCCTCGACGGTGATGCCGTCGTGGGTGTTGCCGCCAAACAACACACCCCTCAGCACCACGTCTTCGCCGATGGTGTTGTCTTCGATGAGGTACGTACCGCCGTTGACGAGCTTGATGCCCGACCCGGCACCATAACCGTCAACGCCGTTTGTCCAGATGGTGTTTTGGCTGATCTCGACGCCCACGCTCGAGTCGGCGTAGATGCCGTCCTCGCCATTGGCATGGATAAAGTTGCCGGCGATGCCGCCGATCACGAGGGCATCCTCACCGCCCAGCTCACCGGAGACGCCTTCGAGATAAATACCGAAGTCGTTGCCGGAGATGTCGTTGTCGTCGATGACCGTGCCGGAGAGGTCGGCCACGCCAGCGGCGGCGCCGCCCAGATAGATGCCGTAGGTGTTGTTGGTGAGCTCAAAGCCCTTGACCGTCGAACCGGTCGATGCGCCCTGGAACCAGATGCCCGCGCCGTCCTCACCGAAGCCGGTGATCTCGCCACCGTTCACGAAGTTCACGTTGTTCACGCCGTCGCCGATGATGAGGCCGTCGGTGAAATCGTCGCCCAGGGCGTCGGTGATGTGGAACTGGCCGGTGGCGCTGACCGACGCCGCCGATTCGATCGAGACGCCGTGGAGGTCCTCACCCACTCCGGCGCCGCCGATGTCGCCACCAAACGTGATCGCGCCCGTGCCGGCCGTGAGCGTCAGCGTGCCGCTGCCGCCGCCGCCCTCGCCGCTGCCCTCGATGTCGTCGTTGAAGTCGATGTCGCCGGCACCCGAGCCGGTGCCGACCTGCACCGCCGAGTCGTCCATGATCGTTATTCTGCCGCCGAATTCGATATCGGAGCCGGTGGTCTTGATCACGAGCGGGCCTGCGGGGCTCGCGTCGCTCATCAAAATCGCGCCCGAACTGATCAGGACACCACGGGTGGCGTCGAACTTCTGCCCCGAGGTGACGTCGATGTCGCCGAAAATCCTGGTGTTTTCGATGCCCGACTCCACGCCAAGCGCTGCGGTGATCGTGTCACCGCCAATTGTGAACACCTGCCCGGTGAAGGTGCCGTCATCCTCGACTTTGATTTTGTCTACGTTCGCCACCGGGAACGTTGTCACCAGCGGTGCCCCATTGTCGTAGACCTTGTAGTTGGCGCCATCGCGAACAAGCCCGGCAACGTCGTCGTTGGCATCCAGCGTGATGGTGAGGAGGCCGCTCGTCAGATTCGCCGTCACGGCGAGCATCTTCCGGCCGTCGAGCGGCTCACCGCCGGCGAGCGAAACCTGCGCGCCGCGACTCCGCTTCGCCATTCGCTGCCCGGCCAAAGAACGACGGGCCGAGGAGAGACTGCCGAACCACTTGGAAAGATCGCGCCGCATGGCGAATGCTCCTGAACTGTCTGTCGAAATCACACGCGCCGAGCAGTGTACGCGAACCCCGCGAATGCAGGAAATCGTTGGAAAAGCCGCAGAACCCGCGCCCAGATGGGGGCCGGCGGCATGCGGCCGATCGGCCGCGATAATCGGGGGTTCGATAGGCGGTCGGGGCTTTTGATGGACAGGGCTGGAGCCCTGTCCCCACGCGGGCAATGGACAGGGCTGGAGCCCTGTCCCCACGCCGGGCAATGGACAGGGCTG
>JBAXUY010000166.1:0-5997 GCA_037129475.1 Planctomycetia bacterium | reverse complement strand
CCCCAGGCTCGCCCCAGGGCTGCTCGTCTGCGGCGACCACTGCACGAGCGGCTCGATCAATGGGGCCATGGTGAGCGGCCGCCGCTGTGCCGCCGCCCTGTTGTAGGACAGGCTTCAGCCTGTCATTGCCTCGACAGGCGAAGGCCTCTCTTTCCGGCTGTTAATCTGCTCTTTGCCGTGCGGTTTCTCCGGTATACAGTTGATTGAAACGCCTGTTTGAAACAGGCTGCTTCCTGGTTGCGAGCGTCTATGGCTACGGTTCGATCCCACGCTGAGCATGAGCCTGTCCCGAAGACTGCGGAGGATCCGCGGGATCGGATTCTGCTCGCCGCCGGCCAGGAGTTCGCCGAGCACGGCTACGAAGCGGCCACGGTCCGCGACATCTGCCTCGCCGCCGGCGTCAACGTCGCCGCGGTCAATTACTACTTCGGCGACAAACGCCGGCTCTACATCGAGAGCGTGAAGCACGCCCACGAGGCGCGGGTCAAGCAGGTGCCGCTGCCCGACTGGCCGCCAGGCACGCCTGCTGCGCAGCGGCTCCACGATTTCGTCGCCAACATGTTGGAGCGGATGCTCGGCTTCAGCCAACCACCCTGGCAGGTGCGGCTCATGATGCGCGAGGTGTTGCATCCGACCGATGCCTGTCGCGAGCTCGTGGAAGACTACATTCGGCCGCACTTCGCCGTTCTCGTGGCGATTCTCGACGACCTGGCTGGGCACACGCTCGCCGAACCCGAATTGCGGCGGATCGCGCTGAGCATCATCGGCCAGTGCTTCCTGTATCGGGCTGCCGGCGATGTGGTCGCGATGCTCGTGCCCGCAGACGAGCTCGCTTCGCTGCACACGCCGCCCCAGCTCGCCGCTCACGTCACCCGCTACGCGCTCGCCGCCCTCGGCGTCGGCCGGCCGCTACCCGGCAAGGAGCGAATACCATGAGCATGCTCAAGGCAATCCTCCGCTGGATGCTGCCGCTCGTGATTCTCGGCGCTGCCATCGGTGGATTCGTCGCCCTCGGCGGCCCCAAGCCGCCGCCTCGTAAGGCTGTCGAGGCACCGACGGCCATGCCGGTTCGGACAGCCTCGCTCGAAGCCGGCAACGGGCGGATTGAAATCGAGGCCGATGGCATTGTGGTCCCCCTCCGTGAGATCACCCTGGCGGCCGAGGTGTCGGGGCGGGTGCTGCGCAAGACCGAAGCCTGCAACGAAGGGCAGTCCGTCACGCGTGGGATGCTGCTTTTCGAGATCGACCCGCGCGATTACGAGCTCGATGTCGATCGCCTCGAACGGGAGGTCTCCCAGGCACGGCTGGCGATCGAAGAAATCGACGAGGAGATCGTCCAGAACGCCGGCTCCCTCGACCTGGCCCGCCGGCAGGTGGAACTCGCCAAGCGCGAAGTGGCCCGGCTCGACACGCTCAAGGCGGGTCGAATCATCACGGAGTCGGAGCACGATCGGGCTCTGCGGGACGAACTGACCGCCGCGAATGTCCTGACCGCGCAGGAGGGTCAGAAGCGGGTGCTCGTGAAGCGGCGCAGCCGGCTCGTCGAGGCGGAGTCGCTCGCTTCGACCATGCTCGACAAGGCGAAGCTCGACCTCTCCCGCACACGGATCACCGCGCCGACCGATGGCATGGTCGTCGAAGACAAGGTCGAACAGGAGTCGTTCGTTGCCAAGGGCACGCCCGTGGTGATGATCGAAGACACGAGCGCGGCGGAGGTGAAGACGAGCCTTCGCATGGACGAGGTGGCCCGCGTCTGGGGCGGCCGCAAGGCTGCCGCGGAAGGGGGCGGCGAGGACCGCGACATTCCCGAGTCGCCTGCCAAGGTGGTGTTTTCGATCGGTGACCGGCGATACGAGTGGGACGGCGTCCTGTCGCGATACGAAGGCAAGGGGCTCGACGAGAAAACCCGCACGCTCCCCTGCCGTGTCCGCGTTCCGGAGCCGCGCCGCGTCCGGGCGATCGACCGTTACGGCGCGCCGCTCGCGACGCTCCCCGCCGACGCCCCCCGGTCGCTGCTCCGCGGCATGTTCGTCGAGGTCTGGCTCCAGGTGGACGTGCCCAGGCCGCTCGTGTCGGTGCCCGAGGAGGCGGTGCGGCCCTCGGGGGAGGTGTTCGTGATGCGCGACGGTCGGCTCATCGTGCTCCACCCGCGGCCGTTTCATGCCGCGGCAGGGCGGGTCGTCTTCGATCAGGAGGAAAGCGGTCTCGAACCGTCAGACCGCATCGTCGTCAGCCAGTTGGCGAATCCCCGTGCGGGGATGGAGCTCGTGGAGGCCGCCCCGTGAAGTCGATCATCGCGTGGACCGTCCGCAACACGCCGGCCATGAACGTGCTGCTCGTGGCGATCATGGTCGTCGGCTGGCTGAGCTTCTCGTCGATGCGCCGCGAGGTGTTTCCGGAATTCGTTCTGGAGATAGCGCTCGTCACCGTGCCGTACCCCGGCGCCACGCCCGAGGAGGTGGAAGAGGGCATCTGCCAAAAAATCGAGGAGGCCTGCCGGAGCGTCGTCGGCATCAAGAAGATCACGAGCGTGGCCCGCGAGGGCATGGGCTTCTGCGTGTTCGAGATGAACGACACGGTGGACGACGCGCAGCGGGTGGTCGGTGAGATCCGTTCGGAGGTGGAGCGGATCCCGAGCTTTCCGGAGCTCGCTGAAGACCCCAAGGTGGAGCAGGTCACGCTCCGGACGCCGGCGATCAAGGTCGGTGTGCTCTCCCCTTCTGCGGCCGACGGGGGCGAGCGGTCGGAGCTCGAACTCCGTGAGGTGACCGAACGGGTCCGGGAAGATCTGCTCGCACTCCCGTCCGTGTCGGCGGTCAACATCTCCGGCGGGAAGGACTACGAGATCACGGTCGAGATCTCGGAAGACACGCTCCGCAAGTACGGCCTGTCATTGAAAGCCGTGGCCGACATCATCCGCCGTGAGAATCTCGAACTGCCCGGAGGCACGATCCGCAGCGAAGGTGGGGAAGTGCTCCTGCGAGGCAAGAACAAGAAGTACGCCGGCGACGAGATTGCCAAGCTCCCGCTGGTGACGTTGCCCGAGGGGCTGGTGCTCACCGTCGGCGACCTGGGGAAGGTCCGCGACGGCTTCACCGACGTCGCCGGTCGCAACCGGATCAACGGCCGGCATGGTCTCGTGGTGTCGGTCGATCGCAGTTCGGGCGAGGACTTGCTGGCGATGGTGGCGGAGGTGAAACAGTACGTCGCCGACACGAGCCTGCCTCCGGGCTATGAGCTGGTCACGGCAGCCGACGCATCGGTGGATGTCCGCGAGCGGCTCGACATGCTCCTCTCCAATGGCACGCAGGGCCTGCTGATCGTGTTCGTGATTCTGGCCTTGTTCTTCGACCTCAAGGTCGGGTTTTGGGTGGCGATGGGCGTGCCGGTATCGATGCTCGGCACCGGGGCCCTTATGTTCGCGGCGGATCAGACGCTCAACATGCTCTCGATGTTCGCGTTCCTGATGGCCGTCGGTATCGACGTGGACGACGCGATCGTGGTGAGCGACAACGTCGAGCGGCACCGCAAGATGGGGAAGGGCCCGATCCAGGCCGCGATCGACGGGACGGCGGAGATCTTGCCGTCGGTGGTGTCGGGGGTGATGACGACCGTGATCACGTTCCTCCCGCTCCTGTTTGTGTCGGGCGTGATGGGCAAGTTCATCGCCGTGATGCCCTTCGCGTTCATCGCCACGCTGCTCGTGTCGCTCTCGGAGGCGATCTTCGTGCTCCCGGGCCATCTGGCGCATGAAGACAGCTTCGTGCTCCGGGTCTTTCAATGGCTGTGCACGCCGTTCCGGCCGCTGGTCCCGGTGATCCGCTTTATGCAGCAGTCCTGCGATGGCGCGCTGAAATGGTTTGTGAAGCGCGCCTACGCGCCTGCGCTCGAAGCTGCGATCGAGAATCGCTGGGCCGTGATGGCCGGAGCCGCATCGATCTTGATCCTGGCGGTGGGCCTCATCCGCAGCGGCACGACACCCTTCCAGATCTTCCCGAAGATCGATGCCAAGCGGATCCAGGCGCGGGTCGTGTACCCCGACGGCACGCCGGCGAGCGTCACCGAGGCGGGGATCGCCCAGGTGGAGCGGGCGCTCGACGAAACGGCACGCCGGCTCGGCAAGCCCGAGCGGCCGCTGGTGACGTTCGTCTACGCCTCCGTGGGCTCGATCGAAATGCAAGGCAAGCCCGGCGTCGAGGCGAATATGAGCGGTAGTCACATGGGCGCGGTGAACGTGGAACTCGAAGATGCCGCCAATCGCACGATCACGAGCGACGTGTTTTTGAGTGAGTGGCGGAAGGCTGTCGGGGCGCTGCCCGGCGCCGACAGCATCGTATTCGTCACCGAGAACATCGGTCCCGCCGGCAAGGCGATCGAGTTCAAGCTGCTCGCAGCCTCCGACGACGAGTCGATCCGGCAACTCGAAGACGCAGTGGAGCAGGCGAAAGTATGGCTGGCGGAATATCCGGGCGTGATCGACATCGACGACGACTCACGGCCCGGGAAGTGGGAATACCAGATGAAAGTGAAGCCACGGGCCGAAGCGCTCGGCGTGTCGCTGGCCGACGTCGCCTCGACGATCCGGGCCAGCTTCTACGGCGAGGAGGTGATGCGACTGCAGCGCGGCCGTCACGAAGTGAAGCTGCTCGTGGCCTACCCGCGCGACGAGCGCCGGTCGTTCGCGGCGCTCGATGACGTGCAGGTTCGCGGTGCCGACGGCATCGCCCGGCCGCTCGGGGAACTCGCCGACGTGAAGGCGGACCGCGGCTATTCAGAGATCAATCGGCTGGGCCAAAAGCGGTCGATTACGATCACCGCCGACATCGATGCCACGTCGTCGCTCACGTCGGGCCAGATCGTAGCCGACCTGCAGCAGCGGCTGATGCCGAAGCTGCTCGCCGACCATCCAGCCGTCCGCATCCGGTGGGAAGGGGAACAGGAGCAGACGAACGATTCGCTCCGCAGTCTCGGGCTCGGCTTCATCGTGTCGGTGTTCGCAATGTTCGTGCTGCTGACGATGGAATTCCGCTCGTATCTGCAGCCGTTGCTGATCCTCACTGCCATCCCGTTCGGTGCCGCCGGCGCGGTGTTCGGGCACGCTCTGCTTGGCATGCCGTTGTCACTGTTCACGATGTTCGGCGTCGTGGCCCTCTCAGGCATCGTCGTCAATGATTCGATCGTGCTGATCGACTTCATCAACCAGCGAGTCCGGGAGGGACGGCCGCTCAGGCTGGCGATCCGCGAAGCGGGCTGTGTGCGGTTCCGGCCGGTGTTTCTCACGAGCATCACGACGGTTGGCGGCCTGTTGCCGTTGCTCTTCGACAAGAGCTTTCAGGCCCAGTTTCTGATCCCGATGGCGGCGGCGATGACGTTCGGCGAGGTTGTGACGACGGTGCTGATTCTGATCATGATCCCGGTCGCCTACTCGTTCATCGGCGGCTCGATCGACGAGGAGCACGACGGCGACGAGGCCCACCCCGTCACAGCCACCGACGAGGGCGACGACGACTGGCTGCCGGACTACCTGCAGCAGCCCTCAACGCCTGCCCGGCAGAGGCCGATCAGCGCCTAACGCATGGGGCAAGCTCCAGCCTGTCATGCCCGAATGCGCCCACCCCGGCTCGCGGTTGCCCCATACCATCTCGCCGGACGCTCACTGCGCCCATCCCTGGGCTCCGTTCGCTCAGACCTGCCTGCGCTTCGCCATCCTGGCTGCGCTGGTCAGCCACGCCGGCTCAACGGCAGGGGTAACCCCGAGCCTCCCTCACTCAGGAAGCCCGAGGCGTAAGCCGAAGAGAATCCGCGTGGTGTTGTGCCACCGGGGCATCCTCTCGGCTCGCGCCTCGGGCTTCCTGAACGGGGAGCCTGCAACCGGGTTGGGCGCGTCGAGGCCCGGCTACTTGTTCACGAGGAAGTGGCAGATGTCGCCGTCGCGCATCGCGTAGTCCTTGCCCTCGACGCGGAGCTTGCCGTGGGCGCGGATGTCTTTCTCGGTGT
>JBAXUY010000165.1:0-6003 GCA_037129475.1 Planctomycetia bacterium | reverse complement strand
CCGCTCGACGTGGCCGTCTTCGAAGAGGATGTAGTGGATGCCGCCGGGATGGTTGCTGCTCTTCTGGCAACACTCGTCGGGGGCGTCGGCTACGAGCGGATGGTGCTCGCGGCGCACGTTCTTGTTGGGCTGGAGCGCGCCGGAGGCATCACGGTGGCCGAGCGTGTAGCCGTAGTCGCCCGACATCGTGCGCATCATCTCTTCGAACTGCGGTGTGCCGACGGCCGCCTCCAGCTCCGCGAGCGACGGGATGCGGAAGCCGCCGCGGCGGTCGAGCGACGTACCCGGCACGAGCAGTGTGCCGTCGTCAGCGACGAGCCGCTCTTCTGAGACGAGCGTGGGGGCGAAGAGCCCGGCGCGGGAGAGCGGGCCCGAGTCGGGCGGCGTGGGGAAGACGCGGTGCGATTCGGCGTAGCCTTGGAGGCCGAGCGAGGTTTTTTGCAGGTTGCGCTCCGCCCGGCGGGCCCTCGATTCGGTGATTGCGTCGAGGAGGAGCGGCCCCACGAGCACGCAGGCGGCCAGCGCCGTCGCCGCCATGATCATCCGGTCGAGCCAGACCCGTGGACTCGCACCCGCCTCGTCCAGCGAAGGCGTGAACGCCCGGGGCGTGGGGAGTGGATGAGTGGAGGCGTGTGACGTGACGAAGGCGAGCGTCCGCGTGGCGAGGCCGGGCGGCGCCGAATAAGACTCCCGGTCGTGATCGAGGGGACGCGTCACACCCCGCAGCCGTTCAAGGTCACGTCGCAGTGCGGGCCCCGTATCTGGATTCGCCAAGGCCGCCTCGACCCGCCGCACCTCGGGTTCGTCGATCGCATTCAGCAGATAGCCGACAAGTTCATCACGCATGATGGGCGCTCACAGTGGTCCGGGGAACGGGTTCATGCACGGGTACGTCCGCTGGTCAGCCATGATTCGTTGAGTTTCAGGAGCGCGGCATGGAGCCGGCTCTTCACAGTGCCCACGGGGATGCCGAGCACGTCGGCCGCCTCGCGGTATTTCATTCCCTGGTGGTAGACGAGCAGGACGGCACCTTTGAGCGCCTCCGGCAGGCCGTCGACCGCCGACCGCACCCACTCTCGGGCCTCTTCGTCCGCCATCTGGTCGTCGGCCGTGCGATCGTTGCCCGAGAGCATCTCCACGAGCGCTCCCACATCGTCGTCACCGCTGCCCGACCGCTGATCGATGCTCACCATGCGGTGGCGCTTGTTGCGGCGTTGGGCGTCGATGGCCTGATTGGTGGCGATCGTGTAGAGCCAGGGGCGGAATCGTCGGCCTTCCTCGAAATTCTCCTTCTTCAAATACACCTGCAGAAACGTCGCCTGGAACACGTCCTCCGCCATCTCCGCGCTGCCAAGGTAGCGCCGCAGATAACTGAACAGTTCGTGCTCGTAGCGGTGCACGAGTGACTCGAACGCCGCACTGTCGTCCTTCACCCGAAACCGTCGCAGCAGATCCTCGTCGGACTGCCCCGCGGCGCGGCCGGCAGCCCCGGAATCCGGGTACTCGTCGACCGTCGCGGCGCGGTCGATGGATCGTCCGCGGTGATCGGAATCGTGTGAAGACATGCTTGGATACGCGGCGGCCGTCGGAAGGGTTCGTCCGAGCCGGGAAAAATGCCTCGCCCGCTCCCGGCACGGGTCGAGTATAGCGGCCGGACGGCCGTGGCACGGCTTTTCCGGGCCTTCTGGTACCTTGGGCCGCCATGAACCGAGCCTCTCCGCCCTACCGCTGGGCCACCCCAGGCGACATCAACGCGTTTTTCGGCCTCGCCCTCGACAACCTGGCCGACCTGGTGCTCGCGGTGTCGCTCCTGGCGGCCGTATTCGACTACCCGATCTCCTTCGCCCTCTCCCACCTCGTGCCGGGCACGGCCGCCGGCGTGGTGGTGGGTGACCTGCTCTTCACGTGGATGGCCTTCCGGCTCGCCCGCCGCACCGGCCGGAGCGACGTCACGGCGATGCCCTTGGGCCTCGACACGCCAAGCACGTTCGGCATGGTGTTCTTCGTGCTCGGACCGGCCTTCGCCACGGCGCTCGCGGGTGGCATGGAGCGGGAAGCCGCGGCCCGCCATGCCTGGCACGTGGGCATGTGCGCGATCGTGGCCAGCGGCGTCTTCAAGATGGCCTGCGCGTTCTTTGCGGGGTCGGTCCGCAGGATCGTGCCCCGCGCCGGCCTGCTCGGCAGCCTGACGGCGATCGCGCTGGCCCTGATCACGTTTCTGCCGCTGCTCGAGATTTTCGACTCACCCGTCGTCGGCCTGCTCTCGATGGGGATCGTACTCGCCTCGCTCACCGCCCAGATCCCGTTTCCGTTTCGCGTGCCCGGCGCCCTCGCCGCCCTGCTCACCGGCGGGCTCGTGCACATGGTGGGCTCGTGGACCGGCTGGCTCCACGTCGACACCGCTCACGCCGCGTTCGACCCGCAGTCGGCGCTGTGGCCGGTCGAGTGGCTCGCGGCCCTGCGCTTCGAATGGCTCGAAGCCTGGCCAGACACCGTCAAATACCTGCCGATCGTGATCCCCTTCGCCCTCGGCACGGTCGTGGGCGGCATCGATTGCACCGAGAGCGCAGCGGCCGCCGGTGACGAATATCACACGGGCCGCATCATCGGCGTGGAGGCGATCGCCACGATCGTGGCGGGCGCCTGCGGCGGCGTGATCCAGACGACACCCTACATCGGCCACCCCGCCTACAAGGCGATGGGGGGACGCGCCGCCTACACGCTCGCCACGGCTGTCGTGATCGGCACGGCCGGGCTCACCGGCACGTTCGCCTACCTCTATCAGGCGATCCCCGGCCCCGCGATCCTGCCGATCCTCGTCTTCATCGGCCTCGAGATCACCGCGCAGAGTTTCCACGCCACGCCGCAGCGGCACTATCCGGCCGTGGCCATCGCCTGCGTACCGGCGCTCGCGGCCATGGTGACGATCCAGACCGACAAGCTCCTCGCCGCCGGCGCGAAACCGGCCGCCGATCTCGCCCGCGAGCTCTTCTCGATGCGGCTTCTCTCCTCGGGCTTCATCGTCACGAGCCTCGTCTGGGCCGGCCTCGTCACCGCGCTCATCGACCGCAAACTCCTCCAGGCCGCCGGCTGGTCACTCGCCGCCGCCGCCCTCACGCTCTGCGGCATCATCCACTCCCCCTTCCCCGACGGCCGCCTCTTCGCCCCGTGGGCGATCGGCACGCTTCCCCCCGAAGCCGCCGGCCGCGGCCCCCTCGAACTCGCCGCGGCCTACGCCTTGCTGGCCGCGCTCTTCGCGGGCTGGAGCCCGTGGCTTGGCAGGAGAACTCCCGCCGAGGCACAGGATCGCGAATAACAACCCGCAATCGGAGCCGAAGGGAGGCATGCTCGACTACGGTCGTGTTGAGAGTACAGGACTCGTGGGTTTTGCTCAGACGCCGAGAGTCCTCAACGACTCCCTTCGTCTGCGCGTGCCCACCGACCGACTCCGCCGAACGTCCCTAGCGCTGTAGCGACAGGCCTCCAGGCCTGTCGATCGACAGAACTGGAGCTCTGTCGCTACGGGGGAGGCTCGGGGTTGCCCCTACAGCTCCCTCTCCCTCTGGGAGAGGGCTGGGGTGAGGGTGCTTGCGTTGCGCCGCGAAAGACACCCTCACCCGGCCTGCGGCCGGCCTCTCCCAGAGGGAGCGAGCGGAAGCCAGGATGGCTGAAGTGAGCGTCCGGCGAGATGGTATGGGGCAACCGCGAGCCGGCGCGCGTGCGCGCACTACTCCAGGCCGTAGGCGCCGGCGACGGGCACGTCGAGGCCGGTGCGGGTCGCGAACTGCGTGCGCGAGAGGAAGCGGGGCTCGAGGTTGAACGTCACGCCCACGTTGTTGCGGCTGTAATCGACGTTGAAACCGAATGTCATCAGGAACGATTCGCCGATCCGTGTGAGCTGGAAGTTCTGCCCGATGTTCGCGCCGCGCAGGTCGAGGGCCGTGCCGAAGCTGCTCGCCCACTTCGGGCTCATGCGGTAGGTGTAGGAGCCGGTGAGCACGCTCGCCTGGATCGGCCCGCCGAACTCGTTGAAGCCAAGGTAGAAGCTGCCCCGGGGCGTGCGGTTCAGGAGCGCGCCCACGGTGAATAGCTGCTGGCCACCGGAGAAGAAGTCGACGTCGGCCGAGGAGAGCACGGTCGTCCGGTCGCCCACGTGCCAGCGGAAGTCGTACTGCCAGAGGCCCATCGCCTGGCCGAAGTTCTGCCCCGACACGGGGAACAGTTCGCCGTCGACGTCGAACACGATCCAGTCGATGATCCGGCGGTTGCCCATCGGGCCGCGCTTCGTCTGCCAGCGCTGGCGGGCCGCGAGGCGGAACACCGAGAGGTCGTTGGCGATCTCGGTGGGGCCGGTCACCCAGCTCCCCAGGCCGCGGCGCACGGCGTAGTAGCGCGGGTCGTACTTGCCCTGGGGTCCGAAGATGAACGGAGAGCCGAGGGGAATCGGCTGACCGGGAATGGCGCCGTAGTCCCAGTAGGGAATGTTGCGGCGGTATTGATTGATCGTGTCGTCGTCGATCTGGTCGTAGAGCGGGAATTGCGAGATGTCCTGCGTCGAGTCGGTGTAGGCGAACTCCGCCTCGAACACGACCTTGTGCGCGAGGCCGTGCACGTTCCACAACTGGCTCTCGACCGTGTTGTCGGCCGTCCACATCGGCAGGCTCGAGCGGATGCCCACCTGGCCGTAGGCCCGGTTGATCGGGTTCTGGGAGAGGTCCTGCCCCCAGTTGGCGAGCTCGCCGAGGGCGTAGGGCACGAGCTTCACCGGCCCCGCCTGGAACGGCAGGTCGAGCTCGTGCCGCGTGGCGAGCCGCTGGCCGATGACGTTGTTCTCGTAGGGGAGCGTCGTCCAGTAGCCGTTGGTCTGGCTGTTGTTCAGACCGAGCGTCGGCGTCTGCGGCAGGCTCTGCCGCGCGTAGGCCACGTTGGAGTGCTCGTACCACGTGACGGCATCGCGGACGAGCGGCTGCCCCATATAATAATGGTCGAGCCGCGGCCACCATTCCGTCTGCGTGAAGAACGGATTGACGCGCACGCTCGTGAGCAGCCGGAGCTCGCGGTTGTCGATCGGGCGGCGGAGGTCGAGCCAGGTGCGCTGTTCGTAGCCTTCCTCCCACTCGGCCTCGTAATATTGCTCGAGGAAGTTCATGTCGCTGATCCAGCCGGCCGTGCCGCGGGCCTGCCAGCCGCCACCGAGATCCTGGCGATGCCGCCAGAACGAGCGGCCGCGGAACGTGCGGCTCGGGTAGCCGGGGTAGGTGAGATCGCGCCGGTTCAAGCCGACGTTGTCGCGGCCCACGTCGCCGATGATCCAGGCGTCGAGGATGCCGCTGGCCGGGGTGCCGAGCCAGAGGAAATCGGGACGGTTGTAGAGCAGCGACGTGCCACCGCCCGGGCCGCGGAGGCTGAGGTAGTCGATGTCGAAATCCCAGTCGACGCCGTCGGGCGGCCGCTGCCAGCCGAACACTTGGAACGCATCCCAACTCGTGAGGATCTGCGTACCGAAGATCTGGTCGTTCTTCACCTGCAAGTCGTTGATGTAGAACGTCGGTTTCTTCGCGTTGGTCGCCAGCACGGGCCACCAGAGCACGGGCACGCCGCCGAGCGTCACGGTGTTGCCGCGGCTCGTGATGAACTGCTGATGCTCGACGGCAGGCTCGCCCGTGACCGGGTTGATCGACGGCTGGCCGAACGGCCCCGGCAGCGGCACCTGCTCGTCGGTGAATTCGAGCTCGCGGGAGCGGAACTCCCACGACGGCACACCCATCCGGCTCGACGTGAGCCCGGTGCGCTGGGCCACGAACCGGCTGCGATCCACCTGCCGGAGCACGTCGGCCCGCAGCCGCACGACGCCGGAGTAGTTGTCGACCGGTGTCAGCACCGTGGCGCCGGTGATCACGCCGCTCGACCGCGGCACGTCGTAGAACATGCCCACGGCCTCGACCACGCGCTGCCCCTGCCGGAAGACGACGTTGCCCTCCATGTAGAGCTCGAGCGGCGTGT
>JBAXUY010000164.1:0-6003 GCA_037129475.1 Planctomycetia bacterium | reverse complement strand
CTCGCGAAGTGGATCGCGTCGCCCGACAACCCGCTCACCGCGCGGGTGATGGCCAATCGGATCTGGCAGCACCACTTCGGCCGGGGCATCGTCCGCAGCCCCAACAACTTCGGCTTCGCCAGCGACCCGCCCACCCACCCGGAACTGCTCGACTGGCTGGCCGCGGAGCTGATCACCTGCAACTGGCGACTGAAGCCCATCCACAAGCTGATCCTCATGTCGCAGGCGTATCGGGCGGCGGCAACCTGTAACGCGGAAGCGTTTGCGAAAGACCCGCTCAACGACGCCTTCTGGCGGTTCGATATGCGGAGGCTCTCGGCCGAGGAGATTCGCGACACGATCCATGTGGCCAGCGGCCTGTTCAACCCGAAGATGTTCGGCCCCGGCGTCTATCCCCAGATTGCGAAGGAGGTGATGGCCGGCCAGTCGCGGCCGGGCGACGGGTGGGGTACGTCACCGCCGGAGGAGCAGGCCCGCCGCTCGATCTACACCCACGTGAAGCGGTCGCTCATCACGCCGATCCTCGCCGACTTCGACGCGGCCGACACCGACACGAGCTGCCCGGTGCGATTCGTCACCACGCAGCCCACGCAGGCGCTCGGCATGATGAATGGTGGCTTCCTGCACGAGCAGGCCCGTGCGTTTGCCGAGCGGGTGCGGCGCGAGGCGCTCGCGGCCAACGCACAGCCCGGGGTCGCGGCCGACGACGACACCGCCGCGATCGTCCGCCGGGCGCTCGAGATCGCCCTCACGCGGCCCGTGCGGGACGACGAGGTGGCCAGGGGCGTCGCCCTCGTCGACACGCTCGAGGACCAGGACGGCGTCGGCCCCAGCCGCGCGATCGAACTCTACTGCCTGATGGTTTTGAACCTCAATGAATTCGTCTATCTCGACTGAACACCCGACCGAGCAGGAGAACAGCCATGCACTCGAAGTCATCCCGGCCGCACGGATCGTTCTGCCACCGCACGCGGCGCGAGTTCTTCTGGGAAGCCGGGGCCTCGTTCACGGGCCTCGCGCTCTCGGGCCTCCTCGAGGGGGACTTCTTCGCGCGGCAGACGCACGCGGCGACGGGCACGCTGTTCACGAACCCACTGGCCGCCAAGCCGCCGATGTTCGCCCCGAAGGCGAAGAGCGTGATCTTCCTCTTCATGTACGGCGGCCCGAGCCACGTCGACACGTTCGACTACAAGCCGAAGCTCTACCAACTCGACGGCCAGACGATCGAGGTGAAGACGAAGGGCCGCGGCGGCGAGAAGAACCAGGGCCGCGTTGTCGGGCCGAAGTGGAAGTTCAAGCAGTACGGCCAGTGCGGCAAGTGGGTGAGCGAACTGTTTCCGCACATCGCGACGCACGTCGATGACATCGCCTTCCTCCACTCCATGACGGCCGACTCGCCGATCCACGGGTCGGCGATGCTGCAGATGAATTCCGGCAAGATCCAGTCGGGCGCGCCCTGTCTCGGCTCGTGGGTCAACTACGGGCTCGGCAGCGTGAATGAAAACCTCCCCGGGTTCGTCGTCATGCTCGATCCCACGGGCGGCCCGATCTCCGGAGCGAAAAACTGGTCGAGCGGCTACATGCCGGCGACGTATCAAGGCACGCTATTGCGCTCGAAGGGGGCCCCGATCCTCGATCTCGCGCCTCCCGACGACATGCCGCTCGAGGCCCAGCGGGCGATGCTCGACGCGCTCCGCGAGGCGAACACGGCCCACGCCCTCTCCCGCGGCGACAACACCGAGCTCGCCGCCCGCATCGCCGCCTACGAGCTCGCCTGGAAGATGCAGGAGCACGCGCCGGAGGCGGTCGATCTCGCCCGAGAAACCGAGGAAACGAAGTCGCTCTACGGCCTCGACAACCCACGGACCGTCGATTTCGGCCGGCGCTGCCTGCTCGCGCGGCGGCTCGTGGAGCGGGGCGTGCGGTTCGTCCAGCTCTATTCGGGCGGCGCCCACAACGACGACAACTGGGACGCCCACGGCGACCTCGTGAAGAACCACGAGTTCCACGCCGGCAACACCGACCAGCCGGTGGCGGCGCTGCTCACCGATCTCAAGCGATCGGGCCTCCTCGACAGCACGCTCGTGATCTGGGGGGGCGAATTCGGCCGGCAGCCGACGGCGGAATACGCCGAGGGCACCGGTCGCGATCACAACTCGTTCGGCTTCACGATGTGGATGGCCGGCGGCGGCATCCAGGGGGGCGTGAGCGTGGGCGAGACCGACGAACTCGGCTCGGCGGCCATCTCGCCCGGCCCGGGCCACGGCAATGGCGACAAGCCCGGCTTCCACGTGAAGAGCCTGCACGCCACCGTGCTCCACCAGCTCGGCCTCGATCCCAATCGCCTCAGCTACTTTTTCGGCGGCCTCGATCAGAAGCTCGTCGGCGTCGAGCACGTCGAGCCCATCAAGGAGATTCTTGCATGATTTCCTGCCGATTCATCCCGGGCCTGTTCGCCGCGCTCGTGCCCGTGGTCGCTCTCGCCGAGGCGCCGCCGACCGCCGTGCAGACCGGCACGCCGCGGCGCGTGATCGCGGCCGACTCCTCGACGAAGACGCTCGCATCGGTCGCCCCCGATGGACGGATCGAGTGGCGGCTGCCCGTCGGAGCCATTCACGATCTCCACCTGCTTCCCGACGGCCATATCCTCTATCAGGACGGCTGGACGCGGATCGTGGAACTGGACGAGCACCGGAAGCCGATCTGGGACTACAACGCCAAGCGTAACGGCAACGCCGGCCGCACCGTCGAGGTGCACGCCTTCGAACGGCTTCCCGACGGCACGACGATGATCGTCGAATCGGGTCCGGCCCGAATCATCGAGGTGGATCGTGAGGGCAGCGTCGTCCGCGAGGTGCCACTCACGGTGACGGCCCGCTCCGCCCACTCCGACACCCGCAATGCGCGGAAGACCGCCGCCGGTACGTATCTCGTGGCGCACGAGAAGGACGGCGTGGTTCGAGAGTACGACGCCGCGGGCGAGGTGATCTGGGAGTTCGACGTGCCGCTCGACAAGCCGGCCAAAGGCGGCCATGGGCCCGAGGCGTTCGGTGACCAGGTCTACTCGGCCGTGCGGCTCGCGAACGGCAACACGCTCATCGGTACCGGCAACGGCCATACGGTGCTCGAGGTCACGCCCGCGAAAAAAATCGTCTGGAAGCTCGAGCAGCACGACCTGCCCGGCATCACGCTCGCCTGGGTGACGCAGGTCTGGCGGCTCGCCAACGGCAACACGCGGCTCGTGAACTGCCACGCCGGCCCCGACAACCCGCAGATCATCGAGGTCACGCCCGAAAAAGAGGTCGTCTGGACCTTCCAGGACTTCAAAACGTTCGGCAACTCGCTGCCCGTGGCGGTCGTGCAAGAGCCGGATGCAAGCGCGCCAGCTCCGTAGTTGCCGAGTGGTACTCTCCTGAAGATCCGTAGCCGCAGAGTGGCACTCTGCGGAACGCGGCAGTGTGCAGACTGTCAGTCTGCACCTACGGAGGCGGCAGGACCCGGCCGTGGAAGCGCACGACGAGCGATTCGTAGCCGAGCGGCCGGTCATAGGCCGTCGTGTGCTCGACGCGATCGGCCTTCGAGACGAGTTCGATCCGCTCCACGTGGCGGCAGAGCCGCTCGAGCAGCGTGCGCATGACCGTGCGGGCGTGGGCGGCGCCCAGGCAGAGATGGACTCCGAACCCGAATGAAACGTGGGGATTCGGCCGCCGGTCGAGCCGGATCTCGTCGGCCGCTGCAAAGACCGTCTCGTCGAGGTTGGCCGACGCCCAGCAGAGGCTCGTGCGATCACCTGCCTTCACGGTCATGCCGTGCACGTCGGTGTCGACGGGACAGACGCGGCCGATGTGCGTGAGCGGCATGTAGGCCCTGAAAAACTCCTCGCTTGCGAGCACGATCCGGCCGGGATCGGCCCGCAGGAAGTCGAGCGCGTCGGGATGCTCGGCGAGGTAGCCGATCGCACAGGCCACGCTGTGGATCACGGTGTCGCGGCCGCCGGCGAACATCAGGTTGGCGAATCCGAGCTGCTCGGCCCGGGTGAGCGGCCGGCCGTGGAACTCGGCCTTCGTGAGCAGACCGTAGAAGTCGTCGCCGCCATTCACCGCCGCCTTGTCGAACTGTTCATTGAGATACCGTTCGAGTTCGGCTGCCTGCCGAACGCCGTGCTCACCGTGGAACACGTGCACACCCCAGCCGATGAACCGCTCGGCCTCGCTCTCCGGCACGTCGAGCAGCACCGTGAGGGCCCGCGACTGGAGCGGCAGGGCGACTTCGCCGACCGCCTCGATCGTGTCGCGGGCGAGCGCCTCCGTGAGCAGGCGGTCGACGATCGCCTCGACGCGGGCGATGAAGGCGGGCTGCTTGGCCCGCAGGAAGAACGGCTCGACGAGGTCGCGATACTCCGTGTGGAGCGGTGGGTCGGTCTCGATCGGCAGTTGCCGCACGCTGCGCAGGTGTTCCTCCGACGGAATCGGCACGCGAAACGGAGCGTCGGAGCTGAACGTCTTCCAGTCCTTCGCGGCCTTCCGCACGTCCTCGTGGCGCAGGATCAGGGGGATCGTCTCGTGGTCGGTCGGCAGCCCGAGCACGCCGCGCTCGCGGCGGGGTTCGCGAAAGGGATCGGGAATGTCGGCCATCGTGGACCCTGTCGTGAACGTCGCGGGACGGCCTTCAGGGTACGGCGGCCAGGCGGCGGCGTCTTGCATCGGCGCCCCCAAGGCTTGCACAATCCGCTCTCATGGAGGCCCGAGTTCAACAAGCGTTCTGGGCTCGTGTGGCGGGTGGCGACGTGGCGCGGCTCTTCGAGCTCCTGCCCGACGTGTCGTTCTTCGCCAAGGATCGGCGCGGGCGGTTCGTCGCCTTGAACCGGCTGGGCTGCGAGTTCTGCGGCGTGGCGACGGAGCAGGAGGCCATCGGCCGAAGCGACCGTGATTTCTTCGACCGGCGCCGGGCCGACGAGTACGCACGCGACGATGCCGCAGTGATGCGCACGGGCGAACCCGTCGTCAACCGGATCGAGAGCGCGCCCGCCCGGAGGGGCTCACCCCGGCTCGTGCTGACCACGAAGATCCCACTCCGAGACCGTTCCGGACGGGTGATCGGCATCGCGGGCGTCTCACGACGCCTCGAGCAGGTGCGCGAGAGGCCGAGCGCCGTCGAACCGGTGGCGCGGGTCATCGAACGGATGCACACTCGCTGCGGCGAGAACCTGTCGAGTCGCGAGTGGGCACGGATCGCGGGAATGTCACCGAGCCATTTCGACCGGGTCTTTCGGCGCACGGTCGAGACCTCGCCGCGGCAGTATTTTCTCCGGGTCCGGATCGAGGCTGCCTGCCGGCAGCTCGCGGAGACGCACGTGCCGATCGCCGCGATCGCGATCGACCACGGCTTCCATGATCATGCCCATTTCGCACGGTCATTCCGCCGGATCATGGGACAGACGCCATCCGACTATCGCGCGGCGCATCAGTCGCCCATGTCGGTCGCGCGGTCGTCCCGGAGCAGGCGCCGATGAGGCTGTCGGGGATCGTCATCGTGGCCGGCCTGTTCGCAGCGGGCTGTCGGCCGCCCGCCGAGCATGATGCCGATCATGGCGCGGGAACGGGTGCGCCATCGATCGCGAGCCAGGTGGCGGCGGTGCGGGCCGGGCAGACGACGCGGATCGAGGCGGACCATCCGCTCTCGGACGCCGAGTGGGAGTCGCTCCGGGGGCTTGGTGGCCTGCGCGAGCTGATCCTGCGCGCAGGCGTGGTGGACGATTCCCGGGTGGATCTGCTTGCCACGCTGCCCGCCATCGAGCGGCTCCTGCTCCGGGAGTCGCCGCTCTCCGATGCGGGGTTCGAGGCGCTCAGCCGCTGCGCGACCCTCCGCGATCTCAACGTCCCCCAGGCCGCCTGCACGGCCGCGGGCATCCGGGCACTGCGACATCTCCCCTGCCTGCAGAGTCTGCGGCTCGGCGGGGTGGAGCTCGCGAGGGTCGGCGCCGAGGTGGGCAGCGCGGTCGCG
>JBAXUY010000163.1:0-6045 GCA_037129475.1 Planctomycetia bacterium | reverse complement strand
GTCGCCATTTGCGGCCGCTTCACGAAGTAGATCTTCGGGTCGTCCACCACCCACGGCGTGCTCCACGTCTTGCCGTCGTCCATGGTGCAGACGTTGTAGAAAAACGTCTTCAGCCATTCGGTCCGGTAGCCGTAGGGGAACTGCGACGTGATGTGGTCGTCCATGATCAGGTCGTCGACACCCTGGCTGGCGAAAAAGTGGATCATGCCGTCGGGCGTGAACGAGAGGCCGAGCGTCCACCAGCCGAGCTGGTCCTCCGGGATGGACGGGCCGCGGATCTCACCGCCGTTTTTGCCGCTGCGCACGCGGATGTAGGCCTGCTGCGGAAGGTTCTTCTTGGGGTTGGCCTTTTCGTAGCAGACGAACATGCCCGGCCAGTATTCCTCTTGCCCCCACCGGCCCTCGTCGGGGTGATCGTCGCCGGTGATGATCGCGTGCGTGAAGCAACCCGCCCGGAAGCCGAACGACGGACCGCTGCGTTTCTCCCACTGCTCGAATGGCGGCAGGTAGACGCGCGTCACGATGCTCGGGCTGTCGGCCACCGAAATCCCGCGGCCGATCGAGCGGCTGGCGGCGAAGATCAGGTCATCCTGCTGCATCTGATACGTGACCTTTCCCGGGATGCCGGCGTGGAGCGACGAGATGAGGAGGCCGTGCGTGCTCCCCTCGAGGCCCGGGGTCGGCAGCGCGATCCGCTTCACCACGTCGGGAGTGCCGCGCTTCGGCCCCTCGAACCAGAGGCGGTTGGCGCTCTTGCCCATCGGCCCGCGCATCCGCTTGTCCTGCTCCTCGGAGCTCTTGGGATGGTTGTACGACCAGGTCCACTTCTCATCCTCGAAGTCGTCGGTCGCCCCCTTTGCCATCGTGCCCGTGCCCGGCACGAGGACCGGTTTCTTCGCGACGGGGGGCTTGGCGACGCTCGACGACTTGGCAGTGGGGACCGGTGCGTCGGCGGCGCGGCTGACGGCCGCACACAGCACGACGAGGGCGACGCTTGCCCCGAGGATCTTCGATGCGTGGTTCGAACCGGAGACAGAAGCAGCCATGGCCGAGGATCCCCGCGTGGAACTGAAAAGAACCGTTTCCTCGGCTATCGGCGGCCGATCCCCGGCGAGTGGAACCCTGCCCGGCCGCATGGATGCAGTCGAGGCTGTTTGCCGACGTTGCCCAGGCTGCCCCGTCGACCGCCGCGGGAGCGGGCGGGCAAAGTCCTCTGGAAAAACCGCCCCAAGCCCGTCACAACCTCCGCCCGGCTCCGCCGCATCGCATACCTCTTCCGGGCCCTGCACCATGCGTCCCGCGATCGTGCTCCTGATTTCCTGGGGATCCACCTGTCTCGTCGCGCACGCGGCCGACGACACCCCCGGCCGCGTGGCCCGGTCGCACATTCAGACCGTCGGCGAGATCGCCGCCGCCGAGCGGTCCACGCCGTGGGCGGGGCTCGTCACGGCGCGGGCGCCCGCCGTGCTGCGTGAGCAGTTCCGGCTCGAACGCGGTGCGGGTCTCGTGGTCGAGTCGGTGGCCCCCGGCTCGGTGGCGGAGCGGGCGGGCATCAGGCGGCACGACGTCATCGTGTCGATCGACGGTCAGTTGTTGCTGCTCCCGGAGCAGTTCGTCACGCTCCTCGAAGCGTCGGGCGACGAAGCGCCGCTCGAATGCCGCATCCTCCGCGGCGGCGTGGAAACGATGGTGTCGTTGCGGAAGGTCCCCGCGCCCGCGACGGCCGCGATGGGCCTCCTCAAGCCGGCGGAATCGACGCTCGCCCTCGTGCCCCGCAAGCAGGCGTCGGTGGCCACCGTGATGCAGTTGCCCGACGGGTCGCTTCAGCAGCGTGACGCCGACTACCTCGTGAAACTCATCGGCGGCGACGAGCCGAGGCTCGTGATCCACGATGGCCGCGGCCGCATCATCTTCAACGGGCCGATCGACACGCCCGAGCAGCGGAGCCTCGTGCCGCCCGAGGTGCGCAGCCGGGTGGAGGGACTCGAGCGTCTCGTCGCGCAGCAGCAGGCACTCAAGGCGGCGACCGGCGTCGCCGGCAAGGCACCGCGCGCCACGGCGCGGATCGGCACGCTCGACATCCAGCCGATCCAAATCAAGTGAGCGGCCCGCTCAAAACCGCACCTCGGCGACGTCGCGCGACCAGCTGCCACCGGCCGACCGCGACCCGCCCCCTCCGAAGCCGCCTCCGCCGATCATCGACCGCCATGGATCGGGGCCGGTGAACGTGCCTCGCGGCAGCGAGATCACCCACGGCCCCGCGCCGCGCGACATGCGCTCGAAGGCATCCTGCATCTGCCGGCGCTGAACCTCCTGCATCCGCCGCTGTCGTCGGCACTCCGCCTCCGCCGTGGCGATGGTGTAGGCCTCGCGGGCCGACGCCGCAGCCTCGGCCGACGTCTTGATCGAGTCCTCGTACCGCTGCCGCGTGAGCAGCGCCTTCGCCTGCTCGAGGGCGGATGTCGCCGCCCGGACGTCGGCCGAGACGCCCTCGGCATACCAGGCGGCTGCACGGCGGATGAGGCTGTCGGTCTCCTCGATCTCCGCAAAGGCCTGCCGGGCGAGCCGCTCATCCTCGGTGGCGAGCTCCTCGGCGCGGGCTGCTGCGGTGTCGGCCGCGTCGATCACGCGGGCACTCTGGAGGAGATCGGGCCGCTCGGCGGCCATGCCCCGCTCGGCGAGCTGCACGAGGCGGCCTGCCTCGCGGCAGCGCTCGTTGGCCCGAACGCGGTCGGTCCGCTGCCGCTCGAGCCGCTCCTCGAGGGCCGCGATCCGCCGGCCCGATGTCGCCGCCCGTTGCGGGAGCGACGCCCGCAGGCCATCGAGTTCCTGCCGCCTGTCGGTGACCGCCGTCTGGCAGCCCGACACCCAGGCCTGCTGCCGCACCGTCTCTTCGAGGAGCGCGAGCGCCTTGAAAAAGTACTGCTTCGTCGGAGCCGCGGCTTCCTGCGCCTCGGCGATCATCCGTCGAATCCGTTCGAGTCCCTCGTCGGCCTTCGCGACGTTGTCGGCGAGATCGGCCCATGAACTCTCGGCGTAGCCGCCCGCGAGGTGCTCGAGCGCCCGAACCGTGGCCGCCCGCCGTCCGACGAGCGCCTCGAGCCTCGTCACGCAGCCCGGCAGGAGGTCGTCGATCTTCTCCTTGGCGGCCACGATGCTCTCGAGAATCGCGATCGCCTCCGCTGCATGGCGCTCCGCATGCTCCACGTGGGCGACCGCCCCCTCCGTCTCGCCCGCATCGAGCAGCTGCGCGGCGAGATCGACGTGCTCGCGGGCCTTCTTCACGTGCACCATCGGGTCGGCCCCCGGCTCGGCGAGCAGCCAGCCTTCCGACTCCCTGGCCCGAATCTTCTGCTCCGCGTCGTCCGCCGCCGCGGCCGCCTGTTTGCGGCGGTCGTCCGCGGCCTCGAAGGCGTCGAGCCGGCCGGCGAGTGTCTCGAGCCCCGAGAGCGCCCCTTCGAGTCTGCCACGGGCCTCGACCGGATCGCTTTCGAGGTCGTGACGCGCAAGCGCGAGGCTGCGGCTGGCCGCGGCGGTGGCGGCCTGGAAGGCCGCGCCGGAACGTCCCCGCGTGGCAAGCTTTTCGATTCGGGCCGTGGCGGTGGCGACGCCCGAGTCGAGCGTGTCGGCGAGCGCACGCGACGTTTCGTGGGCCTGTTCGAGCACGTCCAGCGGCGCTCGGCATTCCCCCGCCACGTCGGCGAGCGGCGGTCGGGCCTCGGCCGAGTCGAGCAGGCGGATGCAGTCGTCGGCGGCCGCGGTGCCGAGAAACCACTCGGAATCGACCCGGTCCTGTGCCTTCTCCCACACGTCCATGAGCCCCAGCCAGCGCTCGCGGTAGCGGCGGATCGCCCCCTGCACGGCGTCGTAGGTCGATCGCGTCTGGCCCTGCATCGGTGTCTTGAAGTCGGGATCGGTGTGCGGCAGGAGTCGGTGCCGCTCCTGCTGCGCGTCGAGAAGGTCGGAGAGGGCCACGACCTCCTGTTTGAACGTGGCGAGTTTCTGCCGTGCCTCGTGCACCCGCCGGTCGTGTCGCGA
Source organism: Planctomycetia bacterium (assembly GCA_037129475.1). Lineage (GTDB taxonomy): Bacteria > Planctomycetota > Planctomycetia > Pirellulales > UBA1268 > RGVT01. Next base: position 2,007 of record JBAXUY010000163.1, on the reverse strand, counting down.
CCGCTGCACGAAGAACGTCGCCAAGCCTGCGAGCGAGCCGAGCCCGAGGAGGGTCAGCGGCAGGGTGCGTGTGCGAAACACCCGTGCCGCCTCGATCCGCGCCCGCTCGCGGTCCTGCCGGGTCTTCACCCATCCTTCCGTCTCCTCCACGAGCGCCGCGAGACCGTCGTCATAAAGGCCGTCCTTCGCCCGCGGCACGAAGGCTTTTTCGATGAGCTCGGCTTCGATCGTCTGGGGATCGAGGCCGCTCGACACCTCGAGCGCCCACGGCGCCCGCATCGCGATCGTGCGTCCCTTCACGTCGAGCACGATCGTCACGTCGCCTGCCGGATCGTATCCGGCGGGCTGATCGCCTCCCTCCTGGCGCCAGCGATCGACGAGCGTCTCGAGGAGACCGCGCGCCGACTGGCCCTCGCGGGCGTCGCCGATCACGACCACGCGGTAGTCGCGACCGCTCACCTGCTTCGCGGCTGCGACGGCGGCCTTGACCTTGTCGAACGTGTCGGCCGTGCCGGCGACGAACACGCGCCGCGTGTCGGCGGGCGAGATGCGCGGCGGCTCCTCGGCGGGCACGGCTCGACTGCCCGCGCATGCGACGATCGCCACGAGCACCACGGCCATCGTCGGAAACCGTCGGAACACTCCGCTGCGCATGGATCCTCCAGGAAAAACGTCGACTGCGACCGGCACGAGCCGCAGATTTTATCGCCCGCGCCGGCCCGATCTCAACGCACCGCGTGAAGATCCTAGCGACCGAAGTCTTCGGCCGTGGGGCGCGATGAATTTTGCGGAAAGAGGCCCTGGCGCTGCGTGGGGGAGCGCGGGGCAGGCGTCGTCGGCAGTGGCCGACCGGCCGTCGGCATCCCCGGGCGGGCGGCGGCACCGTTCGGCATCGGCCGCGGGTCGCGCGGGCGGCCGGCGTTGAGATCGGCCTTCGGCTGCGCGGCGCCGTAGCCTTGCCGCACGGCGGGCGCCCCGGCGCGAACTCCGCCGGTCAGCGGCGGGGCGCGGCCCGACGGCGCGGCCGGAGCCGGCGGCGCGGCCGGTTTTTTCTCGCCAGCGCCCGCCGGCTTTTTTGGCGGCGGTGCCCCGGCGTCCGGCGCGCCCGGCAGGATCAGCACGTCGTCGTCACCGGGCGGCGGCTCGTCGCGCGTCGGGCCGGTCGCGGCTGCGCCTCGCGGTCGGCCCGTGAGTGGATCGAGCCCGGAGTTCTGCATGGTGTCGACTCGTTCGCGACGCATCCGCGCCCGTCCGGCTTCGGCCTCGGACTCGTCGATGCGGCCGTCGGCGTCGAGATCGAAGCGCCGCAGCAGTTCGTCGCGGGTCGCTCCACCCGAGATGCTCGGCACCTCGCGCGTGGGCAGGAGCCCGCCGCTGCGGCCTTGCCCGCGCGACTGTGCCATCGCCTCGCCTGCCATCGGCAGCAACGTGAGCGCCACGATGCCCACGCACTGGCGGATCACATGGCATGTGGCTTCGGGACACTTCACGATCCGCCTCCGGTTGAAAGTGTAGCGGTCGTCGTGCGGGCCATCATCTCCGCGACCGCCGCGGCGGCGGTTTCGGCGTTGCCGCCGGCGTGCTCCAGTTCGCGGGCGGCCACATGGCAGTGGACGAGGTGCCCGGCGGCCACCGTCGCGGGCGGGTCGATTTCCCGACAGACACGCTCGGCGAGTGGACAGCGGGGATGAAACCGGCAACCGGCGGGAGGCCGGGCCGGGCTCGGCACGTCGCCGGTGAGCACGATCCGGCGCCGGCGGCGGGCGGGATCGATCCGCGGAACGGCCGAGAAGAGCGCGACCGTGTAGGGATGCAGCGGCGCGCGGTAGAGCGCGTCGGCGGCGGCGTGCTCGACGATCCGCCCGAGGTACATCACGGCCACCTCGTCCGACAGGTATTCGACCACCGACAGGTCGTGCGAGATGAAGAGATACGTCAGCCCGAGCTGCTCGCGCAGTTCCACGAGCAGGTTCACCACCTGCGCCTGGATCGACACGTCGAGCGCCG
>JBAXUY010000162.1:0-6145 GCA_037129475.1 Planctomycetia bacterium | reverse complement strand
CGCCATCCACACCGGCCGCTGCTGAAATGAAACGGTCAAGGCGTCGAAAAGGTGCATCGCTCCCTCCTTTATATACCGTCCGCAGCCTTGGCCGATACTCCGAGATGGGTGCAAGTGCCTGCGCCGCATGGATTTCCGAGGTGAGCCGATGCTGGAGAGCGTGCCCGAGCCGCTGCCGCGCCGCGACGAGGCGTCGGTGCTCCGACACCAGCTCGAAGTCTCCCGGCTCAAGCACGCCGCCGAACTGACGGCAGTCAGGCGACAGCTGCTCGAGGCCCAGAAGGCGGCCACGCTCGGCGAATTGTTGGGCACGACGACGCACGAGTTCAACAACGCGCTGACAACGATCCTCAATTACGCCAAGCTCGGCCTCCGGCATCGCGATGCCGCCACCCGCGACAAGGCGCTCGAGCGGATTCTCTCGGCCGGCACCCGGGCGGCCAAGATCACGGCCAGCGTGCTCGGCATGGCCCGGGGCGGGTCGGCCCGCATGGAGCCTGTGAATCTCGAACTGCTCGTCGAAGACGTGCTCGTGCTCCTCGAACGCGAGATGACGAAGTATCGCGTGCAGGTGGAGCGGGAGTTCGCCCCGGTGCCGAAGGTGTCGGCGAACCCCGGCCAGCTGCAGCAGGTGCTCCTGAACCTGCTCGTCAACGCCCGCCAGGCGATGCCCCAGGGCGGCCGGCTGATCCTCCGCCTCGCCCACGACGCCCTCCTCGGCGCCGTCGATCTCATGGTGCGCGACACCGGCTGCGGCATGACTCCCGACGTGATGCGGCGGATGTTCGACCCGCACTTCTCCACGAAGACGGGGCCCGACGAGACGGGCAAGGGAGGCTCGGGCCTCGGCCTCACGGCCTGCCGCGAGATCGTGGAGGCCCACAAGGGTCGAATCCGCGTCGAAAGCGCCCCCGGCAAGGGCACGGCGATCACGATCCGGCTGCCGGTGCTGAAGTAACGCGAGCGCCAACGTGCCCAATCCGGCTCGGGGTTGCCCCGTACCGTTTCGCCGGACGTTCGCTGCGGGCCTCCAGCCCTTCGCTCACTCGGATGTGCCTGCGCTTGCCAGAGCGCATGCGCTGCGGCATCCATGCCTGCGCTCGTCACATATGCCGGCTCAACGGTAGGGGGCAACCCCGAGCCTCACCCTTGTCGAATTGAGGAGGCTTCGGGCTCCCCGTGTCCCGGGAGCCGGCGTGAGCGACCAGCGGAGCCAGGATGGCGCAGCGCCTGTCGCTCCGAGTGAACGGAGCCCAGGAGGGGCGCAGTGAACGTCCGGCGACGGGATACGGGGAGCCCGAAGCCGGCGCCAGCACTATGACGTGACCGTTCGCTCCTACTGCGATCCAGCGCGCTACAATGCGGCTGACCTTCAGGAGCCGCCCCCATGCCCGTCACCTCCCCGCTTCCTAAAAATCTCGCCGAACTTCGGGCCGCCGGCTGGCAGAGCCGCAGCGTCAAGGACGAGGTGCGGGCGAACTTCCTCCGGATGCTTGCGAGCGGCGAGGAACTCTTTCCCGGGATCGTCGGCTACGACGACACCGTGATCCCCGAGATCAACGTGGCCCTCCTCGCCGGGCACGACATGCTGTTCCTCGGTGAGAAGGGGCAGGCGAAGAGCCGGCTCATGCGGCAGCTCGTGCGATTTCTCGACGAGTACCTGCCGTACCTCGATGACCCGGCGATCCCGTTTCACGACGATCCCTTCAAGCCGATCACTCGTGTCGGGAAGCAACTCGTGGCGACGCGTGATCCCGCCCAGGTGCCGATCGCCTGGTGGCCCCGCGAGGAACGCTACGCCGAGCGCTTGGCGCCTGGGACGAAGTTCGCCGACATCATCGGCGAGATCGATCCGGCCAAGCTCGCCGGCGGCACGAGCATGGCGAGCGAGGAGGCGCTTCACTTCGGGCTCATCCCGCGAATGCACCGCGGCATCTTCGCGATGAACGAGCTGCCGGAGCTCGACGAGCTGGTACAGGTGGGGATGTTCAACATCCTCGAGGAGCGCGACGTGCAGATTCGCGGCTATCCCGTGAAGTTCGACATCGACGTGATGCTCCTCTTCTCCGCGAACCCCTCCACCTACAACCGTTCCGGCAAGGTGATCCCGCAGCTCAAGGACCGGATCGGGGCGGTGATCCACACCCACTATCCCCGCGAGCGCGACCTCGGCATCAAGGTGTCCGAGCAGGAAGCCGCGATCGACCTCGGCGGCGAGTGGCCCGTGGTCGTACCCCACTTCATGCGGGAGATTCTCGAGCAGATCACGATCGCCGCGAGAAAAAGCAAGTTCATCGACCAGCAGTCGGGCGTGAGCGCCCGGTTTTCGATCGCGAATCTGAAGACGGTGGTGGCGAGCGCCCGTCAGCGGGGCGTGCGACTCGGCGAGAAGCCGGCCGTGCCGCGGATCAGCGATCTGGGGCATCTGTATGCGTCGAGCCTCGGCAAACTCGAGCTCGATCTCATGGGCAGCCACCAGATGAGCGAGCGGCAGGTGCTCGACGCCGTGATCGCCGAGGCGATCGCCACGGTCTTCGAGGAATACGTCGAGGCGCACGGGCTCGACGAGATCGCCAAGGTGTTCGGCCAGGGCGTGAAGGTGGAGGTGGGCGACATGGTGCCGAGCAGCGCCTACGAGACGATCATCGCCGACGTGCCGGCCGTGTGGGAGAAAGCCTTCGAGGTCAACGCCGCGAAGGATCCCGCCATCCGTGCCGCCTGCATCGAGTTCGTACTCGCCGGCCTCTACGCCACCGAGCGGATCTCCCGGATCCAGGAGCACGGCCACACGGTCTACGACACGCGAGGCTTCCGCTGATGCCCACGCGTGACTCGCTCGGCGGGATCGTCCACACGTACCAGCGGTACGACCCCGCCCGGATTCCGCCGCCGCGGCCGCCCGCCGCCGATCTCGTGTCGCCTGCGATGGAACACCTGCTCGAATACGGCAGCATCGACGAGCTCACGGAGGAGCAGCTTGCCGAGGCAATGATCCTCGACCCCGAGCAGATCAAGGGGCTGGGGCCGTCGCTCGACTCGATCAAGCGGCAACTCGAGGAGCGGCGGCGAAAGATCCTCGAACGCTACGAGACCGACGGCGTGCGAAAGAAGGCCCGCGGCGTATTTCGCGACGCCGCGCAGCATGCGAAGCCGCCAGCGAAGGCCTGCGAGGCGTTTCAAAAGGCGATTCGCGAGGAGCAGCTCCGACAGCTCGAACGGCTGTGGTATGCCGAGAGCAATGACCAGAGCCGATTCGCGGCGGATCTCGTGACGCTCATCGACCGGCTCGGCGACGTCTACCAGGTGGACGAACTGGCGGCGAAATGGCAGTTCACGGGCCGCGAGAAACTCACCGTGCCGGAAGCCCTCGAGGTGAAGGAGGAACTCGAGACCATCGAGGAACTCCTCAAGCAGTTGGAAGAGGCGCGCAAGAACGCCAAGATCGCGCTCATCGACATGGAGGCGCTCGGGCAATTCATCGAGTCGGGTGAGCTTGACGAGCTCGACCGGCTCAAGCGGCAGGTGCAAGACCTCGTCGAGCAGATGGCCGCGCAGCAGGGCCTCGAGAAGACGAAGCGGGGCTACGAACTCACGCCCAAGGCCCTGCGCATGTTCCAGGGCAAGCTGCTCGAAAAGATCTTCTCGGCACTCGCGCCTTCGCGCACGGGCCGACACCAGAACGGCGTGCAGGGCGACGGTGCCGTCGAGCTCGTGCCGACCCGGCCCTACGAGTTTGGCGATTCGGTCGCCCACATGGACATTCCCGGATCGCTCGTGAACGCGATGCTTCGCCAGGCCGGCGACCGCGCGGCGGGCCGGGGTGGCGAAGGTCCGCTGAAACTCCACCAGCGCGACATCGAAGTCCACCGCACGCGGAACACCCCCAAGTGCGCCACGACCGTCGTCCTCGACATGAGCGGCTCGATGCGCTACGGCGGGCTGTATGTGAACGTAAAGCGGATGGCGCTCGCGCTCCAGGGGCTCGTGCAGCGGGAGTATCCCGGCGACTTCCTGCAGTTCATCGAGATGTATTCATTCGCCAAGCCGCGGCCCGCGGGCGAGGTCGTGAGGTTCATGCCGAAGCCCGTCACGATCTTCGATTCGGTCGTGCGACTGCGGGCCGACATGAGCGATCCGGCGATCTCCGAGAGCGACGTGCCGCCGCACTTCACGAACATCCAGCACGCCCTGCAACTCTCGCGGCAGCACCTCGCCCGGCAAGACACGCCCAACAAGCAGGTGATCATCATCACCGACGGCCTGCCCACCGCGCACTTCGAGGGCAGCCAGCTCTTTCTGCTCTATCCGCCCCATCCGCGCACCGAAGAGGCGACGATCCGCGAGGCGGAAGCCTGCCGCCGCGAGGGGATCACGGTGAACGTGTTCCTGCTCTCCGGCTGGTCGCAGTCGCGGGAGGACATCCAGTTCGCCTACCGGCTCGCGGAAACGGCCAAGGGCCGCGTGTTCTTCACGGCCGGCCGCGATCTCGACCGGTTCGTCGTCTGGGACTACGTCTCCCGCCGCCGCTCGATCATCGGGTAAATCGGCCGTGAAACTGCCCACGACACGGGTCTGGGGGGTCTGGTACACCCCCCGTGCGATCCATCAAGGATAGGCACCGTCACTTCCGATATGACGGCCAGGGTTTTCATCGTCGGAAGGAACTAGGTGCCCCATGATGCTTGCCCTGCAGATCGTCGCCTGGTTCACATTCTGGGCCGTGTTCATGTCGCTCGTGGAACACCAGGTCCACGCGAAGCTGATGCACAGGAAGCCGAAGTTCTTTCTGTTCAAAAACGTCCGGGCGCGCACCAAGATCTTCACGAGCCACTCCCTCGAGCATCACGTCCAGTATCGCGAGGAGTTTCATGACGAGCCGCTGCCGCCCGGCGAAGACCGGGGCATCCGCCTCAACCCCCGCGAGGGGCTGATCGAGTCGTTGCCGATCGCGCTCGTGCTCGCTCCGTTCACGATGATCGGCGCCGTGATGTTTCCCATCGTGGTCGTGCTCCATCACCTCACGTGGAACTTCGTGCATCTCGAGATGCACCAGCCAAAGGGCCGGTTCTTCGGGAATTCGCGGCTCTTCAAGCAGCTCGCCCGGCACCACTACCTCCACCACCGCTACCCCGCCAAGAACTTCAACGTGTTCCTGCTCGTGGGCGACTACGTATTCGGCACGATGGCCAAGCCCACAGCCGAAGACTGGGCGGAGATGCGCCGACAAGGACTGACGGACGACCTGCCGTCTGCTCCCGTCAGTGACGAGAAGCCCACTCGCGCCGCAGCATGACGGCCGACCCCGCGGCTGCCGCCCCGGCCGCCGTGGCGAGCGTCCACAGCGGCACCATCCGCCGCGGCGCGGCATCCTCGCGATCCACCGCCTCGTCGGCGAGGTCGGTCGCCGGCAGTCCGGCGGAACGCCTGGCCCGTTCCTCCGCGGCCTTCTCCCGCCCGAGATACCGCCCCTCGATCTGCCGCTGCCGCACATCGAACTTGGGCGCGATGAGCCCGATGCCGACGAGCGCCATGCACGAGAACAGCATCGCCCAAAACCACGGGCTGTCGGTGAGTCGGTAGGGCTCCATGCGTCAAATTGTACGTCTTCGAGTGGTATGAGCTTCAGCCTGGCTCTTCTCAAATCGCCCAAGCCGGCTTCGATGTGGGGACAGAGCTCCAGCTCTGTCCATCCGACAGGCCTGGAGGCCTGTCGCTACGGTTGGGGAGGCGAGGGGTTACCCCTCTCCCTCTGGGAGAGGGCCGGGGTGAGGGTGCCCTGAACCTTCGCCCACCGTCACTACAAAGCACCCTCACCCGGCCTGCGGCCGGCCTCTCCCAAAGGGAGAGGCAAGATGGAGATGTGCACCGTGACGTCCGGCGAGACGGTACGGGGTAACCCCGAGCCGGCGCGGGTGGCGTTGAGCATGGCAAACGGGACGCTTGCCCCTCGCCTACGCGATGCCCGGCCAGCGGGTTTGGACGTCGCGGCCGGCGTAGACGGCGCCGTCGCCGAGCGATTCGGAGATGCGGAGCAACTGGTTGTACTTCGCGATCCGGTCGCTGCGCGAGGCCGAGCCCGTCTTGATCTGCCCGGTCGAGAGGCCGACGGCGAGGTCGGCGATCGTGGCGTCTTCCGTCTCGCCGC
>JBAXUY010000161.1:0-6204 GCA_037129475.1 Planctomycetia bacterium | reverse complement strand
GGTTGCCCGACGGGCACAGTGATTGCCCCGGGGGACAAGAGGGGCTATCGGCGGACGGATGAAAGCGGCTTGAGTGCGTCCAAGTATTTTTCGCCACACGACTTACGGCTGCGCGTTGGGCAAAAAATGCCGCCCGTTTCGCGCGCGCAAACTGTGCGGCGTGAGCCCCTACGATCGTCACAGTTTGGGCCTACGTCTTTGCGCGACCGGCACAGCTTCTCACCGGCTCGCGGCGAACGGTCTGCTTGACACATCTGAGGCCCCCGATACATTGCCGCCACGACTCTGGTGGCCGGGGTGAGCGCCTGCTCGTCTCCGGCAAACAGGGAACACCGGTGTGAATCCGGGACGGCCCCGCCGCTGTGACCAGGCGCTGAGGCCGGCTGTTTCGAAGCCATTGCGACCCGCATTCCGATGCGGCCTCCGCGAGAAGGCATGCAGCCGGCTGAGCCTGGGAGTCAGAAGACCTACCAGAGTCGATGAGCAGGCTTTCCTCGCGAGGGCGGGGTGGCAGGCACGGCTGCGGCGGAGCGATCCGGCGCGGGCGGACATTCGGCTTTCCAAGAATCACGGCTTCGAGCGGTCGGTCCGTCGAGGGTGCGCCCTGCCGAGGCAGGTTGCGCACTCGTCGTCGCGACGCGATCCGCGCTGGTCGTGCCGACACGCATGGATTCGCGGTCCTGCCCACGACGGTCACCGGTCTGTCGCCACGGCATGACGCTCGTGGAACTGCTCGTCGTGATCGCGATCCTCGGCATGCTTTTCGGCGTCCTGCTACCGACCGTCCAGGCGGCCCGCGAGGCAGCCCGGCGCACGTCGTGCGTCAACAACTTGCGACACGTGGGGTGCGCGTTACACGGCCATCTGTTGGCAAAGCGGGAGTTTCCCGTGGGCTGCCTGGAGTGGAAGGCGGGACTCGGCGGCTCGAACCGCTGCCTGGCATGGAGCGCGTTCATCCTGCCCTGGCTCGAGCAGCAGGACGTGGCCGACAGGCTCGACCTGCATCAGCCCTACGACGCGGCCGCCAACCGGTCCGCGGCGTCCGCGGTGATGCCGGTGTTCGTGTGCCCCTCGGCCGACCGCTCGGGCTGGACCGTGGGGGGCTACGGCCGTAGCGACTACGGTGGCGTGGCGGGTGAGCGGATCGTGGGGCCGAACTCGCCGATGAAGGGCCCGCTCATCCACGAGACGGGCTTCGCGGAGGCACAGATCACCGACGGACTGTCGAAGACGATCTTCGTGGCCGAGTGTGCAGCGGGCGCGTGGTCGGACGGCCAATGGATCAACGGCCGGAATCTCTACGACCAGGCGTTCGCGATCAATTGGCCGACGTCGGAGGACGAAATCCGGAGCCGTCATCCCGGCGGTGCGAACGGACTGGTCGGCGACGGAGCCGTGCAGTTTCTCACCGAGACGGTCGACACCCACGTGCTCGCCGCCGCCTGCACGCGGGCGCGGGGGGAGTCGCAGGGAACGCCATGGTGATGTTCCGCATGGATAAGGTCCAGAAAGGATCGACGATGCAGTGGAAAGCAGCGACGACGATGGTGACGGTGATTGCCCTCCGGTGTGCTGCAATCGCAGCCCCCGCGAATGCCGTCGTCATCGACTTCGAAGACGTCCCGCTGTCGCCGAACAGTGCCACCTACGGCGGCCCCGGCACGCTGCCGGACTACGAGCCGGAGCAGGTGCTGCTCACGTCGGGCTCGGCCTCGTTCCGAACGACGATCACCCGTTATTCGCCGGATGAGTGGTGGTCGGGCTTCGCGTTCTCGAACAAGGGCGACAACACGACCAACAGCTGGATGAACGACACGTCGTCGTTTACCGGTAGCGGTGCCGGCGGCAGCGGCAATTTTGCGGTGGCCAATCTGCAGAGCTACGATCCACCGCCGTTGATCGTGCTCCCCGCCGGGATGCGGCCCGTGTCGGTGAAACTCGTGAACACGACGTACACCGCCCTCACGATCCGCGACGGTGATCCCAACAACTTCTCCGACGGAAAGTACGGCGCGGACGATTTCCTTTCGGTGACGTTCACGGGCAACTCCCTGGCGGACGGGACTGGAAGCATCACGGGAACGGCCACGTTGTTTCTCGCCGACTTCCGCGAAGGTGCAGCGATCATCGTCGACACGTGGACCGAACTTTCCCTCGCGACCCTCGGAGAAGCCCGTTCGATCGTCATCGGCTTTGATTCGAGCGACGTGGGAATCAATGGCATCAACACGCCGATGTACGTCGCCATGGACGACCTCACCGTGATCGCCGTCCCCGAGCCGTCGGCAGTCGTGCTCCTCGCCTGCGGCGTGGTCGCCGGACTCGGAACGCGGCGGATGCGGCGACGATGATCCGCTCGGCCGTGTCGCGCGAGGCCGTGCTCGACCACAACGCGCGGGCTTGGGATGCGCTGGCCACCGCGGGCGCGGCGCTCGCGCGGCCGGCCGTCGACGAGGCCTTCGGGGATCCGCGCGGGTGGCTCGGGAGCGGCGGGGCGACCGGTTCGGCCGCCCGCCCCTGGCTGCCCGAGCGGCTCGAAGGGCTGCACGTGCTCTGCCTCGCGGCCGGGGGCGGCAAGCACGGCCCACTCTATGCCGCCGCCGGCGCGAAGGTGACGGTGGTCGATCTCTCGCCGGCGATGCTCGAACTCGACAGGCAGGTCGCCCGTGAACGGAGGATCCAGATCGAGATTCTCCAGGGCTCGATGGACGATCTCTCGATGCTCGCGCCTCGCGCCTTCGACGTCGTCATCCATCCCGTCAGCACCTGCTACGCGCCGGACGTGGGCCGTGTGTTTCGCGAGGTGGCGCGGGTGACGAAGGCCGGCGGGGTGTACGTGAGCCAGCACAAGGCTCCGACGAGTCTCCAGGCGGCGCTCGAGCCCGATGGAGCGGGCCGCTACGAACTCATCCATTCGCAGCGAGGCGCCGAGCCGCTGCCGGCTGCCGGTCCATCGCGGCTGCGGGAGCCCGGCACGCACGAATTCATCCATTCGCTTTCCGCGATCCTCGGTGGCATCTGCGCGGCTGGCTTCGTGATCGAGGACTTCCATGAACCCGACCACACGCGGCCCGATGCCGTCACCGGTTCGTGGGGGCATCGGGCGGCCTTTCTGCCGCCCTACATCCGCGTGCTCGCCCGGCGTGCCGCGGGCGGGCAGGGCGGGGCGGCTGGTGGCTCCGCAGGGGCGATCGTGCTGGTAGAGTAGGGCGAGGAGGTGCCGATGATCTGCCTGAATGTGCTGCTCACCGCCAAGGATCCGGCCGATGTGCCGAAGATTCGCGACCTGCTCGCCGAGGCGATGCGGAAGAGCCGTGCCGAGCCCGGTTGCCTGCGATTCGACGTCTACCATTCGTCGGCGGAGCCGCGCCGGTTCACGCTCGTGGAACATTGGGCCTCACAGGAATCGCTCGACGCCCACCGCCTCGCCGAGGCCTACACCCAGATCTACAGGCCGCACGTGATGCCACTCGTCGACCGCGAGGGGCATCCTGGCACGCTGTTGGAATGATCCTCCTCATCGACAACTACGACTCGTTCACCTGGAACCTCGTCCAGCGGATCGGCGAGATCGCGCCCGAGTTGCCGCTCGAGGTGCACCGCAACGACCGGATCACGAGCGACGAGATCGCGGCGAAGAGGCCGAGCCACCTCGTGATCTCGCCGGGGCCGTGCACGCCGAGCGAGGCGGGCATCTCGTGCGACGCTGTGCGCCGGTTCGCCGGCCGGATGCCGATTCTCGGCGTGTGCCTCGGCCACCAGTCGATCGGGCAGGTGTTCGGCGGCACGATCGTGCGGGCCAAGCGGCTGATGCACGGCAAGGTGGATGCGATCGAGCACTCCGGCCGAGGGCTGTTTACGGGCCTCGAGAGCCCCATCGAGGCCACCCGCTACCACAGCCTCGTGATCGATCCACCGACAGTGCCGCGCGACTTCGAGATCGATGCGTGGTCGACGGCTCCGGATGGCTCGCGCGAGATCATGGCGATCCGTCACAAGACGCTGCCGATCTACGGCATGCAGTTCCACCCCGAAAGTTTCCTGACACCCGCGGGCTACGACCTCCTGCGGGCGTTCCTCGCCGTGCGGGCCGCATGATCGAGCTTGCCGAAGCGATCGCGCTCGTCGAAGCGACCGCCGCGCCGCTGTCGGCGCGGCGGCAGCGGCTGCTCGACGCCTGTGGCCTCACCCTCGCGGAGCCGGTCGTCGCGGACGTCGATTCACCGCCGTGGGACCGGGCGATGATGGACGGGTTTGCACTTCGCGACGGCGATGTCGTGGCGGCGGGTGGAACCGCCATCGAACTCGACGTGGTCGTCGATCTCGCTGCCGGCGACGTGACAGCACTCGAGATCCGCGCCGGGTGTTGCGCCCGGATCATGACGGGAGCGCCGATTCCCGCGGGCGCCGATGCGGTCGTTCCCGTGGAGTGCGCTGTCGATGGCACGGCGGCGAGCCATGCCGGCGGCCGCGTGCGGCTCCGCGACGAGCGATTCCGCCCCGGGCAGCATGTCGCCAGGCAGGGCACCGCGTTCCGCGCGGGCGAGCCGGTGCTGCCTGCCGGCAGCGTGCTCGGGGCTGCGGAGATCGGCCTCGCCGCCGAGGCTGGGGCGACGCACGTCGTTGCCGCCTGCCGGCCGCGGGTCGCGATCCTCTCGACCGGCAGCGAACTCGTGTCACCCGAGGCGATGCCCGCCTTCGGACAGACGCGAAACTCGAATGGCCCGATGCTCACGGCCGCGGCGCGGCTGCTTGCCGCCGAACCGATTCCACTGGGGCTCGTGGCCGACCGGCCCGAGGCGATCCGCGCGGCGGTGGCCCAGGGCCTCGCGGCCGACGTGCTCCTGCTCTCGGGTGGCGTCTCGGCGGGCGATCTCGACCTCGTGCCCGACATGTTCCGGCGGTGCGGCGTCGAGAAGATCTTCCACAAGGTGCGCCACAAACCGGGCAAGCCGGTCTGGTTCGGCGTGTATCGTCGCGACGACTCCACCCCGACGCTCGTCTTCGGACTGCCGGGCAATCCGGCGAGCAGCCTCGTCTGCTTCGACCTGTTCGTGCGGCCGGCACTCATGATCCTCGCCGGTCGGCCGCGCGACACGTGGCACCTGCCGCGGTCTCGCGCCCGGCTCACCGCCACCGCGAAGGCTGCCGCCGACCGGCCCGTCTATCTCCCGTGCCGACTGGAGCGGACGCCGGACTCACTCATCGCGACGCCGCTGCCGTGGACGGGGTCGTCGGACCTGCGCGGCTTCGCGAGCGCGACTGGCTACATCGCCCTGCCCGCCGGCGGCGCGATCCACGACCCCGGCACGGAAGTCGACGTCGTGCTGCGGTCGTTCCGTTAACGCGCGCCGGCTTCGGGCTCCCCCGAGCCGGCACGCGCTACGAACGGTGGAAGTGGACGTGCTGCCAGCGGCCGCCCACTTTCTGCCACAGCCGGGTCTCCTCGGACGACACCGTGATCGGCCTGCCGTCGGCGTCGAGTTTCTGCACGAGCCGCACGTAGGCCACCAGTGCCGCACCGTCGGCCAGCAGCCGGACCTTCGGCGCCACCATCGTCGTGGTGAGGTGCTTCGGCGGCTGGGGCTTGCCGCCGCCGAGCTTGAAGTAGAACTCGTGGAACGCGAGCCCCTGCACGAGATGGCCTTCGGCCTCAGGCTCGAAGCAGGTGATGTCTTCGGCCACGAGACTGCGGTAGGCATCCCAGTCGCCGGCCGCGATCGCGTCGAGAAGCTGCTGGTTGAGCCTCAGAAGCTCGTTGACGACCGGGTCGGTGGACGGGGAGAGCACGGGCGTGGGCATGGGCATGGGTGAAAAAGGGTTACGGAGTGACGAGACCGAGGGATACGAGCTTGTCGAGGCACTCGTCGCGCTCGCGGCAGCGTTCGAGGCCGTGCCACGAGGGGTCTTGCGCGGCGAGGAAGTCGACACGTGACGCCGGCAGGCCCTTGCCGCCGCTCTGGGCGACGAGCCGGGCGATCACGCCGCGATCGAGCTTCGTGAGCCGCATGGCCTCGACGCGATAGTCGAGGAACGCCTCCCAGACGAGCGGAAACAGCGGCTTCACGATTTCGCGGCCGATCGTTTCGGAGTAGCGCCGGATTTCGAGCTGGGCGTGGGGATCCATGCGCAGCGCGAGAAAGTGGAGGAGGTTGTGGAGGTCGATCTTCCAGTAGGCCTCGGTGTAGGTGGAGAGCGGCAGGT
>JBAXUY010000160.1:0-6240 GCA_037129475.1 Planctomycetia bacterium | reverse complement strand
GCTGCTCGGGCTGCCGCGGCGGCGCCGCAGGATCGATCCGCAAGGCCTGCCACGGTGAATGCGTCACGTTGGGCCGCTTCGGCCGGTTGTCGACGGCGACCGCGCGGTATTCGAGCGTCGCCCCCGGGCCCGCTCCGAGCCGCTCCGGCACGAGCTGCGCGGTGCCGCGGAACATGCCGGAATGCTCCTGCTCGAGCAGCACGACATCCGCCCCGGCTGCCCCGCCTTGCAGCCGCGTCTCGATGGCGACCCGCGCGAGCGCGAAGTCGGGATCGTGCGCCTGCACCCGCACGCTCACAGGCGCCGCCGGCGGCACCCGGATGGGCGACTCCCGCGGCTCCTCGATCGCCACTTCGGGCGCGATGTCGGCGAGCACCTCGATGCGATGTTCCATCGCGTCGGTGATCGCCGCCTCACGGCTCGCGTCGGCGACGGCCCGGGGCTGATACACGAGGCGATACGACGCGTGTTCCGGACCGATGCCGTCGGCCTTGAGATGCAGATGAAACGATTTCGTCACCCGTGCCAAATCGGCGGCCGACTTGGTGAACCGCAGGTCGCGACCGCCGTCGCCGTCGAAGTCGATCCACGCGTCGTCGAGCGGCCGGTTGCTCTCCGCCACGATCGTGACCTCCGTGCCCTCGACGGCGCGAATGTCGCCCTGCCAGGCCACGGTCTCCGGCGCCCGGCGCGTATACGCGGGAAAGGCGTAGCGGATCTCACGCACGAGCAGTGTCGGCGAATCGACCACGGCCACGCGCAGTGGCGCCGTGCGCGCGTCGCCGGCGACGATCGTGATCTCCACGGAATGGTCGAGGCCACGGGCGGCGTCCGGAAGGACGGCCGTGAAGAGCCGTTGCGACCCGCGCTCGGCCTGCCCACGGCTCATCTCCGTGCGCCACGCAGGCGCCGCCTGGTCGACGGCGCCATCGGCCCGCAGCGGCGCCACGACGACCACCGGCTTCTCGTCCCGCCGCAAGCCGCGGATGTCGGCGGCCACCACGAGCTGCCGTCCGCGCACCAGCGTGGCGCTGCCGGCCTCGACGGCAACTCGCCGGCGATCGACGGGTTCGTCGAGGGGCCCCTGCTCGCCGGGCATCCGCCAGGCCAGACGCGGCAGTTCGACGCGCACGCGCGACGGCGCGGCCCAGCCGACCCACGGCGCGAGCAGCCGAGCGGCGCTCACGAGCAGGCTCTTCGGGGCGGCCAGTTCATAGAGGCACGCCACGCCCACGAGCGCCGCGAGCACGTAGGCCAGCCGGAGTGGCACCGTGCGGTCGATCACCGCCTCGACGGGCACGTCGGCGAGCTGCTTCGCGGTGCGGCGTTCGAGCGACCGCACGACCTTGGCCGGATTCGATTCCGGGTGCGCCTTCACGAGCACCGTGTTGACGAGGTCATTGTGGAGTTCGGGGTGCTCACGCTCGATGGCCCGCGCGGCGTAGACAAGGTTCACCCGGTAGCGCACGAGCGGCACGAGCCAGCGGATGGCGGCGGCCGTCAGCGCGACGGCCGCGACGCCCAGCCATGCCCAGCGCAGACTCGGCGGCAGCCCGCCCGGCACCAGCCAGTGCTCGACGAGGATGCCGAGCGCGAGCCATGCCCCACCGCAGACCGCGGCGCCAAGGACGAACGTCGTCAGCGCGACGCCCTTGAAGTCGGCGCTCGCCGCGGCCAGCCGCCTGGCCAGATAGCGATCTGACTTCGATTCGGCCTCGCCGCCCGCCTGCCAGCCGGCGACGGCCAGATCGGCGACCGCATCCGCCGGACTCGCTCCGGCAGGCACGACCGGCTCGACCACCCCGGCCGGGGCGGAGGGATCGGAAACGGTCGCCATCACGGAGGCTCCGAGGGTGCCGGCGGCGGTATGTGCCGGCGAACGCTGACTCCATGAAGTATATCGGCCGGCCCACCCCGTCGGTTCGCCGCGTTGACGGCATTTCGTGGCCGCTCCTATCGTGCCCGAGGCCTGGCCCGCGGCTTTTCCCCGCTTCGGGCCGACACCCGAGCGTGGAGCGTATGCCTGTTCTTCCCGACGCCGAAGCGTTTCGCGGGCTCGTCGACGGATCGCGCCGCGGCGCGGCGGCGGCGCTCGCCCGTGCCGCGCTCGGAGCGCTCGCGGTGCCCTACGGCGCGGCGGTACGGGCCCGCAACTCCGCGTATGACCTCGGCATCCTGCCGGCGAGGCGCGCAAAGGTGCCGGTGATTTCCGTGGGCAACCTCACGCTCGGCGGCACCGGGAAGACGCCCCTCGTGGCCTGGACGGCGCGGCGCTGCCTCGCAGGGGGCCGCCAGCCTGCGATCGTGAGCCGCGGCTATGGCGCCGCCCGCGGGCAGACGAGCGACGAGGCGGCGGAACTCGCACTCGTGCTCCCCGGCGTGCCGCACGTGGCCGACCGCGATCGCGTGGCCGCGGCTGTGCTGGCCGTGTCGCACGGTGCACAGGCAATCGTGCTCGACGACGGCTTCCAACACCGGCGGCTGGCCCGCGATCTCGACATCGTCGCGGTCGATGCCACTGATCCCTTCGGCTGCGGCCATCTATTTCCGCGGGGCATGCTCCGCGAACCGCTCGGCGGGCTCGCGAGGGCACACGCAGTCGTGCTCACTCGTGCAGATGCCATCGAGCCCGACCGGCGGCGGGAGATCATCGCCGCGCTCGCCGACATCTGCCGCGGCCGCGGGCCACGGGTGTGGGCCCAAGCGTCGCACGCGCCGCATCGGCTGCGCACGACGTCCGGCCGCGAGCTGCCGCTCGATGCGGTCCGCGGGAAGCGCGTCGCCGCCTTCTGCGGCATCGGCAATCCGGCGGCCTTCCACCGCACGCTCGAGCGTCTTGGGGCGGAGGTGATCGAGTTTCGGCCGTTTGCAGATCACCACGCCTACACCGCCGCCGACGTGGCGACGCTGGGCGGCCTGGCCGCCGCCGCCCGCGCCGACCTCGCCGTCACCACGCTCAAGGATCTCGTGAAGCTGCCGCATGAGATGCTCCGCGACACCCCGCTCGCCGCCGTCGAGATCGCGATCGAGTTTCTCGATGGTGAGACCGAACTCGACCGGCTCGTGCAGTCTGCGATCCGTGCCGGCCCTGGCGCTGCCGGCAACGGAGGCACGGCATGACGTCGCCCGGCATCGACTGCTCGCTCATCGTCAACACGTTCGAAAAACCGCGGCACCTGGCGCTCGTGCTCGAATCGATCGCCGCACAAGCCGGCATCGACGGCCGGATCGAGGTGATCGTGGCGGACGACGGCTCGCGTGACGACACGGCCGACGTCGTGGCCGCGTGCGCCGCATCGGCCCCCTTCCCAGTGCGATTCACGAGCGAGCCGCACGCGGGCTTCCGTCTGGCGCGGGTGCGGAACCAGGGGGCGCGGCTGGCCGTCGGCGACTCTCTCCTCTTTCTCGACGGCGACTGCATGCTGCCCCGCGACCATGTCGCGGCGTATCTGGCTCGACGCCGTCCGGGCGTGGCCCACCTCGGCTACTGTGCCCGTCTGCCGGAGGCGGCGAGCGCCACGCTCGTGCCCGACGCGCTCGCGGCCATCGACCTCGAGGCGCTCGTGCCCGACAGTGAGCGCCGCGTCCTGCGCCGCAGGTTTCGCAAGGCCTGGTGGCACACGCTGCTGCGCCATCCCTCGAAGCCGCGGCTGGCGGGGGGAAACTTCGGCGTCTGGCGGCGCGACTTCGAAAAGGTCAATGGATTCGACGAGCGGTTCGTCGGCTGGGGCCAGGAAGATGACGACCTCGGCCTGCGGCTCCGGGCGACGGGCGTGCGGCTCGAGTCGATCCTCGACCGCACCTGCTCGCTGCATGTGTGGCACCCCACCGACCCCACGGCCACCGCCCGCTGGCGCGACGGGCCGAACGTCGCCTACTTCATACGCCGGGGACGGTTGACGCGCTGCCGCCAAGGGCTGGCCGCGCGGCCTGTCGACACGCTCCGCTGGGGGCTGCCCGCCTCGTTCGGCGACACACCGCTCGAGCGGGCCATCGCTGAGGCGATCCCCTTCGCGGCGCGCGTCGGCAGCGGCGACACCTGCGAGATCGAGATCGTGACGAGGCCCGGCGAGGCCCGATTCAGGCGGCAGGCGGAATGCCGGCTCGTGATCGCGGAGCCCGACGCGACCGTGGAGACGTCGCTGCAGCGCCGCGCCGACCGGGTGGAGCGGGTTCATCCGGCCGACGTCGAGGCGATGCTCGCCGCCGTCGGCTGACTCGGCCACATGCCGCAGAGTGCCACTCTGCGGCTACACGCCGGCGTGCCCGCTCCGAACGGCTACTTCCGCTTCTCGTTGTGGACCGTGTGCTTGCGGAGCCGCGGCGAATATTTCTTCACCTTCAGCTTCTCGCCGCCCGTCTTGCGACGCAGCGTGTAATTCATGTCGCCGGTTTCCTCGCACACGAGGTGCACCACTTCGAGTTTCTTCTTGCCTTTTGCCATCGGGACTCTCGCTGCCAGGGGGGGCGGACGCCGGGAGCCCCGGATCGTAATCATCCCGGGGGAACGCCGCCAGCGGCCCTGCGTCGCACGGGCCAAAAGCCCCGGTCACGGTTTGCGAACGTGCCTCGCGTCGATACTATGAATAGTGGTGATCGGGTCGCCGTCCACGGGCCGAATCGAATGGCCAGCCAAATCCAGTCAGGCACGGGCACAACGCCCCCGGCTCCGGCGGCCACGCCTCCGAAGGCGACCGCGCCCAAGGCTCCCGCCGCGGCTGCCAAGCCGGCGCCGGCCCCTCCGAAGCCACCGGCCGCAGCACAGTCCGCCGCGCCCGCTCAACCAGCGGGTGGGGACGTGCCGCATCGCCCGGCCGGCGCCGGCATCCTCCGCCAGGCGCCCGCGTGGGCCGTGAGCATGCTCCTGCACATCGTCGTGCTCCTCTCGATGGCACTCATCGTGCAGGAGCCGCCGAAGGAAGAGAAGCCACGCGTCATCGTCTCGTCGGCACCGGAGGTGGTCGAGGAGTTCGAGGAGTTCGAGGAGGAAACACCGCTCGATCAGCCACAGACGCAGGACGTGAGCAACGAGGTCGTCCTGCCCGACGCCACGGTCGTGGAAGACGTGCAGGTGGTGAGCGAGGCCGCCGACATCGATGCGGCGGCGGTCTCCGTCGAGTTCACCGACTTCAGCACCGAAACGGCCGCCTCGTCCGACCTGCTCGCGAGCGTCGGCGCCATCGGCGGCCAGGCCGGCGGCCTCGGCGGCCGCACCGACCCGAAGATGCGCAGCAAACTCGTGCAGACGGGCGGTGGCAGCGCCCAGAGCGAGGCGGCTGTCGAGGCCGCCATCAAATGGATCGTCAATCACCAAATGCCGGACGGCGGATGGAGCTTTGACTTCACGAAGTGCCCGAGCTGCAACGGCAACTGCTCCCACCCCGGCAAGATCCAGGACCGCGGCGGGGCCACGGCGATGGCGCTGCTGCCGATGCTCGGCCGCGGCTACACGCATAAAGAGGGGCCCTATAAGAAACAATTCGAGGCTGGGATCGGCTTTCTCGCCGCGATGGCCGTGAATGGTCAGGGCAAGGCATACGAGAAGGGGGGCAACCTCTACGCCCAGGGCCTGGCCGGCATCGCGCTTTCCGAAACCTACGCGATGACGCAAGACAAGCGACTGGCCGGCCCGGCTCAGCTCGCGCTCAACTACATCATGGCGGCGCAAGACCCGGTGGGCGGTGGCTGGCGGTATGCACCGAAGCAGCCGGGCGACACGTCGGCCGTGGGTTGGCAGCTGATGGCGCTCAAGAGCGGCCACATGGCGTTCCTCCAAGTGAGCCCGCTCACCATCAAGAAGGCGGTCGAGTTTCTCAACCGTGTGCAGGCCGACGACGGCGCGATGTATGGCTATACCGACCCAGGCAACGGCTATGGAACGTCGGCCGTCGGGCTGCTCTGCCGGATGTATCTCGGGTGGAAGAAGGACAACCCGGCCCTGCAGCGCGGCGTGATGCGGCTGGCCAAGAAGGGCCCGAGCACTGATCTCTACTACAACTACTACGCGACCCAGATCCTCCATCACATGGAGGGCGACGCGTGGGTGGCATGGAACACGAAGATGCGCGACATGCTCGTGAAGTCGCAGCAGACGAAGGGCCACGCGGCCGGCAGTTGGTTCGAGGAATTCGACAAAGGCCACGGTCCGGAGTCGGGCGGCCGCCTCTACACCACTTCGATGGCCACGATGATCCTCGAGGTCTACTACCGCCACCTCCCGATCTACGGCCAGCAGAGCGT